>NZ_JBEZDS010000168.1:0-1027 GCF_040648435.1 Dactylosporangium sp. NPDC049140 | reverse complement strand
CGGGCCGCGCCGGACGGGCCGATGCCGTTGAGATCGGTCAGCGAGCTGCCGGCGGTGGTGAGCAGTTGCCGCAGCCGCTGGTCCGCGTCCTTGATCTTGGCGTCGATGATGGTCAGCTCGTCGATGAGCTCGCGAGCCAGGTCGTGGCGGGTCTGGGCGACGATGCCCGCCGGTGGCGGCGCGGTCCGCAGCAAGTAGCTGGCCTGGCCGCGGGTGAGGAACTTCTTGGCCCCGCCGGGGATCAGCTCGAGCAGCAGGTGGTGGATGCGGCTGACGACCTCGGTGCGGGCCCGGCCGAGTTCGTCACGCCGGTCGACGAGCAGCCGCAGCACGACGGTGCGGCTGTCCGCGGCCACCGTGCGCAGGCCCGGGGTGCGCAGACCGGCCACGGCCACGCTGTGCGCGTCGACCGGGTCGGTCTTGCGGCCCTGACCGGTGTCAAAGACCCGGACCCGGGCGGACAGTTTCGCGGGCACGTCGATGACGGTTTCACCGTCGGCGACGAGTCGCTGGGCGATGTGCCGGCCGATCCCGGCGCAGCCCTCCACCGCCCACACCCGGTCGGGGAAAGTACGGCCGGTCGTGAGCATCCGCTGGTATCCGTCGGCCTCGGTGCCGTACCGGCCGCGGGCCAGGACCTGTTCCCGTTCGTCGATGACTTCGATTGTGGCCGACCGTTTATGCGGATCCATCCCGATCACCACACGGCCCATCGCGTTCTCCCTCGCCTCGTACACAGTGGACGATCGCCGTGGAGGGCAACGCTACTTTGAGCTGGGCACACCCCTCTTGAGCCACTCCCGGCAGCGGTGGCCGGCGGGCGCACGCCAAATGAGAGTCACACCCTGATGCCGTGGACAGCCGATGATGAGAGCGATCCCGTCGGCCACCTCGACCCCGCCTGGCCGGGCTGAGGTCGTAGATCAAATTCTATAAGTAGTCATCTGTGTCCCTTGTGGACGCCCTGGCGGGTGGGAAAATGGGATGGTTGCCCGCCGACGTCGTCGCGGCTTGGTTCGATGAGACC
>NZ_JBEZDS010000167.1:0-1090 GCF_040648435.1 Dactylosporangium sp. NPDC049140 | reverse complement strand
TCCTGGCCGCCACCGCCCTGGCCGTCACGCTGGCCGCGACGTCGGCTTGTAGTGACACCCGTAAGGACGACACCGCCGGCGGTGGTGACAGTGGTCCCGCGCTGGTCGGTATCGCCATGCCGACCCGCAGCCTGGAGCGCTGGAACAACGACGGTGCCCACCTCGAGGACCTGCTGAAGAAGGCCGGGTACAAGACCTCGCTGCAGTACGCCGACAACAAGGTCGACCAGCAGATCACCCAGCTCCAGAACATGATCAATGACAAGGCGAAGATCCTGGTCATCGCGTCGATCGACGGTACGGCCCTGGCCCCGGTGCTGCAGCAGGCCGCGGACAAGAAGGTCAAGGTCATCGCGTACGACCGGCTGATCAACTCCAGCCCGAACGTGGACTACTACGCGACGTTCGACAACTACAAGGTCGGGCAGCTGCAGGGCCAGTTCATCGTGTCCAAGCTCGGCCTGGACGCGGGCAAGGGCCCGTTCAGCCTCGAGCCGTTCGCCGGTTCCTCCGACGACAACAACGCCAAGTTCTTCTTCGCCGGCGCCTGGGACGTGCTCAAGCAGTACGTCGACAGCGGCAAGCTCGTCATCCCGTCGGGTAAGAAGCTGGCCAGCAACGACGACTGGAAGACGGTCTCGATCAACGGCTGGAAGACCGAGACGGCCCAGGCCGAGATGGACAACCGGCTGAACTCGTTCTACACCGGCGGCAAGAAGGTCGACGTCGTGCTGTCGCCGAACGACTCCCTGGCCCTGGGTATCGCGCAGTCGCTGGACTCCCACGGGTACAAGCCCGGCGGTGACTGGCCGCTGCTCACCGGGCAGGACGCCGACCTGGCCAACACCAAGAACATCCTGGCCGGCAAGCAGTCCATGACGGTCTGGAAGGACACCCGCACCCTCGGCGACCAGGTCGCGAAGATGGTCGACGCGATCAACAAGGGCACCGCGGTGGAGACCAACGACACCAAGACGTACAACAACGGCGTCAAGGTCGTTCCCTCCTACCTCCTCCCACCGGTCGTGGTCACGAAGGACGACGTGAAGTCGAAGCTGGTCGACTCCGGCTTCTTCAAGGCCTCCGACCT
>NZ_JBEZDS010000166.1:0-1096 GCF_040648435.1 Dactylosporangium sp. NPDC049140 | reverse complement strand
ACAAGCGGTCCGCGACTATCGAGATCATCAACGGCCGGGAGAAGGTCCTGGCGCAGGGCCGGTTCGGCACGGACCGCGACGGCTACCAGGCCATGCTCAAGCTGGGCCGGCAGCACAAAGACCGGGTCTGGGCGGTCGAGGGCTGCAACGGCATCGGCCGGCACATCGCTCAGCGTTTGGTCGCCGACGGCGAGACCGTGCTTGACGTGCCCGCGAAACTGTCCGCGCGGGCCAGGCTCTTCGAAACCAACCAGTCCCGCAAGACCGATCCCGCCGACGCCCACTGCGTGGCGGTCGCCGCCCTACGCGCGACCGGGTTGCGGCAGGTCACGGTCGATGACACCACGGTGGCGTTGAAGCTGCTCGTCGACCGCCGTGACGCGCTGGGGCGGGCTCGGACCGAAACACTCAACCGGCTGCACCAGCTGCTGCTCGAGCTCGTGCCCGGCGGGGCGAAGCAGTTCCTGTCCGCGCCGCAGGCCCGTGCCCTGCTCAGCACGGTCCGGCCGCGTGACATCGTCGGTCGCACACGCCGGCAGCTGGCCTCGGAACTGATCACTGAGGTCGCCGTGATCGACAAGAAGATCAAGGCCGCCAACGCGCAGCTGACCGAGTTGGTTGCCTCGACCGGCAGCACGCTGCAGCAGCTCAACGGCATCGGCCCGTCCGGCGCGGCTCGGCTCCTCGGTGACGTCGGCGACGTCGACCGGTTCGCCAGCCGGGACCATTTCGCGTCCTGGAACGGCACCGCACCCATCGACGCGTCCTCCGGTGACCAGCGGCGTCACCGGCTGTCGCGGGCCGGGAACCGGCGCATCAACCGGGTCCTGCACATCATGGCCATCGTCCAGCTCCGCAACGACACCGAAGGCCGTGCCTACTATCGACGCAAACTCGCCGCGGGCAAGAGCCCGATGGAAGCCATGCGCAGCCTCAAACGCCGACTGTCCAATGTGGTCTATCAACAGATGGTCAACGACGCCAAACGGATCCGGACGGGCCCGGGAGGGCAAACGGGAGCGACTCTGCAATCCAGCGCGGCCGGCTCAATCCCGACAGCCAGCACTTCGGACAAGCCACTTCCCGGACCCGCTAG
>NZ_JBEZDS010000165.1:0-1141 GCF_040648435.1 Dactylosporangium sp. NPDC049140 | reverse complement strand
TTGCGCGGGTGGAGTTGTTGCCGGATCTGGTGGCGGGTTGGGTGGCGGCTACGCCGGATGCGGAGGCGGTCCGGTGTGGTGATGAGGTTGTGACGTATGCGGAGTTGTGGGAGCGGGTGAACCGGCTGGCGCATTTGCTGCGGGCGATGGGTGTTGGTACTGAGGTTGTGGTGGGGGTGTGTCTGCCGCGGGGTGTGGAGTTTGTGGTTGCGGTGTTGGCGGTGTGGCAGGCGGGTGGGGCGTATGTGCCGTTGGATCCGGAGCATCCGGTGGAGCGGCTGGCGGTGATGCTCGCTGATGGTGGTGTGCAGGTGCTGGTGGGTTCGGATGACACGGTGGGGGATCTGCCGGTTGGGCAGGTCCGGACGGTGGTGCTGGACGACGCGGTGACGCGGGTGTTGTTGTCGGGGCAGCCTGTGACGCCGCCGGTGGTGGGTCGGGTTCCGGATCAGGTGGCGTATGTGTTGTTCACGTCGGGGTCGACGGGCCGGCCGAAGGGTGTGCAGGTTACGCATCGTGGGTTGGTGTGTTTGTTGGCTGGTCAGCGGGTGGTGTTTGGTGGGGAGGTACCGCCGTTGGCTGTGTTGTTGTTTGCGTCGTTCGGGTTTGACGCTTCGGTGTGGGATGTGTGTCTTGCGCTGGGGTTTGGTGGGCGTTTGGTGATTGCGGGTGAGGAGGACCGCGGGGATCCGGGGCGGTTGGCGGCGTTGGTGGATGGGGCTGGGGTGGAGGTGGCGTTGTTGCCGCCGTCGTTGCTGGCGTTGCTGGACCCGGCGGGGATGCCGGGGTTGCGGGTGTTGATCAGTGGTGGTGAGCGTTTGGATGGGCAGTTGGCGGGGTTGTGGTCGTCGGGTCGGCGGTTGCTGAACGCCTACGGGCCGACCGAGGTGACTGTGGTCGCGTCGGTGGATGTTGATGGTGGGCCGTCGATTGGTGTGCCGTTCGGCGGGTCGCGGCTGTTGGTGGTGGACCGGTTCCTGCATGAGGTGCCGGTCGGGGTGGCCGGTGAGTTGTTCGTGGGTGGTCCTGGTCTTGCTCGCGGGTATCGGGGGCGGCCGGAGTTGACGGCGGAACGGTTTGTGGCTGGGCCGGATGGTGGGCGGTGGTATCGGACCGGGGATGTGGTGCGGTGGCAGGCGGA
>NZ_JBEZDS010000164.1:0-1169 GCF_040648435.1 Dactylosporangium sp. NPDC049140 | reverse complement strand
GTGAAGATGACCGGCGGCAGGGCGGCGGCGGTGGTGGCGTTGTTGCCGGTGTGGGTGATGGAGTCCAGCCACAGCGACGGGCTGGAACCATCGTTCGGGTCGGGGAACGAGTGCGCCAGGGCGTAGGTGTCGACCGGCTTGTACGTGCCGCCCTTGTTCACCAGCGTCTGGATCTGGCTCAGCTCGACCGTGGAGAAGTACGAGATGCCGCCGATGAGGCAGGTGCCGCTGGACTTGCAGATCTGGTCGAACGGGGTGTCCGGCCAGTCCGGCGCCGTCGTCTTCGTCAGGTTGTCCACAGTGGAGCACTCGGTGGCTGTACCCTTGCACCGCTGCACCGTGCTGAACACGACCTCGGCGGCCGGGTTCGGCGTGGCCTGCCCGGCGACGTCGGAGGCCCGCCAGCCGTAGTTGATCTGCTTCAGGTAGCCGGCGCGGGTGTAGGAGGTCAGGGTGTGCGCGCTGCTGCGGGCGTAGTAGTTCGTCTCGGTGCCGTACGAGTACGTCGTGGCGTTGCCGTGCGGGTCGACGACGTAGTCGAGGTTCCACCGGTACGCCATGTTCGGCGTGAAGCTGTTCGTCCCGGTGCCGGAGCTGTAGCACGGATCCCCGGACTTCGGGCAGTACACCGGCTGCGTCCACGCCCCGCTGGATGCCGGGTCGACGCCGGTGCCGCCCTCCGCGGCCGGCAGGTGACCCGCGCCGAAGTACAGGCGGGTGCCGTCGGGCTGCGTGACGACCCAGTACTCGCCGTTGTAGGCGCCGTTGTTCCCGCCCGTCTTCAGCTCGATCGTCGCGCCGTTGTCGGCGGACAGGTGCCACTTGTGGGATGCGTCGTCGTAGACCAGGCCGCCGGACATGCCGGCGACGGCGAGCGACACCTCCTGCCCGCCCCACCCCCAGCACGTGTCGCCGGAGCCGGTGATGCCGTCGTCGGCGCACGGGAGGTAGGCCCGCTCGATGAAGCCCGGGCTGTACGACCAGCCGGAGCCCACCCAGTCCGACTGCGCGTTCGTCGAGGCGGTCATCCCGTCCACGGCCGCCGAGGAGTAGGCCAGCGAGACGTCCGGGGCCGCGCCGCCCAGCGCGGGCGGCAACGTCACCGGGTACGAGTACGTGAAGCTGCCCGTTCCGCCGGTCGACCAGGCGTCCGAGGGTTTCAGGCTGGT
>NZ_JBEZDS010000163.1:0-1195 GCF_040648435.1 Dactylosporangium sp. NPDC049140 | reverse complement strand
CAACCGGTCAAACCCCGCCAAGGCCATCGAGTGTCGGGCGCGCCCCAGACGCCGACGAATACCAGCCGGACCGACCCGACGAACCCACGGCTTCGTGTCGTACGAGATCAGCGAGTCCATGGAGCTTGAAGGGCATCCTTGGTAAAGGGGCTTGACGGGGAAGGGCGTGACTTGGACGCGCAGGACGGGTCTGTTGCGTTGAGCGTTGCCCTGGTCAGGCAGGCTTGATCGGTGAAGGTCTCGAACCGTCGGCGTCCGGTCCTGCCACCACGGTCGGCGTTCGCCGGGTTCCGGTTCCCGCCCGACGTCATCATGGTCGCCGTCCGGCTGTACCTGCGGTACAACCTCTCCTACCGCGACGTCGAGGAGTTACTGCTTGAGCGGGGTGTCGAGGCCGACCACGTCACCGTCTTCCGCTGGGGGCAACGCTTCACCCCGCTGCTGGCCGACGCGGCCAGGTGGTGCCGGCACGCACCCGGCGACAGGTGGTGCACCGACGAAACCTACGTCAAGGTCAACGGTGTCTGGCGGTACATATACCGGGCTGTTGACCAGGACGGGCAGGTCATCGACGTGCTCGTCTGCGCCCGCCGCGACGCCGCTGCGGCACGCCGGTTCTTCCGCCGGGCGATGGCCACACTGAAGGTGCGACCCACCGAGGTGATCACCGACGCGGCGCCGGTGTACCCGGCCGTGCTCGATGCGCTGGTTCCCTCGGCGTGGCACCACGTCGAACGGCACGCCAACAACCGGATCGAGGCCGACCACAGCCAGCTCAAGCACCGGCTCAGACCCATGCGCGGCCTACGCACCGACCGGACCGCACAGACGATCATCGCCGGACACGCCTTCATGCAGAACCTCCGCCGCGGACACTACGAACTCGGACTCGACGCCCCACGCGGACTCCGCATCGCCGCCGCGTTCACCGAACTCGCCACCGCCATCTGAAGACCGGGCCGGCACACGCTCGAACGCGCCCTCCGATCGGCAAATGCAACAGCGCCCTCAGTGTCGGCATGAGGGGGTCCGCGGAGCTGTGGGTGTCGGTGTGGCGGTGCCGGGACTGCACCGTCCGCCGGCAGTTCGACGGTCGGCAATGGACCGTTGTCGACGGCACCTACCAGATCGGCATCGATGTGGTGGGTGCCGCGAACGAGACGTGGCCGGCCCCGGACGGCATCCGAGTGCGCCC
>NZ_JBEZDS010000162.1:0-1230 GCF_040648435.1 Dactylosporangium sp. NPDC049140 | reverse complement strand
CGGAGTAGATCGCTCAAGGAGCGGCCGGGCCTACCATGTGCAGTCCGGCGGCCATGGCGCCGCGCAGGTTCACGTTGCCGGAGATGCGTTGCAGGATGCCGGCGTAGCCGGTGCCGGGCGCGACGCCGTTGGCCGCGGCCGCGACGTCGACCAAGCGGGCCTTCGGGTGGTATGCCATGAACATGGGGTGTACCTCGACGTCGGTGACCCGCCACGTTCTGGGGGCGACTTCGGTGAACGTGAACCGGGGCACGACCGAGTCCTGGGTCTTCTCCGGTGTGCCGTCCGAGAAACGACACAAGAGGTTGCCCAGTCCGTACGCGACCCATTTGTCGCCGATCTTCTCCAACGGCTGCACGACGTGGACGTGCATGCCGATGATCAGGTCGATGTCAGGGCTGGCGAGCAACCGTGTGGCTTGGTTGATCTGGTCGGCGTCCGGCGCGTTCTGGAATTCGGTCCACCCCCAGTGCATGGACAGGATGACGATCTCGGCGCCGGCCTGTTTGGCCGCGTGCGCCTCCTGGAGGATCCTCGGGACGTCGATGGGGTTGGCGATCCACGGCTTGTCCGGCGGCCGTTTGATGCCGTTGAGGCTGAACGTGTACGCCAGCTGCGCGACCTTCACGCCGCGCACGCTGAAGACGTTGGGCGTGGCGGCTTCCGCCTCGGAGCGCGCCGATCCGCTGTGGTGCAGTCCGACCCGATCGAGGTTGTCCAGGGTGCGCCGTACGCCTTCCTCGCCGTGGTCCAGGGTGTGGTTCGACGCGGTGGAGCAGGTGTCGAAGCCGGCGTCGGCCGCGGCGTCGACCAGTTGCGGGGGCGCGCTGAAGGTTGGCCAGCCGGTGAACGGGCCCTCTGGCGGGGCGAGCGGCTGCTCCACGTGACAGACCGCGAGATCCGCCGGCCGGATGATCGGGGCGACCGCGGCGAGAATCTGTGTGAAGTCGTGGCCGGGCTTGCCGGCCGTGCGTGCGTCGGTGGCGGCCTGCGCGGTCAGGTCGGGCGGCACGAACAGGTCCCCTGCCGCGACGACGCTGAGCGTCGTGGGGCGGGCCGGGGACGCGGCGGGTGCCGGCGCCGACCGCTCGACGGCGGCCGGCTTGGCGGTGTTCGTGCAGGCACCGGCTCCGGCGACGAACGCGGCGACGACGAGGGTCAGCCGGACCGAGGCCGGTTGCTTGCTTCGCACGGACGAGATCGTGGCAAGGCCCGACCGTTGCCGGACCC
>NZ_JBEZDS010000161.1:0-1343 GCF_040648435.1 Dactylosporangium sp. NPDC049140 | reverse complement strand
CAGATTTGCGGACCGCAATGACCCCAAGTCGTTGCAGCCAAAAATCTCTGAGGAGCGGGCTGACGCTATGTGGGAGGTGTTCAAGGGTAATCCCGGATTCAAACAAAACATTGCGAACGATCATGCGTTGAGGAATGATAAGACCTTCAGTCCTTTCGTCTCCGTCTCTCGCGATCCCGAGGCGTTCGTGCAAACGTCGGATTGGACGGTCAGGAGTGACGTTATTGAACAGGCTCCCGATATTGGTCATCTCCGAGTTCCGGCGAACAGGCTGGTCACTCCGACGAATAAGCTTTCAGGGAGAGAGACGGAAGCGTTGTTTGACGGACATGATCTCGGTAGTTTCAATGTTGGCTGGACTGCGAATCCATACCGAAGGGGTTGACCTGTGGTCGCTCGAGGGCGCGCCCGGTCTGTCTGTCGAACGGACGCGCTGGAATCGACCGCAATTCCGGCGTAAGCTCTACAGCTATGGCCGATATTGAGTGGGATCCGGACGACGTGCTGGTCACGATCGGCCACTCTTGGGGTGATTTTGAAGTGCCGTTGATGGAGTGGATGGCTCGCGGCCCAGGCCCTCGGAACATGACGCGGCCCGAATCCGCACGATCGCGATCGACGGGCAAGCCACTTCCGTTGGCGGTTATCCCGCTGGAATACCGCAACGATGCCCACTCGCGCGCACTCATCGCCGCGGGCAGGATCAAGTCTCCATGGCAAGACACACCATGGGACGTGGATAACTGGGGCGAGAAGCCCTACGAAATCGGTGGCCCTCGACCTTTCCCTCAATCGGTCCCACAGCCCGAACAGGTGGACCGCCTCATCGAACGCGTCTTCAGTATTGCGCCACAAGGTCTCGCGGGCGAGGAGGCCGCGCGCCTGGTGCTCGCCGAAATTCCGGAATTCAGAAGCGCCGCGGCCCTTGTCGTACGAAGGCTTGCGGGCCAGACTCGGTGGGACGAGTTCGAAACTATTGTCGGCCTCGCTGCTGCGGGCGGGCTTGTCGATATCAGCCCGGTGCTATGCGAACTGCTGGTGTCGAACGTCAGGCCGCCTCACCCCGAACGCATCGTGGACGTACTTAGTGCTTTTCGGTACGACGACGCCGTGGAACTGCTCGAAAGCCTGGTCGGTCAATTCGTGTATGCAGATGAGGATCTTTTCAAAGCCCGACGTTGCCTTCGTGCGCTGGCTGTAATAAGCGAGCAGTCCCGGATTCGTTTGACGCTGATCTCCTGGAGTCGCGAATGGCCGCCACCCATACCACGATGGGCTGCTGAGGAGTTGGAGAAGACGGGAGAGCGGATTCCGTCACCCTTTCGCCCGGACGCCTGAGCCAC
>NZ_JBEZDS010000160.1:0-1360 GCF_040648435.1 Dactylosporangium sp. NPDC049140 | reverse complement strand
GACCGTGCTGCCCCGTGGCGAGACTGTGCTGGATCTGATCGCGTCCCAGGATCCGGCGGCGGTGGCGGTCCGTGCTGGTGACACGGCGTTGACCTATGGCGAGTTGTGGCAGCGTTCGGCGGATGTGGCCGGGTATCTGCTGGCTTCGGGTGTGGGCCCGGATTCGGTGGTGGGTCTGCGTCTGGACCGGTCCGTCGATTTTGTGGCGGCGGTGTTGGGTGTGTGGCGGGCTGGTGCGGCGTATCTGCCGCTGGATCCGGAGTTCCCGGCGGAGCGGCTGGCGTTCATGGTGGCTGATGCGGGTGCTGTGCTGATTTTGGAGTCGGGTCTTGAGCTGCCGTCGTATGACGGTGTGTTGCCGGCTGTGCGGGGTGGGCAGGCGGCGTATGTGATTTACACGTCTGGGTCGACGGGTGTGCCGAAGGGCGTCGTGGTGCCGCACGCGGGTGTGTTGAATCTGGCTGTGCAGATCGCGCCGAAGCTGGGTCGTGTGGCGTTGCAGTTCGCGTCGTTCTCGTTCGACGCCGCGGTGATCGATCTGGCTGGTGTGCTGACGGTCGGTGGGACGTTGGTGATGGCGTCGGCGGCGGAGCGTGCGGAGCCGCGGGCGTTGGCGGCGTTGATCCGGGCCGAGGGTGTTACGGCGGCGAGTGTGGTGCCGTCGTTGTTGTCCCAGCTGGATCCGGTGGAGGTGCCCGGTGTCGGGTCGTGGATCGTCGGCTCGGAGCGGGTGAGTGGTGGGTTGGCGCGGTCGTGGTCGGTGGGGGCGCGGGTGTTCAACGCGTACGGGCCGACTGAGGTGTCCGTGTTGGCGACCACGATGGACTGTGCCGGGGATGCGGTGGGGGATCCGCCGATCGGTGGGCCGTTGGGCAATGTGCAGGTGTATGTGTTGGATGTCGTGCTGAACCCCGTGCCGGTCGGTGTGCCGGGGGAGATTTTCATCGGTGGTGTGGGTCTGGCGCGAGGGTATGTGGGTCGTCCGGAGTTGACGGCGGAGCGGTTTGTGGCTGGGCCGGGCGGGTCGCGGTTGTACCGGTCTGGTGATGTTGCGCGGTGGCGGGCTGATGGGGTGTTGGAGTTCGTTGGTCGTGCCGATGATCAGGTGAAGGTCCGTGGGTTCCGGGTCGAGCCCGGTGAGGTGGAGGCCACGCTGCGGGCTTCGGCGAGTGTCGCGGACGCCGCGGTGGTGGCCGAGGACGGGCGCCTGATCGCCTACGTGGTGCCGGCCGGGAACGAGTCGTTGTCGGTTGAGGCGTTGCGGGTGTGGGTGGGGGCTCGGCTGCCGGAGTACATGGTGCCGGGAGTCTTTGTTGAGCTGGCGGCGTTGCCGCGGAACCGGAACGGGAAGGTGGACCGC
>NZ_JBEZDS010000159.1:0-1361 GCF_040648435.1 Dactylosporangium sp. NPDC049140 | reverse complement strand
GTCGTGCCGTTGAAGAGCGAGTACTGAGTCGGCTGGGCCAGGGCGTTGAACGACGTGCGCTCGACCAGCCACCGGCGCTGGTCGGCGCCGTAGAAGCTGCTGACGTTGTCGGTCATCCCCAGCGCGTTGTACCCGGTCACGGTCGTCTCGGACTGCAGGTCACCGACGCCCGGCGAACCGAGGCTGTTGACGGTGCCGTCGGGGTTGTACCCGGTGTAGTAGGTGTAGTCGCCGGCCAGACCCGTCTCGGACGCCGGAATCGTGACCGTGGAGACGGTGGCCCTGTAGCGGTCGTTGTACTGCACGACCGTCGACTTGTACTGCTGGCCGCTGACGTACCGGATGGACGCCGTCGGGTAGCCCTTGGCGTTGGTGACGCCGTCCTCGAACTTCGTCGTGTCGTACGTCCAACCGGCTAGCTGGTTGGCCGCCGTGATCGAGGTCTGGTACAGGCCGATCTTGCGGTCGAGGTTGTCGTACGTGGTGACGAGCACCTTGCCGCGGGCGTCGGTCGTCTTCGTCAGACGCCCCGCGTTGTCGTACTCCTTCGTCGTGGTCCCGCTGTCCGGGTCCTTCGACGATGTGTTGCGCCCGCGCAGGTCGTAGTCGTACGTCCACTCGAACCCGGCCGGGTCGACCACCTTCGACGGCAGCCCGCGCCGGTTGTAGTAGTAGGTGGTCTTGTCGTAGGTGCTCGGGTCGGAGTTGAGGTTGCCCGGGATTCGCGTCGCGAACTGCCACAGCTCGGTCGTGCGGCCGTCCTCGTCGGTGCGGGTCAGGCTGCCCGTGCCGCCCAGCGGTGGGGTGACCGCGGTGTAGTCGCCGCCGTAGTAGGTTTCGGTCCGCCAGCGTTCGCTGTTGTACGGCTGGAAGATCTCCGCGATCTCCCGGCCCGCGCCGTCATAGAGCAGCCGCGTCTGCGACGGGATCGTGAGGCCCTCGTCGACCGGGGCCACGATCGAGGTGCCCGGCGCACCGGAGGCGTCGTGATACACCTCGAAGGTGCGCGAGCGGCGTCCGGCGGTGTCGTAGAAGACGTCGGTGAGCAGCCGGCCGCCCGAGGGCGAGTCCGTCTGCGTCTGCCGTTCGCGGACCAGGCCGTCGTACAGCGAGTAGGAGGTGGTGTACCCGCCGGACGGATTCATGGTGTGCGTGATGACCGCGTTCGCGCCGGTGGCGCGGATCAGGTAGTCGTACGTCATGTTGGCGGTGGCGCCCGCCGTCCTGGACCGGTCCGGCAGCCAGACCCCGGTAAGCCGGCCGAGGCCGTCGTACGTCATGTCGGTGCGGCGGCTGTTCTGGTCGACGACCGACGTGGCGAGGCCCCAGGCCGGCTCGAGGTTCGTCGTGGTGGTCCAGTT
>NZ_JBEZDS010000158.1:0-1365 GCF_040648435.1 Dactylosporangium sp. NPDC049140 | reverse complement strand
CTAGTACTGCAACGGCAGTTAGGTGAGTGGGTGGCCGCGTCGTCGGTAGTGGCTGAGGCGGGCTTGGTATTGGCGTCGGCGGCGCCAGTGTGACCAAGCCCAGATGCGGTCTGGTCGATGGGCGTGTCGCAGGAGGAACGCGATGAGCAGCCGGCGGATCTCCGGTACGGTGTAGCCGATCATCATATCCTCGCCGGGGCGGGTTCCCCTTTTGCGGCAAGCGTTTTGGCGACGGTGAGCCAGGCGTGGGCGGCCATGGACAGGGTGATGTGGGCGTACCAGGCCCGCCAATCCCGGACCTGGTAATGATCCAGGCCGGCATCGGTTTTCGCCTGCTGGAAGCATTCCTCGATCGCCCAGCGGCAGCCGGCCACCCAGACCAGGTCTGCGAGGGTCGAGCGGCGGGGACCGTAACAGACGTAGTAGGCCAGCTCGCCGGTGTCAGGGTGGCGGCGAGCGAGGACCCAGTGCCCGCGGCCCGGCTGCCAAGACACCCGGATCGGGGTCCGCGCCCACTGGTAGATGCGCGGGCCGTGCGCGCCGGCACCGGCGGACAGCCGCCGCCACGCCGAGGCCGGCAGCGCAGCGACCAGTTCATCGACCCGGACGAAGCCCATGCCGGTCGTGACCACGTCGTCGTTGCGGCGGGTCGCCATGACATAGCCGACGCCGCGTTCCTCAAGCCACACCCGCAACGACTTCACCTGACCGTAGGCCTCATCCGCGGTCACCCACGAACACGGCACGCCCGCATCCAGCGCCCGGGCCAGCATGGCCTTGGCCTGTTCCGGCTTCGTCGCGAACCCGACCTCATCCGGAATGCCGGCCGCGCGGCACCGGTCTCGGTCATCGGTCCACGACGCCGGCAGATACAACTCCCGGTCGATCAACGCATGACCGGCGTCGCTGCGGTAGGCCAGGAACGTGCCGACCTGGCAGTTCTCCGTCCGCCCGGCCGTGCCGGAGTACTGCCGCTGCACCCCGGCCGAGCGGGTCCCCTTCTTCACGAACCCGGTGTCATCGACAATCAGCACCCCGTCCCGGCAGCCGAGATGCTCGATCACGTAGTCGCGCACGTCATCACGCACCGCGTCCACATCCCAATCGGCCCAACGCAGCAACCGCTGCATCCCATCCGGGGACACCTCACCCGCATGCTCGGCCACGGTCCAGCCGTTCTTGCGTTCCAACCCCGCGACCAGCCCACACACGTAGTCCCGAACCCGCCGCCGCGGCTCCGACCGGCGAAACCGCCGCCCGATCCGCTCATGCAACCGATCCAGCTCAGCCGACCACGCCTCAATCTCCGCCGCCACAGCGAACATCATCCATGCCCGGTCAACCCAACTGCCGTTGCAGTACTAG
>NZ_JBEZDS010000157.1:0-1425 GCF_040648435.1 Dactylosporangium sp. NPDC049140 | reverse complement strand
AGGTCGAGTAGCCGGGAGGAGTCTCACCTCCCGGCTCTCACAGATCTGGGCGTGACAGTCTCCCGTCACCCAGCTCTTGTCATCCTGTCTGCCAGGCGGCGCGGACCCATGCCCAGTGGGCGAAGAGTTTCGGGTACTGGCTGGTGATGCGTTGCCAGCACGCCATCGCCTTCGTGTGGGACCGCAGCCGTTTGTATTTCTTGCGGATCCAGCGCACCAGGTAGGCGTTGATGCGCCCGAGGAGGGGACACAGCGCGGAGCGGTAGAACGCTCCGTAGTACTGGGTCCAGCCGCGAATGATCGGGTTGATCTTCTTTGCGATCTCGCCGATGGTGAGGGGTGTTCTGCGGTGCAGCCGCCAGCGGCGGACCTCTCCGCTGATCTTCTTGAGGGCGTCGGTGCTGATCGCGGGCAGGAACGAGGTGAACTTCTCGCCGTGCCTGCTGCGCGCCGCGCGGGCGCGGAACGTGAACCCCAGGAAGGTGAACGACGTGTGCTCGTAGCTGTCTCGCCGGTCACCGTCCTTGCAGTACACGATCCGGGTTTTGGTCGGGTGCAGTTGCAGCCCGACCTGGGCCATCCTGTCCGCGATCGCGGCCCGGATGTGTTGGGCCTGGCGTTCGCTGACGCAGTGCACGACCGCGTCGTCGCAGTAGCGTTCGAACGGGACGGACGGGTATTGCCGGGCCATCCAGGCGTCGAACGCGTAGTGCAGGAACAGGTTTGCCAGCACAGGAGAGACCGCTGACCCTTGCGGGGTGCCGCGGTCTCGCTGCTGCACGCTGCCGTCGGGTAGTGCCAGCGGGGCTTGCAGCCACCGCTTGACGTAGAGCACTACCCATGGCTGGTCGGTGTGTGCCGTTACCGCTTTGACGATGAGGTCGTGGTCGACGCTGTCGAAGAATTTCTGGACATCGAGGTCGATGACCCAGTTCCTGCGCCAGCTTCGTTGCCGGCATGCCGCTACCGCGTCCAGTGCCGAGCGTCCCGGCCGGTAGCCGTACGAATCCGGGTGGAAGATCGGTTCGACCTTCGCCTCCAGCCTCCGCGCTACCACCGTTTGCGCGATTCTGTCCGCGACGGTGGGCACGCCGAGCATTCTCGTCCCATCGCCGTGCGACTTCGGTATCTCCACCGCTTTGACCGCCGGTGGGAAGTAACTGCCCGAGGACATGCGATTCCAGATCCGGTAGAGATTGTTCTTCAGATCCTTCTCAAAGCCCTCGATGGACTGCCCGTCCACCCCGGCAGCGCCCTTGTTCTCCCTCACCTGCCGATACGCCTCCCACACCTCGATCTTCGAAATGTCGAACGGCTTGCCTGGCAGTTTCAACTCGTCCATGGGGCTCCTCCCGGATGCCGGTTGGCCACACGAACAAGCCACGGATGACCCGGCCCCTTCGCTCCGACCCCACCGCGCCCAGC
>NZ_JBEZDS010000156.1:0-1432 GCF_040648435.1 Dactylosporangium sp. NPDC049140 | reverse complement strand
GCACTCATGGCGCCCCTCTAGGTCAAGGGGTTGGAGTGGGGAATGTTCTAGGCTGATCGGAGGCGGGTTCAGCGTGTGACTTGTCCGAAGAGCCGGCTGTCGGGATTGGGCCGGTCGCGCTGGATTGCAGAGTCGTTCCCGGTTGTCCTGCTGGACCCGCCGCCTCGCTCGTGCGGGCCCGTCGGGCGTCGTGGAGCATGCGTTTGTAGGCGACGTCGGACAGATGGCGTTTGAGGGCGCGGATGGCTTCCATGGTGGTCTTGCCTTCGGCGAGGCGGCGCCGGTAGTAGGCGCGGCCGGGGGTGTCGTGGCGGAGCTGGACGATGGCCATGATGTGCAGGACCCGGTTGATGCGCCGGTTGCCGGCTCTGGATAGCCGGTGGCGTTTCTGGTCGCCGGAGGAGGCATCGAGTGGGGCGGTGCCGTTCCATGACGCGAAGTGCCCGGGGGTGCGGAACCGGTCGATGTCGCCGATGTCGCCGAGGAGGCGGGCTGCGCCGGACGGGCCGATGCCGTTGAGCCCGGTCAGGGTGCTGCCGGCCGCGGCGACCAGGTCACGTAGTTGTTTGTCGGCGGCGCGGATCTTTTCGTCGATGGTGGTGAGTTCGTCGATGAGCTCGCGGGCCAGCCGGTGGCGGGTCTCGGCCACGATGCCGACCGGTTCGGGTGCGGTGCGCAGCAGATAGCTGGCCTGGCCGCGGGTGAGGAACTTCTTCGCCCCGCCCGGCACGATCTCGAGCAGCAACTGGTGGATGCGGCTGACCGTCTCGGTGCGGGCGTGGCCGAGTTCGTCGCGGCGGTCGACCAGCAGCCGCAGCGCGACGGTGGCGTCGTCGAGGCGGACCTGGCGCAGGCCGGGGCTGCGTAGGCCGGCCACGGCCACGCTGTGCGCGTCGACCGGGTCGGTCTTGCGGCCCTGGCCCGTGTCGAACACCCGCACCCGCGATGACAGCTTCGGCGGCACGTCCAGGACAGTTTCACCGTCGGCGACGAGGCGTTGGGCGATGTGCCGGCCGATCCCGGCGCAGCCCTCGACAGCCCACGTCCGGCCAGGAAACCGGCGACCAGCTGCCAGCATCTGCGCGTACCCGTCGGTGTCGGTGCCGTACCGGCCCTGCGCCAGGACGTTCTCGTGCTGATCGATGACTTCGATCGTGGCTGACCGCTTGTGCGGGTCCATCCCAATCACCACACGACTCATCCGCTACCTCTCCTCGTTCGTACACTGTGGACGATCGGCGAGGAGGGCAACGCTACTTTGAGCTGGGCAGTCTCCTCTTGAGCCACTCCAGGCCACGGTGATCGGCGGACGCAAGCCATGTGAGAGTCACACCCACGTGCAGTGGACAGCCGCTTGTGAGAGCCACCCGCCGATCACCTCGACCCAGCCTGGCCGGGCACAGGTCGTAGATCAAATTAGATAAGTAGCCGA
>NZ_JBEZDS010000155.1:0-1448 GCF_040648435.1 Dactylosporangium sp. NPDC049140 | reverse complement strand
GCTTGAGGCGTTGTATGCGGGGGAGGAGCTTGCGCCGTTGCCGGTGCAGTACGCGGACTTTGCCGCCTGGCAACGGGCCTGGCTCGCCGGGGACGCGCTCGACGCGCAGCTGGACTACTGGCGGGAGCGGCTCGCCGGCGCGCCGACGCTGGAGCTGCCGACCGACCGGCCGCGACCGGCGCAGCGCTCGGCCGCCGGCGCGATCGTGCGGTTCCCGGTGCCGGCCGAGGTCGTCGAGGGGCTGCGCGCCGTGTCGCGTGTCGCCGGCGGCTCGATGTTCATGACGACGCTCGCGGCCGCCGCGGCGCTGTTCGGTCGGTACACGGGCCAGGACGACATCGTGGTCGGCACGCCCGTCGCCAACCGGAACCGGTCCGAGATCGAGGGGCTCATCGGGTACTTCCTCAACACGCTGGTACTGCGCACGGACCTGTCCGGTGACCCCACCTTCGCCGAGCTGCTCGGCCGCGTGCGGGCGGAGACGCTGGGTGCGTACGCGCATCAGGACCTGCCGTTCGAGCGGCTGGTCGACGAGCTCGAAGTCGACCGGGACCGCTCCCGGACCCCGCTGTTCCAGGTGCTGTTCAACTACTCCGCTGGCGATCCGCAGGACCGCGGGGCCGATGACGTGCTCGACGGGGTGACCGGGCCTTCGCCGATGCCGGTCCGATTCGACCTGACCGTCTCACTGGTTGAGTCCGGGTCCGGGCTGGTTGGTGCGGTGCAGTACAGCACGGCGTTGTTCGACGATGCCCGGATCGTGCGGTTGATCGGGCACTTCCAGCAGGTGTTGGCCGCGGTGGCGGCGGATGCGGGTCGTCGTCTGTCGCAGGTGCCGTTGTTGAGTGTGGCGGAGGCGGCCGACCTGGCGACCTGGTCTTCTGGTGGCCCGGTTGTGCCGTGGTCTGGTGCTGTGCACGAGTTGGTGGCGGCCCGTGCGGCGGCGACACCGGATGCGGTGGCTGTGCAGTCGCTGACGTACCGGGAGTTGTGGCGCCGTGCGGCTGGTCTGGCCGCACGGTTGACGGCCCAGGGTGTGGGCGCTGAGTCGATTGTCGGTCTGCGGTTGGACCGCGGCCCGGACTTCGCTGTGGCGGCGTTGGCGGTGTGGCAGGCCGGTGGCACATATTTGCCGCTGGATCCGGATCTGCCGGCGGAGCGTCTGTCGTACATCCTGGCTGACAGCGGGGCCGAGGTCGTGCTGGATAGTCCGCTCGGCGACGTCGAGCTGGTAGATGCCGTTCCGCGTCCGGTTGTTCCGTCGCAGGCCGCTTACGTGATCTATACCTCGGGGTCGACGGGCCGGCCGAAGGGTGTCACGGTTTCGCACGGCAACCTGGCGTCATTCCTGGATGCGATGGCCGACCGTCCTGGCCTCTCTGCGGATGACGTGCTGCTGGCGGTGACGACGTTCGGGTTCGACATCGCGGGTCTGGAGATGTGGCTTC
>NZ_JBEZDS010000154.1:0-1514 GCF_040648435.1 Dactylosporangium sp. NPDC049140 | reverse complement strand
ATGCAGTGGGCGTCGGCGGGGTCGGTCTTGCGAGACTGGTTGGTGTCAAATAGCCGGGCTCGCGCGGACAGTTTCGCCGGCACGTCGAGCACGGTTTCGCCGTCGGCGACCAGTCGTTGGGCGATGTGCCGGCCGATGCCGTTGCATCCTTCTACTGCCCAGACCCGGTCTTTGTGCTGCCGACCGAGCTTGAGCATCGCGGTGTAGCCGTCGCGGTCGGTGCCGAACCGGCCTTGAGCCAGGACCTTCTCCCGGCTGTTGATGATCTCGATGGTCGCGGACCGTTTGTGCGGGTCCATGCCGATGATACGCGTGCCACGCCGTCCTCCCCCTCCTCGATCTGACCGATGTTGATGTCAGCGAGGAGGGCAGCGCTTCTTCGAGCTGGGCAAACCCCTCCGGAGCCTCTCCACGCCGCGGTGACCGGCAGGACGCACGCCAGATGAGAGCCACACCAAACAGCAATGGGCAGCCGATGAGAGAGCGAACCCACCGATCACCTCGACCCAGCCAGGCCGGGCTGCGGTCGTACCACCAGTAAATAAGAAGCCGATGAGCGGACGCCCATCAAACTTCCGCTGGATGTTGCCGATCTAGGGTGATGCTGTGGTCAGTGCCCTGCGGCTGGAGCCGCTGCTGTTTGCCGCCGAGTTCGGTTCACACCGTATGCGGATCTTCGTGGACGGCGTTGATGTGGTGGCAGCGGCATACGGTCCCGGCGGCTTTTGCGGAAAGCCAGTAGCCGGGTTCATGCCTTCGCGCCTGCTGGGACCGCATGGGCTCGCCGCATCGCAGAACGTGCGAGAGGTCGCGCTGGGCGGCTCCGACACGACTGAGGACCAGCTCACCGTCCAGATTCGTCAGGTTGGCTCTGCGGTGATCTGGGACCGCTGGCGGATGGTGGACATCGAGACGGTGGTCAAGGAAGGGCCGGATGTTGGATTGAGCACGTTCCGGTTCGACGCGCGAGCCTACGCATCTGAGCTAGCCCGCGCCACGGCGCAAGCCGACCGAATGTGGCCGGCACGCTCGGTCGCGGAACTGCTCGAGGCCATGTTGTGGCGCGATGGGTACGACCAGGACGGCGGCACGTGGGTACGCCGCTATACAGCGATCCGCGCTCCGGAGGAACGCCCGGACGTGGTCGAGATCAGTTACTACGCCCGCGATATGAGTGGCCTTCGATATGCCATGCCGGGCAGCTACGTCGCGACCTTTCCGGTCGTCCCTTCCGATCCCGACCATCAGGCTCAGGTCATCGCCCACCGGCTCGGCCATGAAGATCTAAAACCGGTATCGGTCCATCGGCCTCAGCAGCGCCGCCGGTGACAGCACTCATCTGCCGCCGTCGGTGAGCTTGGTCCCTCAAGCGGCAGTGACGCTCGGTGGATGAGCCCGTGGCCGGCCTGGCGCGCTGAACTGGTTCCCCTCTAGGTCAAGGGGTCTTGGCAGGATTTTTGCGGGCTGTTCTAGGCTTGTTGGTAGCGGGTCCGGGCTGTGACTTGTCCGAAGTG
>NZ_JBEZDS010000153.1:0-1533 GCF_040648435.1 Dactylosporangium sp. NPDC049140 | reverse complement strand
TATTGTTCGCCGGGCTGGTGTCCATAGTGGTCGATCAAGTCGTTGACCAGGGCGATACGGTGCGGATTCGGGCTCGGACCCGGTCGGGGGCGGTGGCGTGCCCGGGGTGTGGGTGGCGGACACGGCGGGTGCACGCCTATCACGTGCGGCGGTTGGCGGACCTGCCGGTCGCCGGCCGTGGTGTCGTGCTCGAGCTGCGGGTGCGGCGGCTGGCATGCCGGAACCATGCTTGCGCCAGGCGGACGTTCCGGGAGCAGTTGCCGCGGTTGGCGGCCCGGTGGGGCCGGCGCACGCACCGGCTGACGACGTTGATCGCGCAGACCGGTGTGACCGTGGCGGGCCGGGCAGGCGCGGCGGTGCTGTCCCGGTTCGGGGTCCGGGTGTCGCGTTCGACGGTGTTGCGGCAGGTGATGGCGCTGCCGGTCCCGGCCCCGCCGACGTCGGCGGTGGTCAGTGTTGACGACTTTTCGCTGCGGCGAGGGCGTCGATACGCCACGCTGATCATCGACCCGGTCACGCACCGCCGCATCGACGTGCTGCCCGATCGCAAGGCCGCCACCCTCGCCGGCTGGCTGCGCGACCATCCCGGTATCGAGGTCGTGTGCCGGGACGGGTCAGCGACCTACGCCGAAGCGATCCGCCAGGGCGCACCTGGCGCGGTGCAGGTCAGCGACCGGTGGCATCTGTGGCACGGCCTCGCCGCCGCGGTGGAGAAGACCGTGATCGCGCACAGCAACTGCTGGCACGCCGGACCGCCCAGGATGACCCTCGCCCGCCAGCAGCACACCCGGCAGCGGCACGCCGCGGTGCATACCCTGCTCAACCAGGGGGCCGGGCTGCTGGAGTGCGCCCGCCGGCTGGGCTGGGCGCTCAACACCGTCAAACGGTATGCCCGCGCCGCGACCGCAGAGCAGTTGCAGCGCCCGGCCCAGTACCGCGCGACCCTCGTCGACCCCTACCGCGACCACCTGCGCCGGCGGCTCACCGAGGAACCCGGCGTCGCGGTGACCCGGCTGCTGGCCGAGATCCGCGAACAGGGCTACCCCGGCAGCGCCAACCTGCTGGTGCGCTACCTCAACCAGGGCCGCGCGGACGCGGCCACCACACCGCCATCACCACGGCGGCTGGTCGCCTGGCTCATGACCCGGCCCGCCGACCTACCCGCACCGCACCGCCGGCACCTGGCCGACCTCGTCGCCAGCTGCCCACCGCTGACCACCCTCGCCGCACGGATACGCGAGTTCGCCGAGTTGCTCACCCACCGCCGCGGCCATGACCTGCACACCTGGCTGGACACTGTGGACCGAGACGACCTGCCCGCGCTGCACGCCTTCTGCCACGGCCTGCGCAAGGACCTGCCCGCCGTCGTGGCCGGCCTGACCCTGCCCTACAGCAACGGCCCGATCGAAGGCGCCAACACCAAGGTCAAATTCCTGAAGCGCCAAATGTACGGCAGAGCCGGATTCCCGTTGCTACGACACAGAATCCTGCTCGCATGAGCGCCGAGACCACCACCGTCTTTGCGCCAGAGCC
>NZ_JBEZDS010000152.1:0-1551 GCF_040648435.1 Dactylosporangium sp. NPDC049140 | reverse complement strand
CGGCAGGACAGGGCCTAGTAGGACTTTGTTAGGTTTGTCGATGCTTGTTGCGCTGTAACGGTTTCACGGTTTGGTGGCAGGTGGGGCATGCGCCGGTCCAGGTCGCGAGCAGCAGTTGCAGCTCGTGGATGACCTTGTAGAGGGTCAGGCCGGCGCATCCGCTTTTGGGTCGAGCCTGAGCATGGTGATGAACAGGTGCGCGGTGGTGACGAGGGTGACGTGGCGGTGCCAGCCGGTGAAGGAGCGGCCTTCGAAGTGGTCGAGGCCGAGGCCGGTTTTGAGTTCGCGGTAGTCGTGTTCGATCCGCCATCGGATTTTCGCGGTGCGGATCAGGTCGGCGGCGGGGGTGTCGGCGGGTTGGCTGGACAGCCAGTAGGTGACGGGTTCGGGCTCGGTGTCGGGCCATTGGGCGATCAGCCACCGTTCGGGCAGGCTGCCGTCGGGGTTGCGGAGGATGCGGTGCCCGGCCGGACGGACCCGCAGGAACACGAACCGGGAGGTGAGGGTGCCTTTGCTGCCCTCACGCCAGGACACGGTGACCGCCGCGGCCGGGCCGGCGCCCTGGACGTGCTGGGCCACGCTGATCGCATCGTCGGGGTAGTCCGGGCGGGTGGGTGGGCGGCCTCGTCCAGACCAGCTGCGCGCCACGGGCGTGGCGTCGGCGGGGTGGGCGAGGGTTTCACCTTTGACCTGGACGCTGTAAGCGATGCCGCGTTCGTCGAGGGCGGCGCGGAACGGGCCGCTGTCGCCGTAGCCGGAGTCCGCGACGATGAGGGGTGGCCGCAGCCCGTGTTCGGCGAGCCCGTCGAGCATCTCGACCGCGAGCATCCACTTCGGACGGTGGCCCTCACCGTCCGGGATCGCGGACTTGCGGCGCCGGTGCCGGGCCGCCTCAGTCACCGCCTCGACATCGACCTCGACCGCGGTGAGCGGGGCCGGCGCGGCGGCCCGGGGTGCGTTGGTCAAGGTCTTGCGCTGCCTGGCCTTGGCCGCTTGCACCGCCGCCGGTCCGGCCTTGACGGTGTCCCACGACTCTGGCAGGAACAACCGCCAGTCGAGCGGACACGACGCCGTGTCGGTGACCGCGTGGACACTCACTCCGATCTGGCAGTTCGCGACCTTCCCCAGGGTGCCGGAGTACTGCCGGGCCACGCCGGGCGAACCCGAGCCGTCCTTAGGGAACCCGGTGTCATCGATCGCCCACGCGACCGGCTCGATCAGCTCGACCGCCCGGCGAGCCAGCCGGGCCCGCACCGCCGCGGTGTCCCACGTCGAGGTCGTCACGAACTGCTGCAACCCCTGATGATCGACCCCGAGCCGTTCCGCCATCGGCTGCATCGACTTGCGCCGCCCGTCCAGCAGCAGCCCACGCAGATACGTCACACCCTTCGCCCGCTGATCCGACCGGGTCAACGGCGCGAACACCTCCGCCGCGAACGCCTCCAAGCGTTGCCGCACAACCGAAAGCTCATCAGGGGTCACCGACACATGAAACTACCCGCACCCACCCAGCGACCCCACGACACGCCGCACCTAACAAAGCACTACTAG
>NZ_JBEZDS010000151.1:0-1582 GCF_040648435.1 Dactylosporangium sp. NPDC049140 | reverse complement strand
CCTCGCCGAGGAGGTGCAGTCGATCCTCATCGGCAAGAAGACGCCGAAGGACGCGCTCACCTCGGCCCGCGACCGGATGAACGCCCTCATCAAGTAAGGGATACCGTGAAGCTCACCATCGCCTCCGTCGAGGCCGTCGCCCTGTCCGCTCCGTTCGAGCGGGTCTACGGCAGCCGCGACGCGGTGCCCGACTGGCTGCTCACGCCCGCGTCCAGCCATCGGGTGCTGCCGCGGCTCGGGCAGTACACCACCCTCGTTCGTATCCGCACGACCGACGGGCTGGAGGGCATCGGGGAGGCCTACGGGCTGCCGGAGCCGCGCGTCACCGCGACAATCGTCGGCAGCGTGCTCGCGCCGATGCTGCTCGGGCGGGACGCCGGCGCGTCGGAGGCGCTGTGGGAGCTCATGTTCGGCGCGCAGGCCGGCGCCGGGCGCACCGGCGGCTTCTACCTGGAGGCGATCAGCGGCGTCGACCTCGCCCTGTGGGACCTGCGCGGCAAGGCCGCCGGGCTGCCGGTCCACCGGCTGCTCGGCGGCCCGGTCCGGGACCGGGTGCCGGTGTACGCCTCGCCGATCCCGTTCCTGCCGACCACCGCGGAGTCGGCCGAGCGGGCACTGTCCTTCGTGGACGCCGGCTTCCGGGCGGTGAAGCTCAAGCTGGGCCGGGGCGAGGCGACGGACCTGGCCCACGCCGGGGCGGTGGTCGAGGCGATGGCCGGCCGGGCCGCGCTGCACGTCGACCTCAACTGCGCCTACGACGTCAAGACGGCCGTGCGGCTCGGGCTCGCCCTGGAGCCGCTCGGCGTGCGCTGGCTGGAGGAGCCGCTGGCGACCGACGACGTGGCCGGGCTGGCCGAGGTCCGCGCGGCCGTGCACATCCCGGTGGTGACGGGCGAGAGCGAGTTCACGCGGTACGGCTACCGGGAGTTCCTGCTGCGGCGGGCGGTCGACGTGGTCATGCCGAACCTGGCCCGGGCCGGCGGCATCACCGAGGCCCGGCGCATCGCGGCGCTGTGCGACGCGTTCCACGTCGCCGTGTCCCCGCACGGCGTCGGGTCGGCCGTCGGGCTCGCGGCCGCCCTGCAGTTCGCCGCGGCCACGCCGAACGTGCCCATCTACGAGTACAACCGGCTGCCCAACCCCCTGCGCGACGACCTGCCGCTCGAGCGACCGTCCCTCGTGGACGGTGCGCTGGTCGTGCCGGACGGGCCGGGGCTCGGGGTCACGCTCGACGAGGACCTGATCGCCGAGTACGCGGTGTTCCGTGCCTGACCTGGTCGTGGTGACGGGCGCGGCCGGCGGGATCGGGTCGGCGGTCGCGGCCCGGCTCGCCGCCGACGGCTACCAGGTCCACGGCGTCGACCGCGCCGACGGCGACCTCACCACCGAGGCAGGCGTCCAGGCCGCGCTCAAGGACCCCGGCCCGGTCGCCGCCCTCGTGCACTGCGCCGGGATCACCGCCGGTGCGCCCGCGCACGAGACCACCCTCCAAGACTGGCACCACGTCATGGACACGAACGTCACCTCCGCGTTCCTGTGCGCCCGCGCCGTCCTGCCCGCCATGATGGCCGCCGGCCACGGC
>NZ_JBEZDS010000150.1:0-1585 GCF_040648435.1 Dactylosporangium sp. NPDC049140 | reverse complement strand
AAGTAGTCATCTGTGTCCCTTGTGGACGCCCTGGCGGGTGGGAAAATGGGATGGTTGCCCGCCGACGTCGTCGCGGCTTGGTTCGATGAGACCGTTAAGTAGTCTGACGCTGGGAGCCGGTTCCAGGGCCCTGCATTGTTGCTTCGAGCACGCGAGTCCGCCTCTTGTTGTCCCTCGGCCCCGCGGGCAGCCACCTGATAGGTGTTCGCGTGGTGCATGACGAGGAGCAAGGGGATGGAAGCAACCGACGAAACTGTTCAGCTTGTGGAGCGGGTTGCCGCACTGGATATCGGCAAAGCCGGTCTGATGGCGTGTATCCGGGTGCCCAACGAGCGGGTACCCGGCCGGCGCCGGCAAGAGGTGGCCGAATACGCCACGACCACCGGCGCGCTACTACGCCTGGCCGACCGGCTGCGGGAACTGGGTGTGACCAGGGTGGCGATGGAGGCCACGTCGGACTACTGGAAACCGGTGTTCTATCTCCTCGAAGCTGAGGGGTTCGAGTGCTGGCTGCTCAACGCCACACACGTGAAGCACGTACCCGGCCGGCCCAAGACCGACAAACTCGACGCGGTCTGGCTGGCCAAGGTCGTCGAACGGGGCATGTGCGCACCCAGCTTCGTACCGCCCAAGCCGATCCGCCGGCTGCGGGACCTCACTCGCTACCGCCGTTCCCTGATCCGGGACCGGACCCGGGAGAAGCAGCGTCTGGAAAAGCTCCTCGAGGACGCGCAGATCAAACTCTCCGTAGTGGCCTCGGACATGTTCGGGGTCTCCGGCCGGGCCATCCTGGCCGCGATGATCGCCGGGCAACGCGACCCACAGGTCCTCGCTGAACTGGCCCGTGGCCGGCTCCGTTCGAAGATCGGTCAACTCCGTGAGGCGTTGACCGGCCATTTCCAAGACCACCACGCGTTGTTGTGCGCCAAGATGCTCGACCGCGTCGACGCCATGACCGCCGACATCGCCGAGGTGAGCACCGCGATCGAGGCTGCGATCGGCCCATACGAGGCTCAGGTCACACAGCTCGATGAGATCACCGGGATCGGCGTCACCTGCGCCCAGGAACTCATCGCCGAACTCGGCGTGGACATGACCGTGTTCCCGACCGCCGCGCACCTGGCGTCCTGGGCCCGGTTCGCACCACGCGCCAACCAGTCCGCCGGGAAGAACAAACCCGCCACCACCGGCAAAGGCAACCCCTGGCTGGCCAGCACCCTCGGCGAAATCGCCGCCGTCCTGGCCCGCAGCGACACCTTCCTCGGCGAACGCTACCGACGCCTCTCCAGACGCCGCGGCAAACTGCGCGCCATCGTCGCCACCGGCAACTCCATCCTCACCGTCGTCTGGCACCTGCTCAACGACCCGGCCGCCCGTTACCACGACCTCGGCGCCGACTTCCACGAGACCCGCTACCACCAACGCCACCAACACAATCTGATCACCCAGCTCGAACGCATCACCGGACAGAAGGTCACCCTCACCACCCGAGACGAACCAGCCGCTGCATGACCCAACACAAACCACCGCGGCTCCGCCCCGGTGCTGCCGCCTGCCCCACGCACTCAAGATTTTCGAGTCAGCC
>NZ_JBEZDS010000149.1:0-1603 GCF_040648435.1 Dactylosporangium sp. NPDC049140 | reverse complement strand
TGGAAATGCCCAATCAACCGCCGGATCGTCGACTCGTCGAACAACCTCGTCGCGTAATGGAACGCACCAACCAGACCATCACCCCGCTCCGACACCATCAGGCGCAGGTCGAACTTGGCCAGGGCCTCGCGGGCACGGTCGTCGACCGCCTCGCCTTCGTCCGACTCGGCGGTGTCGAAGTAGTTGAACAACACCTGGAACAGCGGCGTCCGGGAGCGGTCCCGGTCCGTGACCAGCTCGTCCACCAGCCGCTCGAACGGCACGTCCTGGTGCGCGAACGCCTCCAGTGCTGTGTTCCGCACACGGGCCAGCAGCGCGGCGAAGGTGGGGTCACCGGACAGGTCCGTGCGGAGTACCAGCGTGTTGACGAAGTACCCGATCAGACCCTCGATCTCGGCCCGGTTGCGGTTGGCGATGGGTGTGCCGACGACGATGTCGTCCTGGCCGGAGTACCGCTGCAGCAGTAGTGCATAGGCCCCGAGCACGGTCATGAACATGGAGGAGCCGGATGCGCGGGACACCGTGCGCAGTGCCGCCGCCACGTCGTCGGGGATCGCGAAGTCGATGACCGCGCCCTCCGACGAACGGACCGCCGGCCGCGGATAGTCGGTCGGCAGATCCAGCACGGGCGCACCCGCCAACCGCCGCCGCCAGTACCCGACCTGCTCCTCCAGCACCGCCCCGGCCAGCCACGTGCGCTGCCACACGGCGAAGTCCGCGTACTGCACGGGCAACGGGTCGAGCACGGTCCCGGCGTACAACGCGGCGAGTTCCCGGCGCAGGATGCCGTCGGACCACTCGTCCCCGATCACGTGATGCATCGCCAGCGCCAGCATGTGCTCGCCGGGCGCGACGCGCAGGAGCGTGGCCCGCAACGGCGGCGCCGCGGCCAGGTTGAACGGCACGGTGGCGTCCTGGGTGATCCAGTCGTGTGCCGACCGCTCGACCACCGTGAGCTCGAACGCCGCGGCCGGCTCGATCACCTGGTACGGCACCCCGTCGGCCCCGGCCACGAGCCGCGTCCGCAGTACCTCGTGCCGCTCCACCAACCGCCGCAGC
The DNA here is from genome assembly GCF_040648435.1 of Dactylosporangium sp. NPDC049140. Classification (NCBI taxonomy): domain Bacteria; kingdom Bacillati; phylum Actinomycetota; class Actinomycetes; order Micromonosporales; family Micromonosporaceae; genus Dactylosporangium; species Dactylosporangium sp. NPDC049140. Next base: position 544 of record NZ_JBEZDS010000149.1, on the reverse strand, counting down.
GCCTCCGCCAGCCGGGCCACATCGACGTCGCCCGGCACCGGGATCAGGATCGGCATGTTGTACTCGACCGAGTCGGGCTCGAGCTGCGTGAGGAACCACAACCGTTGCTGCGCAAACGACAACGGCAACGCAAGGTCCCGCCCAGCGGGCTCGACGGGCGGCGCCGTCAACCCAGGTGTAGCCGCAGCGATAGCCGCCGCAAGCCCAACGATGGTCGGCGCGTCAAACATGGCATCGACGGGCACCTCGACCCCGAACGCGACCCGCACACGAGACAACACCTGCGTGGCCAGCAGCGAATGCCCACCGAGGGTGAAGAAGTCGTCGTGCACACCGATGCGCTCAACCCCGAGCAGCGTGGTCCAGATCGCGGCGAGCACTTCCTGCACGGGCCCGGACGGCGCCACGAACGAGACCCCGACGGGCAGCTGCACCCCGTCGAGCGCGCCGCGGTCCACCTTCCCGTTCCGGTTCCGCGGCAACGCCGCCAGCTCAACAAAGACTCCCGGCACCATGTACTCCGGCAGCCGAGCCCCCACCCACA
>NZ_JBEZDS010000148.1:0-1718 GCF_040648435.1 Dactylosporangium sp. NPDC049140 | reverse complement strand
CGCAGACCCACCACCGAATCCGGGCCCACACCCGAAGCCAGCAGATACCCGGCCACATCCGCCGAACGCTGCCACAACTCGCCATAGGTCAACGCTGTGTCACCAGCACGGACCGCCACCGCCGCCGGATCCTGGGACGCAATCAGATCCAGCACAGTCTCGGCCCGGGGCAGCACGGTCACCGTGTCATTCCACCGTGCCAAATCCGCCAACTCCGCGGACGTGAGCACAGGCAGCCGGGACAGACGACGGCCCGCGTCCGCGGCCACCGCCGCCAGCAAGGCACGGAAATGACCGACCATGCGAATCATCCGGGCGTCATCGAACAGAGCCGTGCTGTACCGCAGCGCGGCCCGCAGCCCGTCCCCCACCTCGTCCACGGCGATCGACAGGTCGAACTTGACCGGCGTCGACTCCGGCTCGCCCACCACGTCAGGCAGCTCCGAGGCCGGGCCCCGGCCGTCGGCGGCGACGTAGTTGAACAGCACCTGGAACAGCGGCGTACGCGACAGGTCACGCCGCACGCCGAGCTCGTCGACGAGCTGCTCGAACGGGACGTCCTGGTGCGCGTACCCGGCGAGCGTCTCGGTCCGTACGCGGCCCAGCAGCTCCGCAAAGGTCGGGTCGCCGGACAGGTCCGCCCGGAGGACCAGTGTGTTGACGAAGAAGCCGATCAGGCCTTCGATTTCGGCGCGGGTGCGGTTGGCGATGGGCGTGCCGATCACGAAGTCGTCCTGGCCCGAGTAGCGGCCGAGCAGGACCGTGAACGCTCCCAGCACCGTCATGAACATGGACACGCCGGCGTCCTGGGACACCGCACGGAGGCCGTCGACGACGTCGGCGGGTACGACGAACTCGATGGCCGCGCCCTCGCTGGAGCGGTGGGCGGGCCGGGGCCGGTCGGTCGGAAGCTCCAGGGCGGGCACGTCGGCCAGGCGGCGGCGCCAGTAGGCGAGCTGGCCGTCGAGGACCTCGCCGGTGAGCCAGCGGCGCTGCCAGACGGCGAAGTCGGCGTACTGGACCGGCAGCGGCGACAGCGGCTCCCCGGCGAGCAGGGCGGAGAGCTCCCGCCGCAGGATGCCGACGGACCACTCGTCGGCGACGACGTGGTGCATGGCGAGGGCCAGGATGTGCTCGTCCGGCCCGAGCCGCAGCAGCGTGGCCCGGAACAAGGGGCCGGCCGCGAGGTCGAACGGCACCGCCGCATCAAGAGCCAGCCACGCCTCCGCCTCCGCGGCATCCGAAATGTCCAGGACGGGAAGGACGAAGTCGGGCGCCGGGTCGATCACCTGGTACGGCACACCGTCCGCACCGGCGACCAGCCGGGTCCGCAGGACCTCGTGCCGCGCGACGAGTGACCCGAGCGCGGCCCGCATGGTCTCGACCGACAGGCCGCCGAACGGGATCACGGCCCGCATGTTGTACTCGGCCGCCCCGTCCAGCTGCGCGAGGAACCAAAGCCGCTGCTGGGCAAACGACAGCGGCAACGCCACATCCCGCCCGACCGGAACGACCGGCGGCACCCGCACCCCAGGCGCGGCGCCGTCGACCACGGCCGCGAGCCGCGCAACAGTCGGCGCATCGAACACGGCGGCCACCGGAATCTCGACGCCGAACACGTCGCGCACCCGCGACACGACCTGTGTCGCCAGCAGCGAGTGCCCACCAAGCGCGAAGAAATCATCGTGTACCCCGACCTGCGACACCCGCAGCAGCCC
>NZ_JBEZDS010000147.1:0-1852 GCF_040648435.1 Dactylosporangium sp. NPDC049140 | reverse complement strand
CACCCGAAGCCAGCAGATACCCGGCCACATCCGCCGAACGCTGCCACAACTCGCCATAGGTCAACGCCGTGTCACCAGCACGGACCGCCACCGCCCCCGGATCCTGGGACGCAATCAGATCCAGCACAGTCTCGGCCCGGGGCAGCACGGTCACCGTGTCATTCCACCGTGCCAGATCGGCCACCTCGGCCGGCGTCAGCACGGGCAGCCGGGACAGACGCCGATCCGCGTCCGCGGCCACCGCCGCCAGCAACTCCCGGAAATGACCGACCAGACGGGCCATCCTGGCGTCGTCGAACAGGGTCGTGCTGTAGCGCAGCCGGCCGGCCAGCCCGGCGCCGGCCTCGAGCAGGGCGACGGACAGGTCGAACTTCACCGGCACCGCGACCGGCGCGGACGGCTGGTCCGGCAGGTCGGCGTCCCAGCGCTGCCCATCGGCGGCGGCGTAGTTGAACAGCACCTGGAACAGCGGCGACCGGGAGCGCTCACGGTGCACCCCGAGCTGGTCGACGAGCTGCTCGAACGGCAGGTCCTGGTGCGCGTACGCGGCCAGGGTCTCACCCCGCACCCGGCCCAGCAGCTCGGCGAACGTCGGATCGCCGGACAGGTCGGCCCGGAGCACGAGCGTGTTGACGAAGAAGCCGATCAGGCCCTCGATCTCCGACCGGTTCCGGTTGGCGATCGGTGTGCCGACGACGACGTCATCCTGACCGGCGTACCGCCCGAGGATGACACTGAACGCCGCGTACACCGTCATGAACATCGACACGCCGGCGGCCCGCGACAAGGCACGCAGCCCCGCGACCGTGTCGGCCGGGATCGCGAACTCGATCGCGGCGCCGGCGCTGGAGCGGATCGCCGGGCGCGGCCGGTCGGTCGGCAGGTTCAGCGCGGGCGCGCCGTCGAGCCGGGCACGCCAGTACTCGAGCTGGTCGCGCAGGATCTCGCCGGTGAGCCAGCGGCGCTGCCACACGGCGAAATCGGCGTACTGCACGGGCAGCGGGGCCAGGTCGAGACCCTGGTACAGCGCGTCGAGCTCGTGGCGCAGGATGCGCTCGGACCAGTCGTCGATGACGAGGTGGTGCATGGCGAGCGCGAGGATGTGCGCGCCCGTGCCGAGCCGCAGCAGCGACGCCCGCAGCAGCGCCCCGGCGGCCAGGTCGAACGGCACCTGCCGGTCGGCGGCGAGCCACGCCTCGGCGGCGGCCTCCGGATCGTCCTCAGTGGACAGGTCGACGATCGGCAGCACGAACTCCGCCGGCGGGTCGACAACCTGGCGTGGTACGCCGTCCGCGTCGGCAACGAGCCGTGTGCGGAGCACCTCCTGCCGCGCGACGAGCGCCTGGAGCGCGGCCCGCAGCGCCTCGACGTCGAGCTCACCGTCGTACCGGATCGTGGTCGGCGCGTTGTACTCGGCCGAGTTCGGCTCGAGCTGAGCCAGGAACCACAGCCGCTGCTGCGCGAACGACAACGGCAGCGCCTGGTCACGATCGGCGGGCGTGATGGGCGGCGCGGCGGCGCTGTCCTGCGACGCCCCGACGAGCGCGCCCAGCCGGCCGACGGTCGGCGCGTCGAAGACCGCCGCCACCGGTACCTCAACGCCGAACAAATTCCGCACCCGGGACGCGACCTGGGTGGCGAGCAGCGAGTGCCCACCCAGCGCAAAGAAGTCGTCGTGCACCCCGACCCGCTCGACGCCGAGCAGCTCCCCCCACACCCCGGCGAGCACCTCTTCGACAGCGTTCCGCGGCGCCACGAAGCCACCAACCTCGGCCCGCACCCCAGCCAACGCCCCCCGATCCACCTTCCCATTCGGCGTCAACGGCAGCACATCCAGCGCCACAAACACCGC
>NZ_JBEZDS010000146.1:0-1929 GCF_040648435.1 Dactylosporangium sp. NPDC049140 | reverse complement strand
GGTCGGGTAGCCCGAGGGAATCGCACCCTCGGGCTCCCACAGAACGGGGCGTGACAGTCTCCCGTCACCCCGCTCCTGCCACCTTGATCATCAGGGGGTTCGTGACCCAGGCCCAATGCGCGAAGAGTCTGGGGCTTCGCTTGGTGGCGTGTTCCCAGGCGGCACGGGCTTTCTCGCGGGCACGGAGCCGTTTGTACTTCTTGCGGGTCCAGCGCACCAGATAGGTGTTGATGCGCGCCAGGAGGATGGACAGAGCGGAGCGGTAGAACGCCCCGTAGTACTGCATCCATCCACGTACGACCGGGTTGATCATCTCGGCGAGTTCGGCTGCGCTGCACTCGGTACGTCGGTGCAGTCGCCATCCGCGTACCGTTCTGCCCAGCCGTTTGAGGGCTTCCTTGCTGACCGCCGGTAGGAACGCGGTGAACACGTCCCCGTGGCGGTCACGGGCCGCGCGGGCTCTGAAGGTGTACCCCAGGAACGTGAACGACGTGTCCTGATGGTGGCCACGCCGGTTACCGTCCTTGCAGTACACGATCTTCGTCTTGTCGGGATGCAGCCGCAGCCCGACCTCGACCATCCTGTCCTCGATCGCCCGACGCACGAACTGCGCCTGGCGTTCGCTGACGCAGTGCACCACCGCGTCGTCGGCGTAACGCTCAAACGGCACGGCCGGGAACGTTCTGGCCATCCACTTGTCGAACGCGTAATGCAGGAACAGGTTCGCCAGCACGGGCGAGGCCGCAGACCCCTGCGGGGTCCCCCGGTCTCGCTGTTGCAACGTCCCGTCAGGCAACTGCAGCGGTGCTTGCAGCCACCGCTTGACATAGAGCACCACCCACGGCAGGTCGGTGTTGGCCTGCACCGCCTTAACGACAAGATCCCACGGCACACTGTCGAAGAACTTCTGGACGTCCAGATCTACTACCCAGTCGTACTTCCAGCACCGCCGCCGGCATATCGCCACCGCGTCCAGCGCGGACCGGTTCGGCCGGTAGCCGTAGGAATCCGGATGGAAGATCTGCTCGACCCTCTCCTCCAACCTCCGGGCCACCACCGTCTGGGCCACCCTGTCCGCGATAGCGGGCACGCCGAGGATTCTCGTCCCACCGCCGTGCGGCTTCGGTATCTCCACCGCCCGCACCGGTGGCGGAAAATAGGTCCCCGAGGACATCCGATTCCAGATCTTGTACAGACTGCTGCTCAGATCGGACTCGAACTGCCCCAATGTCACCCCATCCACGCCCGGTGCGCCCTTGTTCGCCTTGACCTTCTCGTACGCTTCCCAGACTTCCCGCTTGGAGATCTCGAACGACTTCCCTGACGACTTCAGCTCGCTCAACACAGCTCCTCCCAGGGCACCCAGCCCTGGTTGACCGGACGAACAAACCACAGATGGCCCGGCCCCTTCGCTCCACCGCCATTACAGCGGCTTCACCACTACTACGGACCGGTCCGCCAGCGCGCCCCGCGACGGTACTCACCGCCTCGCGGTCTCCACCGCTTGGCTGCTCCCTATCGTCCTGTTAGGACAGTGTCGAGGCGCGCCTTCCCATGTTCCATGCGAGAGCCGCAGACCAGGCTCATGCCGCCTCCATGCCGGACACCACCTGGCCAGTCATCGGGACTCCCGCCAGGCCCTGCTCCCGCAGCCCGAAGCCTGGCCACGGTTTCGATGTCACCTCGTTTGTAACGGCACGTCTACAGCGGTTCGGGTTCACTCACCTTCCTGATCCCCACCTGACGCCTCTCGGGCGCCTTTTCCACATCGCTCACCACGACGGTCTTCAGCCAACGCAGCATGTGGTGGTTTGGAGCCTCCCCCCGAAGGGCGACTCCGAAGGGCCAAACCTTCATCTCCCGCACAGCATCGACTCCCGAAAGACCACTACCTATCCATGCGATCTCCGTTCGTCGTTCATGGCACAC
>NZ_JBEZDS010000145.1:0-1979 GCF_040648435.1 Dactylosporangium sp. NPDC049140 | reverse complement strand
GACGCGAACGGCTACTACGAGTTCACCGGCCTCACCGCCGGCACCTACACGGTGTCGACCGCGGTCGGCGACGCCTGCGGGCTGTACGCCAGCACGGAGGTCGTGGTCACCGGGCAGACGTACGTGGACCTGGCGCTGTACCCGCAGTCCGACATCTTCGGGTACACCTGCACGACGCAGAGCCAGGCGTTCGACCCCGCCGACGGCAGCCTGCTCAACCTCAGCGGCGACGACGCCACCACCCAGGTCGCGCTGCCGTTCGTGATGCCGTTCTACGGTCACAACTCCTCCACCGCGTGGGTGTCGACGAACGGCTTCATCGCCTTCGCCGACCCGAGCGCGGCGGGCGACGCCTCCGCCGGCGCGGCCATCCCGCAGGCGGCGGCCCCGAACGCGATCGTCGCACCGTTCTGGCGGGACCTGATCGTCGACGGCAGCGCCAGCGTCCGCACCGAGCTCACCGGGGCGTTCCCGAACCGGCAGTACATCGTCGAGTGGCGCAACGTCGAGATGTGGGGCACGCCGAAGCGGGTCACGTTCGAGGCGATCCTGTCCGAGAACGGCGACATCGCCTTCAACTACGCCGACATCGACGCCGACGACACCGAGAAGGGTCTGGACGCGACAGTCGGCATCGAGAGCACCGGCGGCGAGTACGGGCTGCAGTACCTCTACAACCAGCCCATCCTCGACAACGACAAGGCCGTGCTCATCGACTACCCGCTCGACGCCCAGCCGATCGGCACCGGGGCCGTGACCGGCACCGTGACCCGCAACGGCGCTCCCGCCGCCGGGCTCACCGTGTCGCTGCAGCCCCAGGGCCTCACGACCACGTCGGCGAGCGACGGCAGCTACGCGTTCGCCTCCGTGGAGGAGGGCGGGTTCAGCGTGTCCACGGTGGACGGCTGCGCCACGGCCGCGGTCACCGGGCACGTGTCCGGGCCGACCGTGGCGAACCTGGCCCTCGCCCCGGTGCCGGACGAGTTCGGCTACACGTGCACCACGGCGACGCAGGCGTTCGTGCCGGCCGACACCACGGTCCTGGGGATCGTCGACGACGACGCGCACACCCCGATAACGCTGCCGTTCCCGGTGACGTTCTACGGCCAGACGTACACCAGCGCGTGGGTTTCGGCCAACGGCTTCGTCAGCTTCACCGATCCCGGCTACGAGGTGCCGGATGCGCGGGCCGCGCTACCCGATCCGACCGGCCCGAACGCCGCGCTGTACCCGTTCTGGGACGACCTGGTCCTGGACGGCAGCTCCAGCGTCCGGACCGCGGTCGTCGGCTCCGCGCCGAACCGCAAGTTCGTCATCGAGTGGCGCGACATGTACCTCTTCGGCAACACGTCGCGACGCGTCAACGCCGAGGTGCTCATCGCCGAGAACGGCACGATCACCTTCAACTACGCCGGCCTCGACAACGCCTACGAACGCGGGCTCGGGACGGTCGTCGGCATCGAGAACGCCGACGGGACCGTCGGGCAGACCTACTCCTCGTTCCGCGACGCGCTCGTCGACAGCCGGGCCGTCATCTACACCCCGCCGGTCGCGTGACCGCCATGTCCGCCATTCAGCTCCGGAGGTCGCTGGTGCGTGACTCGAAGTTCCGGCGGGGTCTCCTGCTGGGCCTGCCCCTGGCCTTGTTGGTGGCGCTCGGCGTGCAGGCGCCGGCGTTCGCGGGCCCGGCCAAGCCGTTCACCCCGGCCGGCGCCGCGAAGGTGCCGAGCGTGAAGACGAAGTCGGTACCGGCGGGGAAGCCGGTTAAGGACACCACGAAGAAGGCGCAGGACAACCCGGCCCCGGTCTGGCCCGGCGCGTCGGCGACCGACATGGATCCGGCCGCGGTGAAGGTGGCGGGCGGCCCGGTGACGATCACCGCGCCGACGACGACGCGGCAGGCGCGGACGATCGGGGCGGCGAGCGTGCCGATCCCGGGCAAGGTGCACGTCGAGGTCCTGGACCAGCAGGCGTCGAAG
>NZ_JBEZDS010000144.1:0-2131 GCF_040648435.1 Dactylosporangium sp. NPDC049140 | reverse complement strand
CGTCGTTCTCGGTCTTCTTCCGGCCGAGCTCGTCGTACGTCCACGTGATGGTCTTCGGCCGGGCGTCGGCCTGGCTGAGCAGGTCACCGGCCGCGTTGAAGTGGGTCGTCACGGTGCCCGCGTCCGGGTCGGCGGCGGTGGCCGGCCGGCCGTGCAGGTCGTAGGTGTAGGTCCAGATCTGCCCGCCGGGCCCCGTTACCTTGGCCGGTTTGCCGGCCGGGGAGTAGCCGTAGGAGATGATCGAGGCGTGGGCGGCGTTGCCGTCCGGCGTCGCGGTGGTGTAGTTCCACAGCGCGCTGGTGTGCCCGCGGGCGTCGGTGAACGTGCTCGTCGCGGTGCCGCCGGAGGGCGGGGTGACGTCGGTGCGCTCGCCGCCCGGGTAGGCGGTGGTGGTGGTCCACTGGAGCTGGCCGAGGGAGTAGGCGGCGACGCCGGTGGGCCGGCCCTGCCCGTCGTAGGTGGCGACCTTCTCGGCCGGGACGGAGGCGTCGGCGGCCGGGTAGATCGTGGCGCTCGGGAAAGCGGTCACGTAGAACGGCCGGGTCTTCTTGGTCGCCCAGCCGTGGGTGTCGTAGAAACTGTCGGTGACCAGGGAGCCGTTGCTGCCGTCCAGGGAGACGGTCTGGGTCTGCCGTTCCCGGCCGAGGCCGTCGTAGATGGTGTACGCCCAGGCGTAGGTGGAGTCGTCGCGCAGCGTCTTCGTCGAGGAGTACGACGGCGCCGTGGTGCCGTTGACGCTGTAGGCGTGCACGATGCTGGCCGACTGGGTGGTGGCCCGGCCCGGCAGCCAGACGCTGGTGAGGCGGCCGAGGCCGTCGTAGGCCTGGGAGGTGGCGTTGTTGTTGGGGTCGACCGTCTTCGTCGGCAGCTGCCGCGCCTGGTCCATCGTGATGATTGTGGCCTGGCTGAACGTGGTGTCGGTGCTGGTGACGCTCGTCGGCAGCTGCCCGGCCGGCGGCACGTAGGTCCTGGTCGTGACGAGACCACGCGCGTCGGTGCTCGACGTCGGGCGGCCGTACGCGTCGAACGTCGCGGCCGAGGTGGTCGTGGCGTAGGCCGGCGTCGAGCCGGTGTACGAGTCGACGTCCTCGGTGCGCGACGCGTCGCCGGCGGCGGTGATGACGCCCGGTGCGGCGTTGCCGTCGTAGTAGGTAAGCGTGTCGGCGATGGTGGTCGTCGCGCTCGGCGCGGTGCCGCAGGGCCCGGCGACCGTGAGCTTGCGGTTGAAGTAGCTCACCATGCCGGCGTTGACACCGGCGGGCGGCGACGCGTACGTGGCGGTGGAGCACGTCTCCTGGGAGTCGGCGGTGCCGAGCAGGGACACGTCGCCCCGGTCGTCGCTCTGCTGCGGCAGGCCCGTCGTGGCGGAGAAGGTGTCGGTCCGCTGCGCGGTGCGCCACGCGCCGGTGCTCAGCAGCGTCAGGTTCTTGCTCGTGCCGACGTTGACGAACTGCGCGAGCTGCGCCGGCAGCCCCGGCTGGGCGTTCTCGGCGTGCGACGCGGTCTGCGCCGACCACGGCAGGCTGATCGCCCTGGCCGTCACCGTACCGCCGGCCTGCGTATACGTATCGGTCTCCAGCACCATACCGCCGAACTGGTTCGCGTCGACGACCGCGTCGCCGGTGCTCGCCGTGACCGTCACGGACTTCTGGGTGCCGCCGGTCTGGCTGTTGTAGTCGCCGTCCATGCCGCGCAGGTACGTCGTGGACGTCTGCGTGACCGGGTCCGGTGCGGCCCCGGTGGTCTTGACGACCTGCCCGAAGCCGCGGAACTGGCTCCAGCTGCGCCGCGCGTTCTTGGTGGACACCGAGTCGTCGCGGTGCCAGGCGGCGTCGCCGACGTAGCTGTAGTTCGTCTCCAGGTCCTTGGCCCCGGCGATGACCGGGTCGTGCTGGACGACCTTGGTGACGACCCACTTCTGGAACCAGTCCGACACCGGAGACGTCTGGCCCTGCCCCTGCCAGTACTGCTGGTAGCACAGCATCGTGTTGTTCGTCGCCGACGGCAGGTGCGAGGCGCCCGGCGTCTGATCACAGGCCTGGATCGTCGCGGTGCTGTTGGCGTAGGTGACGGTGACCTGCTCGCCGGTCTCCGTGGTGATCTTGTCGATCCGCTGGTGGTTGTACGCCGG
>NZ_JBEZDS010000143.1:0-2166 GCF_040648435.1 Dactylosporangium sp. NPDC049140 | reverse complement strand
ATGAGGGTGCCGTCAAGGATCGCGTACGCGAGAGTACGGATCCGGGCCATGGCCGCGGCGAGGTCGTCCGCGGCTGCGGCGAGCAGGGCGATCGGGGCTTGACCCCTGATCTTGGACACGGGGTTATGCGGCTGCGGCCAGCCTAGTCGGTGCTGCTGGGAGGTTGCGCTCGTAGGTGTTCGGGGCTTGGTGGCCGAGGCGGGACTGCCGTCGGACGGTGTTGTAGCGGTGCAGCCACCGGAAGATGGTGAGCCGGGCTTCGCGCTCGTCGGTGAACGTGCGGCGGCCTTGCAGGGTTTCGCGTTTCAGGCTGGCGTTGAACGATTCGGCTGCGGCGTTGTCGGCGGAGCTGCCGATCGGGCTCATCGACTGGCGCACGCCGGCCGTCCGGCAGGCGGTGGCGAAGGCCCGGGACGTGTATTGCCGGCGTCACTCAGATGTTCGTTGATGTTTTGCGCGACCGGGTCGACCTGGCCCGGCCGGCGCCGTTGTTGCCTGCCACGGCCACGTACCGCGTGCCCATTGCCCGGCTGATGCGCGAGTGCCGGTTGAATCCCTCGTGACTTGACAGCGACGGTGTGACTTGCGGTGATAGCGGGCGGCGCGGAGATCCAGTACGTTGCGCGCGTGCAGATCGAGGACGACGAGCCGCGGCCCGTCGAGTTCGTCGGGGCGGGTGGGTACGGCGTGCCGCTGCCGTTCACCGCCTCCTCCGTCCGGCCGCCCGCATCGCTGGAATCGGGATCGCCGGCCCGGCGGTGGCCGGTGCTGGTGGCCGTTACTGCAGCGGTCGTCCTCGTCGCGGCGGTGTTCCTGATGGGCGGGATCGACGCGAAGCCGGAGGCTACCGCCGCGACCCGCGCCGCCTCGGCCTCGCCCACAGGGTTGCGGAGCCTCGCCGACGTGAAGGCCGGCCTCATCAACGCGGCGCTTGCCGCGCAGGGGCAGGCACTGCTCGCCGGCGACCTGGACGGCTACCTGGCGTCCGTCGACGTCCGGTTGTACGACGAGTTCACGCAACGGTTCCACTCGCTACGGGCACTGCGGGTGGCGCGGTGGACGGCGGAGGTGGCGAAGATGCCGCCGGACATCCAGGACCGGTCGACCGTCACGGTGAAGATCGGGTACTGCCTCGGCGATCCCGGATGCGTGCCCGTCGAGCTGCTGCTGCCGAGCACGTGGGCGATCCAGGACAGCCGGGCCGTCGCGACCTCGTTCCAGCGGACCGTGCTGCCGTGGGACATGACGGTGTTGCAGGCCGTCGAGGGGCGGCGGGTCATCGTGGCCGGGCCGGCCGCGCTCGCCGGGCAGCTCGACCGCTTCCTCGGGGCCGCCGACCGGGCCGCCGACATCGCTGACAGGTTCGCCCGCTGGGGGCCGCCGCCGAAGCGGTACGTCGTCTACGTCGCCGGGCCCGAGCAGCGCAGTACCTGGTGGAACGGCCAGGGCGGCAGCTCCGACGGTTACGCGGCCGGGTCCTACGGAGTTGAGGTCCAAGCCGGCCAGGTCGGCATCGACGGGCTGGCCAACCTGCTGGCGCACGAGTTCGCCCACGTCGTGAGCGTTGGCGACGAGCCCCATGCGGGGCGGCTGTGGTGGCTGACGGAGGGGTTGGCGGAGTACGTCGCGGACCGGGACGGCTCGTGGACCCGGGACCGGCTGCCGTCGGTGCGCCGCTACCTACGCGCCGGGCGCTGGGACGGCTCGGTCACGCTCGCAGCGATGCCGACGGATGCTTCCGACGACGACCAGCGCGCCCGGTACGGCCTGGCCCTGCTCACCGTGACCTGCCTGGCACAACGGTTCGGCGAGGACAGGATGCTGGCGTTCTTCGGCTCTGTCGTCCGCCAGGGATCGGACCCGGAAACGGCATCGCTGAACGTACTCGGCACAGACTGGGCACCCGTCGCCGAGAGCTGCGCCGCGCAGATCCGCGCCCGCGCCAAGTAGCGCCATGATGAGCGCATGGAAGCGGTTGTACGTCAACCGCGATCCGCACCCACCACGGCCCCGTACATCCCGCACAGCGCGCATCGGCAAATTCGTGAGCTGTGGGCCGGCGCCACGGCATCGAAGCCGTGGGTTCGTCGGGTCGGTCCGGCTGGTATTCGTCGGCGTCTGGGGCGCGCCCGACACTCGATGGCCTTGGCGGGGTTTGACCGGTTG
>NZ_JBEZDS010000142.1:0-2204 GCF_040648435.1 Dactylosporangium sp. NPDC049140 | reverse complement strand
GGCTACGCCAAGGTCGGCACCTCCGCGGGTGAGGCCCCGACCGCTCCCGGCAACCCGGACGAGCGGACGTACTCGGAGACGCTGTACTTCCGCGGGATGAACGGCGACCACCTGCCCTCGGGCACCCGCACCGTCAACGTGGTCGACTCGCAGGGCGGCAGCGTCCCCGACGACGACGCCTACTCCGGCATGATCCGCGAGTCCCGGACCCTCAACGGCGTCGGCGGCGCCGAGGTCTCGGGCGCGATAAACGACCCGTGGCAGTCGGCGGCGACCGCGACCCGCACCATCAACGGCGTCACCACGACCGCGAAGTACACCAACACCGCGGCCGTGCACAACCGCACCGCGCTCGACGACAACCGCGGCTTCCGCCGCTCGTCGAGCAAGAACACCTTCGACGCCATGGGCATGATCGTCGCCGCGACCGACTACGGCGACGACGCCGTCACCGGCGACGAGCAGTGCACGACCACGACCTACGAGCCCCGCAACACGTCGGTCTGGCTCATGTCGTCGCAGCAGCGCACCCAGACGTTCGCGCTCGACTGCGACCAGGTGGCGACCGGCCCGATCGCGGCCGCCGACGTCATCGGCGACAGCCGCCTGTACTACGACAACGCCACCACCTTCGGCGCCGCGCCGACCAAGGGCGATGTCACCAAGAGCGAGGGGCTGAGCGTCTGGAGCGCCACCAGCCCGACGTACTACCAGGTGGGCCGGACCACCTACGACGTCCTCGGCCGTCCCCTCGAGTCGTGGGATGCCATGGACTACCACTCGGCCACCGAGTACACGCCGCTGACGAGCGGGCCGGTCACCCAGACCGTCGACACGAACCCCCGCACCTGGAACACGACGACCACGTTCGAGCCGGCCTGGGGGCTGGCCACGGCCACCGTCGACCCGAACGGCCGGCGCACCGACCTGACCTACGACGGGCTCGGCCGGCTCACCGCGGTCTGGCTGCCCGGGCACGACAAGAACACCGCCCCGGCCGACACGCGGTACGACTACCTGATCCGCACCGACGGGGTCAACGCGGTCACCAGCCGGCAGCTCAACCCGAGCGGCGGCTACAACACGACGTACTCGCTCTACGACGGCCTGGTCCGCGAGCGGCAGACCCAGACCGCGTCGCCGTCCGGCGGCCGGCTGCTCACCGACTCGTTCTACGACACCGCCGGGCGTGCCGTGCGCAGCTTCGCGGCGTACCACGACGCCTCCGGCGACCCGGGTACGGCGCTCGTGGCGCCGGTCGACGAGGGCCTCACGATCCCGTCGCAGACCCGCCTCGAGTTCGACGGCGCGGGCCGGCAGACCGCGGAGATCTTCCAGCCGTACAACGTCGAGAAATGGCGCACGTCGACCTACTACGGCGGCGACTACACCGCGGTCACCCCGCCGCTGGGCGGCACCGGCTCGCTCACCGTCACCGACGAGGACGGGCGCACCACCGAACTGCGCCAGTTCGCCACGCGGGTCCCGGACCACCTCAGCACGAACCCCAGCAGCTACGACAAGACGTCGTACACGTACAACCGCCGCGGCCTGCTGGCCAAGGTGGTGGACCCGGCCGGGTACGAGTGGACCTACGACTACGACCAGCGCGGGCGCAACACGTCGACGAAGGACCCGGACAGCGGTACCACGACCAAGGAGTACGACAACGCCGGGCGCCCGACGAAGACGACCGACGCCCGCGGCAAGGTCCTGATCACCGCGTACGACAACCTCAATCGCCGGACCGGCCTGTACCAGACCTCGATCACGGCGGCCAACCAGCTCGCGGGCTGGACGTACGACACGACGAAGTTCGAGGACAACGTCACCAACGCGAAGGGCAACCTGACCGCGTCGATCCGCTACGTCAGCGGCCAGCAGTACAAGTCGACGGTCGTGCAGTACAACGACCAGAACCAGCCCACCATCGCCACCATCACCATCCCGGCGTCGGAGACCGGTCTGGCCGGCGACTACACCTACTACACCGGCTACAACCCCGACGGCTCGGTCAACAGCACCGGCTCCCCGGCGGTCGGTGACCTGCAGTCCGAGACGACCGTGACCGGGTACAACGCGCTGGGGATGACCGACAACCTCAGCACGTTCTACGGCGCCGACCAGCGCCGGTGGCTGGTCGAGCGCACGTCGTTCAACGCCCTGGCCCAGCCGACTCAGTACTCGCTCTTCAACGGCACGAC
>NZ_JBEZDS010000141.1:0-2317 GCF_040648435.1 Dactylosporangium sp. NPDC049140 | reverse complement strand
AGGTCAACGCCGTGTCACCAGCACGGACCGCCACCGCCGCCGGATCCTGGGACGCGATCAGATCCAGCACAGTCTCGCCACGGGGCAGCACGGTCACCGTGTCATTCCACCGTGCCAGGTCCGCCACCTCCGCGGCGGTCAACATCGGCAGGTCCGAAACGCGCCGGCCTGTATCGGCCGAAACGGCGGCCAGGAGCTGCTGGAAGTGCCCAATCAGCCGAACCATCCGGGCCTCATCGAACAGCACGGTGCTGTACTGCACCTCACCGACCAGCCCAGCACCCGCCTCAACCACCGCAACAGACAGGTCGAACTTCACGGGCATCGGCACAGACCCCGTGCGCAGCACGGGCTCGCCACCCTCAGCAGCGGCGGCGTAGTTGAACAACACCTGGAACAACGGCGTCCGGGAGCGATCCCGGTCGACGCCGAGCTCATCCACCAGGTGCTCGAACGGCACATCCTGATGCGCGTACGCATCCAGCGTCCCAGCCCGCACCCGGCCCACCAACTCCGCGAACGTCGGATCACCGGACAAGTCCGTGCGCAACACCAACGTGTTCACGAAGAACCCGATCAGTCCCTCGATCTCCGCACGGTTCCGGTTCGCGATCGGCGTACCGACCACGACGTCATCCTGACCGGCGTACCGCGACAACAGCACATTGAACGCCGCAAACACCGTCATGAACATGGATGCCCCAGCCTCACGGGCCACCGCACGCAGACCCGAAGCCACGTCAGCCGGGATCACAAACCGAAGCGCCGCCCCAGCACTGGACCGCTGCGGAGGCCGCAGCCGGTCCGCCGGCAACTCCAGCACCGGCACACCATCCAGCCGATCCCGCCAGTACCCGACCTGCCGGTCCAGCACCTCGCCGGTGAGCCAACGCCGCTGCCACACCGCAAAGTCCGCGTACTGCACCGGCAACGGCGCCAACTCGACACCCGCATACAGCGCGTCAAGCTCCCGCCGCAGGATGCCCGCCGACCAGGCATCGCCGACGACGTGGTGCATGGCCAGCGCCAACACGTGCTCGTCCGGGCCGACCCGCACGAGCGTCGCCCGGAACAGCGGCCCGGCGCTCAGATCGAACGGCGCCGCACCGTCGGCGGCCAGCCAGGCCCGCGTCGCGCCCTCCGGATCGTCCGCGTCCGAAAGATCCACGACCGGCAGCACGAACGGCGCCGCGGGCTCGATCACCTGGTGCGGTACCCCATCGGCATTGGCGACCAGCCGGGTCCGCAGTACCTCATGCCGTGCGACGAGCGTGGTGAGCGCCGCCTCCAATGCCTCGACGGAGACTTCTCCTCCGAGCCGAATCCGAGACGGGAGGTTGTACTCCGCCGACCCGGGATCCAACTGTGCCAGGAACCACAGCCGCTGCTGCGCGAACGAAAGTGGCAAGGGTTCGTCCCGGCGGACGGGAACCATCGCCGCCGCAGCGATGCCCGGCCCGGCTGCGTCGATGGCAACCGCCAGCCCAGCAACGGTCGGCGCATCGAACAGCGCGGCAACAGGTACCTCGACGCCGAACACGCTTCGAATCCGCGACACCACACGCGTCGCCAGAAGCGAATGCCCACCGAGCGCGAAGAAGTCGTCGAACAATCCGACGCGCTCAACCCCGAGCACCGCGCCCCAGACTTCAGCAACCGCCTCCTCCACGGGCGTGCGAGGCGCGACATAGTCCCCCACCGCCGCGGGCGCGTCCGGCGCCGGCAACGCCCTGCGGTCGACCTTGCCGTTCGCGTTCAGCGGCAGCGAGGTCATCTCCACAAAGACGGAGGGCACCATGTAGTCCGGCAGCCGCTCCCGCAGCCCGTCAACCGAGCACTGACCCACCACATACGCAACCAGCCGCGAACCGTCAGCCACCACCACGGCCGCCGACACACCCGCCTGATCACGGATCGCAGCCTCAACCTCACCAAGCTCGATCCGGAACCCACGCACCTTCACCTGGAAATCGGCACGGCCCAGGAACTCCGGCCGCCCATCGGAGCGCCACCGCGCCAGGTCCCCGGTCCGATAGAGCCGTGCGCCGTCCCGGTCCGCGACGAACCGCTCAGCCGTCAACTCAGGACGACCCAGATACCCACGGGCCACCCCAGCACCACCGATGTACAACTCACCGACCACACCCGCCGGAACCTCACGCAGTGAGGCGTCCAGGACGTACCAGCGCGTCCCGGCGATCGGCGAACCCAGGGTGACCGGGGCGCCGGCCGTGACCTGGTCGACCGCGGACCACACGGTCGTCTCAGTCGGGCCGTACATGTTCCACACCGACCCAGCCCGCTGCACCAACGCCGC
>NZ_JBEZDS010000140.1:0-2504 GCF_040648435.1 Dactylosporangium sp. NPDC049140 | reverse complement strand
ACTCCGAAGGGCCAAACCTTCATCTCCCGCACAGCATCGACTCCCGAAAGACCACTACCTATCCATGCGATCTCCGTTCGTCGTTCATGGCACACGCCCCGGCAAAGTCGTGATGGGTGGTCCGGCTTGGGGCGATTGATGTAGACGCGCCCTTGCTCGGGGTGCCAGGGCGGGCATGACTGGTTCAGAAGATCATCGAGGTTCCTACGCCTTGTTGATCGCTTCCGAAGTGAGTCATGCCCGCATCGCCATCATCGGTGATCGCCTCGCTGTCGGCCGCACCGGCTGGACTGCCCACCCAACAACTGGCCGCTGGTCTGCCCACCGCCCTGGCCCAGGTACCCGACCCGCGCGCCGCCGGGGCATCCGCCACCAACTTGTCGTCGTGGTCACCGCCGCGGTCTGCGCGGTGGTAGCCGGCTACCGCTCCTACACCGCGATCGCCGAATGGGTCGCCGATCTACCCACCGACACCGCGCTGGTGCTCGGCATCGACGCCCACCGACGACCGTCGGAGGCGATGATCCGCAGACTGTTACAGGCCCTCGACCCCGAGCCGCTCGCCACGGCGATCGGTGCGTGGCTCGCCGCGCGGATCCCCGCACCACCGCCCGGATCCCGGCACGCGATCGCCGTGGACGGCAAGACCCTGCTCGGCTCACGCACCCGCGATAGTCCCGCCCGGCATATCCTGGCCGCCGCCGAGCAGCACGCCGGCATCGTGCTGGCCAGCACCGACGTCGACACCAAAACCAACGAGATCACCCGCTTCCCCGCATTGCTCGACCGGATCGACGACCTGCGCGACATGGTGGTGACCGCGGACGCGTTGCACTGCCAGCGCGAGCACGTCGCCTACCTCGCCCGACGCAGCGCGCACTGGATCCTCACCGTCAAAGGCAACCAGCCCGGTCTGCACCAACAACTAGCCGGCCTGCCCTGGCGGCTCGTGCCCAACGCCGACCGCGACACCGCCCGCGGCCACGGCCGCCACGAGATCCGCACCCTCAAGATCCTGTCCGTGGCCACCGGTATCGACTTCCCCGGCGCCGCGCAGGCGTTGCAGATCCGCCGCCGCCGGCGCCGTCTCGACGAACCTCGACGCTTCACTTCCGATACCGTCTACGCGATCACCGACCTGCAAGCACATCAGGCCAAACCATGGCAACTGGCCGACTGGATCCGCGGACACTGGTCCATCGAGAACAGAACGCACTGGGTCCGCGACGTTACCTACGACGAAGACCGATCCCAGATCCGCACTTGCAACGGCCCACACGTCATGGCCACACTCCGCGACGCCGCCATCGGCGCCCTCCGACTCGCTGGCGTCACCGACATCGCCGCAGCCAATCGCCACCACGCCCGCAACGCCAACCGCCCACTGGTCCTACTCGGCATCACCTCATAACGACTTGCTGGGACCAGGGGGTGAGCGGGGCCGCGCGTAGCGGCCGTGCCGCGTACGATCCGTCGCGTGCGCGGCCTGCCCCACCAGTACCAACCAAAGCCAAAGCCGTACTTCAAGGACGCATTCGGCAACTACGTCCACCTGTTTTGCGCCGGCCTGATGACCGCCGCCGCTGCCCTGGTCACCGTGGTCGAGCCCGGATTCTGGTCGATCTTCGGACTCGTTTTCTTCGGCTTCAGCCTGGTACTGGCCGAGGCGACGCGACGCGGGCGTCTGGATGACAAGACCCGCGCCCGCCTCGAGCCGTTCCTGCTCCGGCTCCGGCGCGGCGACGTCGACGGCTACGGCTGGCTGCTGCGGGTGCTGGCCGACATGGACGGCCGCACGCCCAGGGCCCGCCGCCGCAGCCGGATCGCCCTGGACGCCATAACCGCAGACGAGCGGCTGATGGACGGCCTGATCGTGCACTGCCGGCGCCGCCAGATCAGCGTGGGGCCCTTCGTCAAGCGTCTCGGACGGTGGGGCGCCGGAGGGCTCGCCCCGATGCTGGCGAGCCTCCATACGGACGGCCGCGCCCGCGAGACCGCCGTGACCGCCATGGGCCGCCGGGTGCGGCCTGCTCACCTGCCGCTTCTGGTCGAGCGGGCGGTCGACTGGGTGCCCGAGGTGCGGGCCGCCGCGCACGAGGTGCTGCGGACCCAGCTCGGGCAACGTCCGGAGCTGCTGCCACCGGCCAGGCTGGCCTACGCGCGGATCGCCCGGCGCAAGCACGCGCCCGCGCTGGCGCAGCTGATCGACGGCGTCCAGCGGTGACCGGCCGCCGATCGGGTGCCACGCGGCATACGCCGGCAGGGCGGGCTCCTGCGGCACCGAGAGACCGAACACCGCGCCGGCGTCACCAACATCGCCACCGCTAACCGCCGCCACGCCCGCAACGCCAACCGGCCACTGGCGATACTGGGCATCACCTCATGACGACTTTGCCGGGGCCCTGGGGTGGGGCTGCCCATGATGAGCGTCGAGGTAACTGTGGTTCCTCAATGCCGCGTGGGGCTCGCCCCGACCGGGCTTGACGGGCCGCCTGCAGCGTCAG
>NZ_JBEZDS010000139.1:0-2581 GCF_040648435.1 Dactylosporangium sp. NPDC049140 | reverse complement strand
AACTCCTCAACCGGCGGCACAGAAGGCACCACAAACGCCACCAACCGATCCAGCTCATCCGCAACCACCACAGCAGCATCAACCGAAGGATGCCGAGTCAGCGCAAACTCCACCTCACCCGGCTCAATCCGATACCCACGAACCTTCACCTGCACATCAGCCCGCCCAAGGAACTCCAACGCATCCCCAACACGCCGCACCCGATCCCCGGTCCGATACCACCGCAACCCACCCTCCGCCGCCACAAACCGCTCAGCCGTCAACTCCGGCCGACCCACATAACCCCGGGCGACACCCACACCACCGACGAACAACTCACCCACCGCACCCAACGGCACAGGCCGCAGCACGGCATCCAACACCTGCAACTCAACCCCCGGCAACGGCCCACCAATCGGCGCCGGCCCCACCCCATCACCGAACAATTCACAGAACGTCGAGTCAACGGAAGCCTCAGTCACCCCGTACGCCGTCAGCACCCGCACACCAAGCACCCGCCGCGCACGGGCCACCGACTCCAACCGCCACACGTCAGTGGTCACCACGACTAGACGCAGATCCGGCAGCTCGAAACCGGTCCGCTCGATATACGAGACCAGCTCATCGACATACCGCGGCGCCGACTCGAACGCCTCCACCCGCTCCGCAACCAACAGCGAAGCCCACGACACCACATCCAACTGCGCACCCGGCGAACCGAGCACCAACGTGCCCCCAGCCGCAAGCGCACGGACCACATCACCCGTGAAGACATCAAAACTGGCACTGGCCAGGGTCAGCCACGACAGACCCTGCGTGAAGTGCGTCGCCGACCAGCCACCGAACACCCCCAGCAGCGCGCTGTGCGGCACCACCGTGCCTTTCGGCACACCCGTCGACCCAGATGTGTAAATGACACAGGCCGCCTGTGCCGGATGCACAGCCGCAGTGAACGGATCGCCGTACTCGACCGTGTCGACCACCACCGACACGCCGGCATCCGCAATCATGAACTCCAGCCGCTCCACCGGGTACGACGGGTCCAGCGCCAGATACGCAGCACCGGCCTTCCACACACCCAGCATCGCCACGACCAGGTCCACGCCGCGCGGCAACCGCAGGCCGACCACCGACTCCGCACCAACACCCTGCGCGGCGAGCCAGCCCGCGAACCGTGCCGCCCGCGAGTCCAGCTCCGCGAACGTCAACGACGAACCATCGGCGCGCACCGCCACCGCAGACGACGACGCCGAAATCAGCTCGTGCACACCCCCGACCGACGGCCGCTCCAACCGGTCGCCGCGCCAGGTCCCCGTCGTCCGCATCGGCAGCTCGGACAGCCGCGTGCGGGGTGCCAGCGCCGACAGCAGCGACGTGAAGTGCTCGATGAGCCGGCGGATCGTCGAAACGTCGAACAGTTCGGTGCTGAACTGCACGCCGCCCACGAGGTCGGTCGCGGTCTCGCCGACGATGAAGCTGAGGTCGTACACCGCCGGCACCTCGACCACGGTGTCGTCGACCGGCCCGGCGTCGCCATCGATACGGCCGTAGTTGAAGAGCACCTGGAACAGCGGGCTCCGGGAGCGGTCCCGGGGTGTGCCGAGCGCGTCGACCAGCGACTCGAACGGCATGTCCTGGTGCTCGAACGCGCCCAGGGTTTCGGTGCGGACCCGGCCGAGCAGCTCATCGAAGGTCGGGTCGCCGGAGAGGTCGGTTCGGAGCACGAGCGTGTTCACGAAGAACCCGATGAGCCCCTCGATCTCGGCACGGTTCCGGTTGGCGATCGGGGTGCCGACGACGATGTCATCCTGGCCCGCGTACCGGGAAAGCAGCACGTTGAGGGCCGCGAAGACCGTCATGAACATCGAAACCCCGGCGGCGGCCGACATGGCCCGCAGCCGGTCCGCGACCTCGGCCGGGATCGCGAAGTCGATGACCGCGCCGGCGCTGGTGCGCTGGGCGGGGCGGGGCCGGTCGGCCGGCAGTTCGAGCACGGGAGCGCCGTCGAGGCGGCCGCGCCAGTACGCGACCTGGTCCTCGAGTACCTCCCCGGTGAGCCACTGCCGCTGCCAGGCGGCGAAGTCCGCGTACTGCACGGCCAGCGGGGCGAGCTCGGCGCCGGCGTGGAGCGCCTCGAGCTCCCGGCGCAGGATCGCGTCCGACCACTCGTCGCTGATGACGTGGTGCATGACCAGGCCGAGAGTGTGCTCGGTCGTACCGAGCCGCAGCAGCGTCGCCCGCAGCAGCGGCCCACTTGCCAGGTCGAACGGGACCCGCCGGGCGGCGGCCATCCAGGCATCGGCCGCGGCTTCGGGATCGTCCTCGGTGGACAGATCGACCGTCGGCAGCGCGAACGGTGCCGGCGGGTCGATGACCTGCCGCGGTACACCGTCGGCATCCGCCACGAGCCGGGTCCGCAACACCTCGTGCCGCGCGACGAGCGCCTCGAGCGCCGCGCGCAGCCCGTCGGCGGAGAGCTCCCCGGAGAACCGAATGGGCGCCGGAAGGTTGTACTCGACGGAGTCGGGTTCGAGCTGTGCGAGGAACCACAACCGCTGCTGCGCGAACGACAACGGCAACGGCCGACCCCGATCCGCCGTCT
>NZ_JBEZDS010000138.1:0-2666 GCF_040648435.1 Dactylosporangium sp. NPDC049140 | reverse complement strand
ATCGACGAGCATGGTGTGTCGGTGTTGCAGGCGACGCCGGCGACGTGGCAGATGCTGGTCGAGGACGGCTGGACGGGTTCCCCGTTGCTGCGGGTACTGTGTGGTGGTGAGGCGTTGCCCGGGTCGTTGGCGGCTTCGTTGGTGCAGCGGGCTGGGACGGTCTGGAACATGTACGGCCCGACCGAGACCACCGTGTGGTCCGCGGTCGACCAGGTCACGGCCGGCGCCCCGGTCACCCTGGGTTCGCCGATCGCCGGGACCCGCTGGTTTGTGCTGGACGCCTCACTGCGTGAGGTTCCGGCGGGTGTGGTCGGTGAGTTGTACATCGGTGGTGCCGGTGTAGCCCGCGGGTATCTGGGTCGTCCTGAGTTGACGGCTGAGCGGTTCGTCGCGGACCGGGACGGCACACGGCTCTACCGGACCGGTGACCTGGCACGGTGGCGCTCCGATGGGCGGCCGGAGTTCCTCGGCCGTGCGGACTTCCAGGTGAAGGTTCGCGGGTTCCGGATCGAACTTGGTGAGGTTGAGGCTGCGATCCGTGATCAGGCGGGTGTGTCGGCGGCCGTGGTGGTGGCTGACGGTTCGCGGCTGGTTGCGTATGTGGTGGGTCAGTGCTCGGTTGACGGGTTGCGGGAGCGGCTGCCGGACTACATGGTGCCCTCCGTGTTCGTCGAGATGACCGCGCTCCCGTTGAACGCGAACGGGAAGGTCGACCGGAAGGCGCTGCCGGCGCCCGACGCTCCCGCGGTGACCGCGGAGTACGTGGCCCCGCGGACGGTGGTTGAGGAGGCGGTTGCTGAGGTCTGGGGTGCGGTGCTGGGCGTTGAGCGCGTTGGGGTGTTCGACGACTTCTTCGCACTCGGTGGGCATTCGCTTCTGGCGACCCGTGTGGTGTCACGGATTCGGAGCGTGTTCGGCGTTGAGGTACCGGTCGGGGCGTTGTTCGATGCGCCGACGGTGGCCGGGCTCGCGGCTGCGGTTGACACGGCCGGCCCTGGGACCGGCACGGCGGCGATTGTGCCGGTCGGGCGGGACCGTGCGTTGCCGCTGTCGTTCGCACAGCAGCGGCTCTGGTTCCTCGCACAGTTGGATCCCGGGTCGGTGGAATACAACCTGCCGTCTCGGATTCGGTTCGGTGGGGATGTCTCGGCCGAAGGGCTGGCGGCGGCGCTCACGGCCCTCGTTGCGCGGCACGAGGTGCTGAGGACGCGGCTCGTTGCCGATGCTGATGGCGTGCCGTACCAGATCATCGAGCCGGCGGCGCCGGTGGAGCTTGCCGTCGTTGACCTGTCCGGTGCTGAGGACCCGGACGGGGCGGCACGGGCGTGGTTGGACGCCGATGGTGCAGCGCCGTTCGATCTGAGCGCTGGGCCGCTGTTCCGGGCGACGCTCGTGCGGGTCGGGCCGGACACGCAGGTGTTGTCGCTGGCCATGCACCACGTTGTGGGCGATGAGTGGTCGGCGGGGATTCTCCGGCGCGAGCTCGACGCCTTGTATGAGGGTGCCGTCCTGGAGCCGTTGCCCGTGCAGTACGCGGACTTTGCGGTGTGGCAGCGGCGGTGGCTCACCGGGGAGGTGCTCGAGCGACAGCTGGGGTTCTGGCGTGACCGGTTGGATGGCGCGCCGGTGTTGGAGCTGCCGGCGGATCGTCCTCGGCCGGCGTTGCGGTCGGGTGTCGGTGCGGTGATGGAGTTTGCGGTGCCGGCTGAGGTGGCGTCGGGTCTGCGTGCGGTGGCCCGTGAGGCTGGGGCGTCGATGTTCATGACGGTGTTTGCGGCGTTCAATGTGTTGCTGTCGCGGTACGCCGGTCAGGATGACGTCGTGATCGGTACGCCGATCGCGAACCGGAACCGTGCTGAGATCGAGGGACTGATCGGGTTCTTCGTGAACACGTTGGTGTTGCGGACGGACTTGTCCGGTGATCCGACGTTCGCGGAGTTGGTGGGCCGGGTGCGGGCTGGGACGCTGGATGCGTACGCGCATCAGGATGTGCCGTTCGAGCACCTGGTGGATGAGCTCGGAGTCGACCGGGACCGCTCCCGGACGCCGCTGTTCCAGGTGCTGTTCAACTATGCGAACGGTGAGGGGCGGCAACCCGTTGCCCGGAGTGCTGCGGTGTCCATGCCGGTCAAGTTCGACCTCTCGATGACGGTGTTCGAGTTCCCCACCGGGCTGACGGGATCGGTCCAGTTCAGCACGGCGTTGTTCGATGAGGCGCGGATGGTGCGGTTGGTTGGGCATTTCCAGCAGGTGTTGGCGGCGGTGGCTGGGGATGCGGGTCGTCGTCTGTCGGAGGTGCCGTTGCTGACTGCGGTGGAGACGGCGGAGTTGGCACGGTGGAATGACACGGTGACCGTGCTACCCCCGGTGGAGACGGTGCTGGATTTGATCGGGTCCCGGGATCCGGCCGCGACGGCGGTCCGTGCCGGCGGCACAGCGCTGACGTATGGCGAGTTGTGGCAGCGGTCGGCGGATGTGGCCGGTTATCTGCTGGGTTCGGGGGTCGGCCCGGAGTCGGTGGTTGGGCTGCGGTTCGGCCGGGGTGTGGAGTTTGTGGTGGCGGTGCTGGGGGTGTGGCGGGCTGGTGCGGCGTATCTGCCGTTGGATCCGTCGTATCCGGCGGAGCGGCTTGATTTTATGGTGGCTGATGCTGGTGCGGTGCTGGT
>NZ_JBEZDS010000137.1:0-2712 GCF_040648435.1 Dactylosporangium sp. NPDC049140 | reverse complement strand
CCGAGCTTGTGCTCCACGCGGGAACCGTCGTCGTTGCGCGGATGCCACTTGTTCGGGTCCGTACCGTCCTTGATCAGCTCCGAACCCGACCCGTTGAGACTCATCGTGGCGTTGTCCGTCGCCCAGCACATGTCGCCGGTCTTCGCCGCCGCGTTGCCGCCGGTCTTCGGATCCTCCGCACACGTCTTATACCGACGCTCGATATAACCCGACGTCGACAGCTCGAAACCCTCACCCACAATCGACGGCTGATTGTTCGACGTCACCATCCGGCCATCGACCGACTGCGCCGAATACGTGATCTGCAACGTCGGCGACGGACCACCCAACGACGGCGGCGTCCGCATCGGGAACGACCACGAAAAATCACCCGCCGACCCACCGGCCGACCACGTACTCGACGCCGCCAGACTCGTCGCGCCGTAACTGCCTGACGCACCCGAGGTCCCGGCCGTCAACGCGAGCGTCCTCGCCGTCGCGCCGAGGACGACATCCGCGGACACCGTCTTCGCCTTGGCGTCGTTGTGACTGGGCACATCGGTGCCCCGGCACTCGGCCCGCTCCGGCGTAGTCTGCGCGCACGCGGGCAGCTCCACCAGCTTCAGCCGGGTCGACCAGTCCGCGCCGTACGCCGTCGCGAACCTGCTGTAGTCGACCTTCACCCCGACCCCGGCCGCGTCGCTGCCGCCGTCGCCCCGGCCCACCTTGAACAGCAGACCCTGGACGTTCGCCTTCTTCGCCGCCTGCTGGTCCAGGACCTCGACATGCGCCTTCGACGGGATCGGCACGCTCGCCGCCCCGATCGTGCGCGCGTGCCGCGTCGTGGTCGGCACGGTGATCGTCACCGGGCCGCCCGCCACCTTGGCCGCGGCCGGGTCCATGTCCGACGCGGACGCGCCCGGCCACACCGGCGCCGGGCTGTCCTGCGCCTTCCTGGTGGTGTCCTTGACCGGCTTCCCGGCCGGCACCGCCTTCGTCCTGACGCTCGGCACCTTGGCCGCGGCGGCCGGGGTGAACGGCTGGGCCGGGCCCGCGAAGGCCGGCGCCTGGCCGCCCAGCGACACGACGAGGAGGACCGGAAGGGCCAGCGTCAGCACGCGGCCGGTCGTCAGCTTCAAGGAACGCCTCCGGAGATCAGGCATGGCGTCACGCGGCCGGCGGGGTGTAGGTGATCGCCTGGTTGTCGGCGAGCGCCTCGCGGAAGGCGGAGTAGGTCTGCCCGACGGTGCCGTCGGCGTTCTCGATGCCGACCACGGCCCCGGTCCCGCGCTCCGGTGGGTTGTCGAGCCCGGTGTAGTTGAACGTGATGGCGCCGTTCTCGGCGATGATCACCTCGAAGCTCAAGCGCTGGGAGCTGTTGCCGAACATGCCCACGTTGCGCCACTCGATCACGAACTTGCGGTTGGGGGCCGAGCCCACCACCGCGGTCCGGACGCTCGAGTCGCTCTCGACGACCAGGTCGTTCCAGAACGGGTACAGGGCCGCGTTGGGTGCGGTCGCATCCGGCACCGCCGCACGCCCGTCCGGTACGTCGGAGGTCAGGTCGGCGAAGCTGACGAGGCCGTTGGTGGACACCCAGGCGGTGCTGTACGTCCGCCCGTAGAACGTCACCGGGAACGGCAGCGTGATCGAGGTGTGCGCGTCGTCGCCGGTCAGCGGCAGCACCGTGGTGTCGGCCGGCACGAACGCCTGCGTCGCCGTGCTGCACGTGTAGCCGAACTCGTCCGGCACCGGGACCAGCGCCAGGTTCGCGACGGTCGGGCCGGACACGTGCCCGCTGACGACGGCCGTGGCGCAGCCGTCCACCGCGGAGACGCTGAACCCGCCCTCCTCCACCGCGGCGAAGGCGTAGGTGCCGTCGGACGCGGTCATCGTGGTGAGGTTCTGCGGCTGCAGCGCCACCGTCAGCCCGCCGGCCGGCGCCCCGTTGCGGGTCACGGTGCCGCTGACGGTGCCGGTGCCGATCGGCTGCGCGTCGAGCGGGTAGTCGATGAGCACGGCCTTGTCGTTGTCGAGGATGGGCTGGTTGTAGAGGTACTGCAGCCCGTACTCGCCGCCGGTGCTCTCGATGCCGACTGTCGCGTCCAGACCCTTCTCGGTGTCGTCGGCGTCGATGTCGGCGTAGTTGAAGGCGATGTCGCCGTTCTCGGACAGGATCGCCTCGAACGTGATGTGCTTCGAGGTTCCCCACATCTGGACGTCGCGCCACTCCACGATGAGGCGGCGGTTCGGGAACGCCCCGGCGACCTCGGTCCGGACACTGGCACCGGCGCCGACCTCGAGGTCCCGCCAGAACGGCGCGACGATCGCGTTCGGGGCCGCCGCCTGCGGGATGGCCGCGGCGGCCGCGCCGGCATCGGCGACGCCGGCGGCGCTGGGATCGGCGAAGGTGATGAAGCCGTTCGTCGACACCCACGCGGTGGACTGGTTGTGTCCGTAGAACGGCATCACGAACGGCAGCGCCAGCTGGGTCACCGCGTCGTCGCCGGTCAGGTTCAGCACGGCCCCGTCGGCCGGGTCGAACGCCTGGCTCTGCGTCGTGCAGGTGTACCCGAAGAGGTCGGACTGCGGGTACAGCGCCAGGTCCACACTGGTGTTCCCGGTGACCACCACCTCGGTGCTGGCGTACAGCCCGCAGGCGTCGCCGACCGCGGTCGACACCGTGTAGGTGCCGGCGGTGAGGCCGGTGAACTCGTAGTAGCCGTTCGCGTC
>NZ_JBEZDS010000136.1:0-2808 GCF_040648435.1 Dactylosporangium sp. NPDC049140 | reverse complement strand
TCCCACGACGGGATCACCGGCTACGCCGCCTACAAGGTCGCCAACAACGTCACCTCGCACGAGGCGTGGGGCATGGGCAGCTACTGCGTCTTCACGACGGACCCGTCCATCGCGGCCTACCACTCGTTCGAGGCCCCGGTGAACGCGAACGTCAAGTTCCACGACATCCTGACGGTCTCGCTGGGCAAGGGCTCGATCACCCACGTCATCAACGACACGGGGTCCGCCGCACTGCCGAGCAGCGTGACCCCGCACACGGTCGTCAGCTATCCGTGATCGGCCGGGACCCCGGCGGCTCGTCAGGCCGCCGGGGTCTCCGCCGTCGTGATGAGGGTGGCGCGGCCGAGGATGTGGCCGGCCATCGTGAAACCGAGGTACGCGGGGGTCGCGTCGGCGGGCACGCCGATGTCCTCGACGTCGAGGGCGTGGACGGTGATGAAGTACCGGTGGACGCCGTGCCCGGCCGGCGGGCCGGCGGGGACGTACTGCGGCAGGCGCACGTCGTTGGGCAGCTGCACGGCGCCGGCGGGCAGGCCCGATCCGGCGGCGTCGCCCGCGCCCTCGGGCAGGGACGTGGTGGCGGCCGGGAGGTTGGCGACCGCCCAGTGCCAGAAGCCGGAGCCGGTCGGCGCGTCGGGGTCGTACATGGTCACGGCGTAGCTGCGGGTGCCGGCCGGGGCGCCGCTCCAGCTGAGCTGGGGCGAGGCCGCCCGGCCCGCGAAGGGCCGGCCGTCGCCGACGGTCGTGCTGGTCAGGTCGAAGCCGGGCACGTGCGGGAGGCGCGCGAAGGGGTCGTTGTCGCTCATAATCGATAGTCTCACAGATAATCGATTATTCTGCTAGGGTGGCGAACGTGACAACGCAACCCATCGAGCGGCAGCCGTCGGAGCGGGTATACGTGCACCTGCGCGCGGGCGTGCTGCGCGGCGAGTACGCGCCGCGGCAGGCGCTCAAGCCGCAGGAGCTGGCCAACGAGCACGGCGTGAGCCTCGCCGTCGTGCGGGAGGCGCTGCTGCGCCTGGTCGGCGAGGGGCTCGCGGAGCGGTTGCCGAACCGCGGGTTCGCCGTACCGGCGACGGGCGACGAACGGTGGCAGCGCATCGCCGAGGCCCGGGCCCTCATCGAGCCGGCGACACTGCGACTGGCGATCGAGCGCGGCGACCTGGAGTGGGAGGCCCGGGTCCGGGCCGCCCACCACCGCCTGGCGGGCACGCCGGTGGACGACCTCGACACGTGGTCGGAGGCGCATCGGCTGTTTCATCGGGTACTGCTGGAAGGCTGCGCCAACGACGCCCTGCTGGAGACGTTCGACCGCCTCTGGACCGCGAGCGAGCTCGCCCGCCGCTGGTCGGCGCGCGCCGCCCCCGGCCGCGACCACGCCACCGAGCACCGCGCGATCGAGGAGGCCGCCCTGGCCCGCGCGGCCGACCGGGCCGCCGAGCTCCTGCGCATCCACGTGAGCCGCACCGTGGAGGCGCTCGCGATCGAGCGCCCGTGACCGATGCCCGGCCGCCGCACGGTGGAGACGCTCAGCCGCCCGACGTCTCGACCCGGGCGATGAGCTGCTTCAGGCGCCCGATCTCCGCCGCGAGCGCCGCGTCGCCGGCCGGGGTCAGGGTGATCCACGTGCGGCCGCGCTTGCCCGCGTAGCCCTTCTCGACCTCGATCAGGCCGGCCGACTCGAGGACGCCGAGGTGCTGGGACAGGTTGCCGGCGGTCAGCTCCAGCTGCGCCCGCAGGAAGCCGAACTCGACCCGGCGGGCCTCGTGCGTGATGGTCAGGATGCCGAGCCGGACCCGCTGGTGCACGACGTCGTCGAGGCCGGTGACGGGGTGCGGGGCCTCGGTCATCGGGCCCGCCGTTGGGCCAGCGCGAAGCCGGCGCTGCCGAGCAGGAGCAGGCCGCCGGTGATGGCCAGCATCGGCGCGAACTGCCAACGGCTGCCCCAGCCGTCGCCCCAGCCCAGATTGACCTTCGCCACCACGACGACAAGGTACCCGAGCGCGAACACCAGCAGCGCGACGTGCCGCTCCAGCCACGCCAGCACGAGCAGGGCCAGCCCGAACGTGCCGGTGACGTCGACCAGGCGGTAGAGCGCCTCGACCGCGGCGGGCGGGCGGCCCAGGTCCGGCGGCGGGTCGAGGTGGACCCAGAACCGCACGGCGAACGAGAACAGCACGACGAGCCCGACGCCGGTGAAGACATACGGCAGGACCCGGGCCTCAACGCCGCGGGACCGGGCCACGCGCAGGTACACGGTGGCGATCACGACGTACCCGGCCGCGAGGGCCAGCGCCCAGTAGATCTCCGCGGCCACCATCTCGACGTGGCAGACCCGGCCGCCGTCGGGCAGGGTGCGGCAGTCGCTGACGATCTGGTGGCCGAAGCGGTACACGGGGATCGCGCCGAGGGTCAGCACGCCCAGCACGAGCAGCGGCAGCCACGTCACCCGCTGGGTGAGACGGACCCGGCGCGCGAGCTCGCGCACGTCGGCCAGCAGCCGGCGGGGGTCCCCGCCGGCGGAAACCGCATCGGAAGTCATACCAATAGGTTTGCACAACAAACCGATTGGCGCCAGTGGCAATTGCGCTACCCATCGAGGGTGGGCCGGCGGCGCTGGGCATGTGGCGGTCGTCGCGCTCGACGCGCCGTGAGCGCGGCGGCGCTGGGCAGTCAACTGGGCGGGCCCAGCCGGCTCGTGGCTGGTCGCGGGAACTCGACCAGCCACCCTGGGTTGTCCGACGTGAGGTTCGGCGTCATCTGGCCGGCCGCCCACCCGCCGAAGGCGATCCAGAGCGAGACCAGCAC
>NZ_JBEZDS010000135.1:0-3529 GCF_040648435.1 Dactylosporangium sp. NPDC049140 | reverse complement strand
AGGCGACGGTGATGGCGACTGCCGGGCTGGTGGATGCCGGGGTGGAGGTGGAGCCGCCGATCGGGGCGCCGCTGGGCAATGTGCAGGTGTATGTGTTCGACCACAGTCTTCGTGCGGTCCCGGTTGGTGTGCCGGGAGAGATCTATATCGGTGGTGTTGGTCTGGCGCGGGGGTACGTCGGTCGTCCCGAGTTGACCGCCGAACGGTTCGTCGCCGGGCCTGACGGGTCGCGGCTGTACCGGTCCGGGGATGTTGCACGGTGGCGGGCCGATGGGGTGCTGGAGTTCGTCGGCCGTGCTGATGATCAGGTGAAGGTGCGCGGGTTCCGGGTCGAGCCCGGTGAGGTTGAGGCCGTGCTGCGTGGCCACGACGGGGTTCGGGACGTCGTGGTGGTTGCCGACGATGGGCGGCTCGTGGCGTATGTCGTGCCGGCCGGGTCTGCGGCGCTGGTCGTGGAGGAGTTGCGCGGGTTTGTTGGGGCCCGGGTGCCGGAGTACATGGTGCCGTCGGTCTTCGTTGAGCTGGCGTCGTTGCCGTTGAACCGGAACGGGAAGGTTGATCGGCAGGCGCTGGACGGGGTGCAGTTGCCGGTCGGGGGCGCGTATGTGGCGCCGGTCGGGCCCGTGCAGGAGGTGCTGGCCGGGGTGTGGGGTGAGTTGCTCGGCGTTGAGCGGGTCGGGGCGTCCGATGACTTCTTTGCGCTCGGTGGGCATTCGCTGCTGGCTACGCAGGTCGTGTCGCGGGTGCGGAGTGTGTTCGGGGTTGAGGTACCAGTCGCCGCTGTGTTTGATTCGCCTACCGTTGCCGGGCTGAGTGCGGTTGTTGAGGGGGCTGTGCGGGGGCCAGGCGCGCCGGCGATTGTGCCGGTCTCGCGGGAGCAGCGGCTGCCGTTGTCGTTCGCACAACAGCGGTTGTGGTTCCTCGATCAGCTGGAGCCGGGCTCGGTCGAGTACAACATGCCGACTCGGATTCGGCTCCGAGGCGAGGTCGATCCGGCGGCGGTCGCGGCGGCGCTGGGCGGGCTGGTGGCGCGGCATGAGGTGCTGCGGACGCGGCTGGTGGCCGGTCCGGACGGGGTGCCCATGCAGGTGGTGGACGCGCCGGTGGACTTCGAGCTGCCTCTGGTGGATCTATCCGCCGGTGGTGTCGAGGAGTGGCTTGCCGCCGATGCGGTTGTGCCGTTCGACCTGGCGGCCGGGCCGCTGTTCCGGGCTACGCTGCTGCGGCTCGCGCCGGATGAGCACGTGCTTGCTCTGGCGATGCATCACATCGTCGGTGACGAGTGGTCGGCCGGGATTCTGCGCCGGGAGCTCGATGCGTTGTACGCCGGCGCCGAGCTGGAGCCGTTGGCCGTGCAGTACGCGGACTTTGCGGTGTGGCAACGCACGTGGCTCACCGGGGAGGTTCTCGAGCGGCAGGTGGCGTACTGGCGCGGGCGTCTCGGCGGCGCGAAGGTGCTGGAGCTGCCGACCGACCGGCCACGGCCGCCGGTTCGTTCGAGCGCCGGGGCGGTCATCGACTTCGCGGTGCCGGCCGAGGTCGCCGATCGGCTGCGGGCCGTGTCCCGTGAGGCCGGGGCTTCGATGTTCATGACCGTGTTCGCGGCGTTCAATGTGCTGTTGTCGCGGTACGCCGGTCAGGATGACGTCGTCGTCGGCACGCCGATCGCGAACCGGAACCGGGCCGAGATCGAAGGGCTGATCGGGTTCTTCATCAACACGCTGGTACTGCGGACGGACCTTTCCGGTGACCCGACGTTCGGCGAGCTGCTCGAGCGTGTGCGCACCGAGACGCTTTCCGGGTACGCGCACCAGGACGTGCCGTTCGAGCGGCTGGTCGACGAGCTGGTCACCGACCGGGACCGCTCCCGGTCGCCGCTGTTCCAGGTGCTGTTCAACTACGCGCGCGTCGACGGGCCCGGGGTGGTCAACGAAGACGTTTCCGAGGCGCCGGCACTGTACGACCTCACCGTCATCGTCGGTGAGACGCCCACTGGGCTGGTCGGCGGCGTGCAGTACAGCACGGAGTTGTTCGACGTTTCGACAATCCGCCGGTTGATCGGGCACTTTACGTCGCTGCTGTCGGCGCTGGTGCCTGGGGCGCGGCTGTCTGAGCTGGCGATGCTACCGGTGGTCGAGTCCTGGCGTGGTGCTGAGCTCGGCCTGCCGCCGGTTGCCGGGGTGCACGAGCTGGTGGCCGGATTCGCGGTGTCGACGCCGGCGGCGGTGGCGGTGCGGGCTGGTGATGTGTCGTTGACGTTTGCGGAGTTGGATGCGCGGGCGGCACGGTTCGCGGGTTGGCTTGCTGCACGGGGTGTTGGTGCGGAGTCGGTGGTGGGTCTGCAGCTGCCGCGGGGTGTGGACTTGGTTGTGGCGATGCTGGGTGTGTGGAAGGCGGGGGCGGCGTATCTGGCGTTGGACCCGTCGTATCCGGTGGAGCGGCTGGAGTTCATGGTTGCGGATGCGGGTGTGTCGGTTGTGGTGTCGGCGGTTGAGTATGGGGATCCGTTCACGGCGGCTGTGCGTTCGGCACAGGCGGCCTGTGTTATTTACACGTCTGGGTCGACGGGTGTGCCGAAAGGCACGGTGGTGCCGCACAGTGCGCTGTTGGGTGTGCTTGGTGGCTGGTCGGCGACTCATTTCAGTGAAGGTCTGTCGTGGTTGACGTTGGCCAGTGCCAGTTTTGATGTGTTCACGGGTGATGTGGTCCGTGCGCTTGCGGCTGGGGGCACGTTGGTGCTGGGTGAGCCCGGTGCGCAGTTGGATGTGGTGTCGTGGGCTTCGCTGTTGGTTGCGGAGCGGGTGGAGGCGTTCGAGTCGGCGCCGCGGTATGTGGATGAGCTGGTCTCGTATATCGAGCGGACTGGTTTCGAGTTGCCGGATCTGCGTTTGGTGGTGGTGACCACTGATGTGTGGCGGTTGGAGTCGGTGGTGCGGGCTGAGCGGGTGCTTGGTGTGCGGGTGTTGACGGCGTATGGGGTGACGGAGGCGACGGTCGATTCGACGTTCTGTGAGTTGTTCGGTGATGGGGTGGGGCCGGCGCCGATTGGTGGGCCGTTGCCTGGGGTTGAGTTGCAGGTGTTGGATGCCGTGCTGCGGCCGGTGCCGTTGGGTGCGGTGGGTGAGTTGTTCGTCGGTGGTGTGGGTGTCGCCCGGGGTTATGTGGGTCGGCCGGAGTTGACCGCATCGCGGTTTGTTGCGGCGGAGGGTGGGTCGCGGTGGTATCGGACCGGGGATCGGGTGCGTCGTGTTGGGGATGCGTTGGAGTTCCTTGGGCGGGCCGATGTGCAGGTGAAGGTTCGTGGGTATCGGATTGAGCCGGGTGAGGTGGAGTTTGCGCTGACCCGGCATCCTTCGGTTGATGCTGCTGTGGTGGTTGCGGATGAGCTGGATCGGTTGGTGGCGTTTGTGGTGCCTTCTGTGCCGCCGGTTGAGGAGTTGCGGGCGTTCCTGGGTTCGCGGCTGCCTGAGTACATGGTTCCGGCGGTGTTTGTGGCGCTGGATGTGCTGCCGTTGACGCCGAATGGGAA
>NZ_JBEZDS010000134.1:0-3835 GCF_040648435.1 Dactylosporangium sp. NPDC049140 | reverse complement strand
TTCGGCGCCGGCAGCGCCGTCGGCCACGACAGGGACAACTCACCCGAGCCGCGCCGCAGCGACACCAGCGGACCGCTGCCACCACCCGAGAACGTAGTACCCAGCCAACTCGCCGCCGGCGCGTACCCACCCGACGACGTCTTACGCAACGTCGGATCGGGGGCGGTCCAGCCACCGCTCGCGGTCCGGACCCGCTGCACCACGATCGCCTCCGAGGAGGTGAACGTTCCGTTCGGGTTGGCGAAGACCTGGGCCCGCTCGGTACGCCCGGACAGGACCTCGACCCGCCCCTTGCACGCGGCCGCCTGCCGCTTCGCGCTCGCCGCGTCGTTCGCCGTTGCCGGGCAGGTGACGGGCTTGGGCGCGGCCGACGCGGGACCCGCGAACGGCGGCACCACCAGCAGTGCGACCACCAGACCGAGGAGCGCGGCCAGGAGGCCGGGCCAATTTTGCGTACGCGAAACAGGCAGCACGAGCTTCACGTCGGCCACTCCCCCGTGATCCAGTCGACTGGTGCGACGGAAGGCTAGGAGTTGGCTGTGAGCCGCGTCAATGAACGATAACGTTGACAGTGCGCAACATTACCGACACGGACAGCACGCCGCGTGATGCTCCGCGGATCGAATCCCCCCACACTGCCCGATCCCGCCTACCGTCCGTGGCATGGTAGTTTGTCAATGCCAAAAACATCACACGCATCCATATAGCCGAATGAACATTCATTGATGTCCGAGCGTCGGCCATCCGGGCCACCGCCAGCTGTCGACCTCGGGCCACGTCGCCGCGAGCCGGACGGCGAGCACGCCGCCGAACGCCACGGTCTCCTCGTGGGACGCATACGCGATCCAGTCGTGATGCTCGTCGAGCCAGAAACCCTCCAGCCCATAGGAGTACCGCGGGACGAGCAGCTCGACATCCATCAGATAGTCGGGCCCGTACCCCTCCCGCAACTCGGCGACGCGCGCCCGGCCCATCTCCCGCAGCACCCGGCGGACCTGATCGACACCGTCGCCTTCCGACAGCGCCTCCGGCGTCAGGATCAGCACATCGCCCGGGACCGCACCACCCAGCATCGGATGCCACGAGAAGTCCCGCACGCCCCATCGCCGCGACAGCGACGCCCGCCAGCCCGACGACTCCTCCGGCGTGAGCACCCGCCGGTACGGCAAGGGGTCGGCCCGGAGATCGGGCCGCTCCGCCCAGTCCCGCACCATGTCCGCGAACAGCCGCCGCTCGTCGGCCGCGGCCCGGGCCTCGACCTCGTCGTAGGGCGGCTCGACGAACGGGGACTCTGCGAGCTCGGCCGCCGTGAGCAACGCATCGGCCACGACGTCGGCGCCGGGAAGGCGGTCCGGGTCGAGCCGCTCCACCTCCATGAGCATGGCCTCCACGACCCGGTAGCGGGGAAAGATCCGCTTCGCTTCGGTGGTGGCGTGGTACCCGTCGGCCTCACGGCCACCGTTGGGCAGCCGGCCATGCTCGGTGCGAAGCTCCTGGTAGCGCGCCGTCAGATACCGGCGCGCGGCCCAGTGCAGTGTTTGGGGTTCCACGCACGCATCCTCCCCCCGGCGCCTGCTCATATCGGCGCCGGGGGGAGGATCTCCTCGTCATCTGAGGAGCGGCACGTGATTGTTCGCGAGCTTGTTGCCCACATCGTCGAGTATCTCGAAATGAACATGCGGAATATTCGGCCAGTGCCCCTCGCCCGCAACTGAAGCCCGGTCGGCCCGGAATATTCGGTTGCCGGCCTGCCAGACGCCCGGCCCGACCTCCTTGCCGGCCCCGCCGAGGAATGCACGCCCGGTTGCCATCGCGTCCTCGATGGTGATGCTGGCCTTGCCGATGAAGCTCGGGGAGAACTTCTTCGAGGTCCTGTTCACGTACTGTTCCGCGTGGTTCACGGTCTCATCGATGACGTCCTGCCGGACCGACGCCCCGCCGGCGGCCTCCGCGGCCGCGCCGCCCCCGCCGCCGCCGACCGGGCAGTTGTGGACGAGAACCGGCTGGTCACCGGCGAACACGTAGTACGTGTGGACGTCCTCGACCGTGAGGTCGTACATGTACCGGACTCCCACCCGGCTGTCGACGTCGACGATCTCCGGCGCGTTGGCGCCTCCGGCGTTGAGCGCGGTACCGGGCTGCAGGTCGCCGGCGCTCACCCAGACCTGCCGGCCGCTGTCCCAGAAGGGATGGTTCTGGGAAGTCCTGACCGTGGCGACCGACCCGTCGGGATTGCGCACCGTGAGGTCCGTCAGCGCGTTGTCCCGATTGCGGTACGAACCGAGCACCTTCCGCGGGACGCTCTTGCCGCTCCGCGGATCGGTGGCCAGGACCGTGTCACCGACCTTGACGTCCTTGATGTCCTTCCGGCCGCCGTCCGCCATCTGGACCTTCGTGTCGGCGGTGAAGCTGCATCCGGCTCTCCGGAACATGTTCTTGGCGCCCTGGGCGATGGCGCGCGACTCGGCCGCCGCCGCCTTGCCGCCCGCGGACGCGGCGGCCTTGAGCCCGCCGCCGCCCATCAGGGCGGCCTTGCCGGCTTTCAGGGCCGGCCCGGCGACGGCTCCGAGACCGCCCATCACGCCGCCGACGATGGCGCCGGTGGCGCCGGTCTTGAGCATGCCGCCCCAGGAGAAGTTGCCCTTGTGCTCGACCTTCGTCTGGATCGCGTACGTGACCATGTTCGTCACCGCGCCGGCCAGGGCGCCACAGGCGACCGCCCCCACGCCGGTGACGCCGATCAGCGCGCCACAGCCGAGCCCGACGGCGAAGCCGGCGATGTTGCCGATGATCTCGGCCTTGTGCTCGTCGACCCAGTTCACCGTGGCCGTCTTGGCCTTCTGCCAGCCGCACTTGATCGGGTGGGCCTTGCAGTAGGCCTTCTGCTGGGCCTCCTTCGCGCGCTTCTGCCGGTCGAGCTCCTGCTGCTTCAGCCTTTCCATCTCGGCCGGGTCGACGTAGCGCTCCATCGTCGCCGCGCCGGACTTGCCGTAGTACTGTTCGTCGGTTCGTTCACCGGTCGGGTCGCTGTGCGTAACCGGGCTGTTCTCCGCGTACGCATACCCCTGCAGCTGCTGCGGGTCGCTGCTGTCGACGACCGGGTCGGCCGAGATGAAGCGGCCGATGACGGCGTCGTAATACCGCGCGCCGACCTTCTCCAGACCGGTCGGATCGTTTGTCCCGCCGACGAAGCCCTTCTCGTTCGGCCAAGTCACGGAGGCGCCGCGCTGCTCGCCGAAGGGTTGCTGGCGCCGGACGGTTGCGGCCTGCGTGGTGGCGTTGACGGACACGTCGGCGGTGCCCTGGCCATCGCTGGCCAGCCAGGTGATCCCGCCCGCGGTGCGCTGGCCGACGAGCGCGCCGCCGAAGGAGAAGTAGCGTGTGCAGGTCTTGGCCGCCGTCTGGGTGTTGTACTTCACCTCCATGTCCGGCAGGTACAACGTCTTGCCGGTGACGTCCTTGCGGATCAGGCGGTTGCCGGCCGCGTCGTACAGGAACGTGGTGCTGCCCGCGGTGTCGGTGACGCTCGTCAGGTTGCCTTCGGCGTCCCACTGCAGGGTCTGCTGACCGTTGTCGCCCGGACGGCCGGTCGTGTTGCCCGCGTTGTCGTAGGTGTAGGACGCGGTGTGGATGCCGGTGTCGTCCGTCGTGCTGGTGCCGGTCATGGTGTGCGGGCGGGTGGTCGTCGCCGGCGTGGCGCCGACCGGGTACTTGTACGTCGTCGCCTTGGTGCCGGCGGCGGTGCCGTACTGGGTCTGGCCGGTGCGGCGCCCGACGGTGTCGTAGTCGTAGTGGACGCGGTACGGGGCCGGGCCGCCAATGGTCGCCGTGGGGC
>NZ_JBEZDS010000133.1:0-3836 GCF_040648435.1 Dactylosporangium sp. NPDC049140 | reverse complement strand
GCGCTCTCTGGGTAGTCCGTCGAGCTGACCGTCGGCGTCGTGTCGAAGTAGAAGTAGCTTTGGCTTGCCGGGGACACCCAACCGTTCGACCCCGTACTGGTGACTGACAGCCATGCAGGTCCGGGCGTGGTGAACGTGATTTGGGTGCTGGCTGTGCCGTCGGCCGCCGCCGCGACAGTCTGGGCCGGGCCATCGTTGATCTTGTACGTGTAGCTGGTCGGGAGATACCCGGAGCGGTCGATGACGCCAGGAGCGAAGCTGACCGTGAACGGAGTACCGAAGGCCGGCGTGCCCGTGTAGCTCACGGCGGGCCACGTCGCCGAGACGAAGAACCGGTAGTCCGTCGTGGGCGAAAACCAGCCGGCCCGGTCGACGGCCGTGACCAGCAGGTCATCGACCGAGGGTCGGGGAGGCGTCAACGAGGCGGTTGCGGTGCCGCCAAGCGTGTTCGCTGGAACGTATCCGGTCGTGCCGCCGCCCCACTCGTAGGTGAAGCCGACCACGTCAGGATCATTCGCGGTGAACACGAAGGTTCCCGGGATTCCTTGTCCCTCGGACGTGACCCCGGTCGGATAGTCCGCTGAGCTGACGTCCGGTGCGTGTGTCGGCGGTTTGGTATCGACCTGGAAGTAGCACGGGGCCGACCAGGGCGACGTAGCGGCTCCGTCGGAGGCACGGATCTGCCACGCGTAGCTGCCACCGTCGGTGAGGACACCGGCCGGCACTCTCCGCTGGCCGACAGAGCCGCTCGGCACATCGGGCATGCTGAACGTGGTCCGGTTGTCGGGTTGGTCGACCGGCCAGATCGCCACCTCCCCAGAGGTTTGGTCCCGGTCCAGGTCGGAAAGCGTCGCATAGAGCGTCGGCTGGATGGTGTTCAGGAACGGTCCCGGAGTTTGCAGTGCGCAGTCTTTCCCGGCCCCGAAGCCGTCACCATTCCGCAGCCCCGTCGGCGCGTTCGGGGGCCTGTTGTAGGTGATCGTCAAGCTGACTTTGTTGGCGAACCACCGGCCCAGCTTCGCGTCGCCCTCATGCGGCGCCGGTACGCGAAGTTCCAGGGTCAGAACGCTCCCGCCGCCGGCCAAGGCGTCACGCAGACCGGCTGTTGCGTTCCATCCGAGGTACGGCATCGGGCACGTCGTTCCGGCGGTGTACCCGACGGTGGCCAGCTTCTGCTGCTCCACCGCCGGATTCGTCCACGTGGTGGCGGAGCTGACCGGGCCGGTTTGCCAAAGCTCAACCGCGCGGTCCACGCAGTCGGTCGCCCGGGTCTCGGCTGCGGAGAACACCGCCGTGGAGATCTGAGCTCCCCGCAAGCCGGAGATGTCGAACGTGAAGTATGCGCGGGCCTTGTGGTCATTGCCGTCCGCGTCGGTCACCCCACCGACGGGTACGTCGCCCGACTCGTTGACATGACTGCTCTTC
This sequence comes from Dactylosporangium sp. NPDC049140, assembly GCF_040648435.1. Lineage (NCBI taxonomy): Bacteria > Bacillati > Actinomycetota > Actinomycetes > Micromonosporales > Micromonosporaceae > Dactylosporangium > Dactylosporangium sp. NPDC049140. The sequence continues at coordinate 2,411 of NZ_JBEZDS010000133.1, read as the reverse complement.
GGAGTTGCCGAGTCGACATACGCCCACGACGAATTCTGGGGGGTGACAACGCTGCCCGCGCTGGCCGGTGCCACCGCCACGACCGCGAGTACCCCCGTCGCGGTCAGGCTCGCCGCCGCAGCGGCGACAAGCCTGACCGGCCATCTACCTGCGTCCATTGATGGTTTCCTCCCGCCCAGAAGAGGATCTCCATGGGCGGCCTTATGTTCCCAGAGCGCGGGGAAGCTGTCCGCCCCATTCGTGGCGCTCGCTGCGGCTGATCATCACCAGTGCTCTGACCGGAAACGTTGGCCGGGTTGGGGGTCATGCCGCGGTGCGTGCGGTGTGGCCCCATTGGCGTTGGCGTTCGGAGCGGATACGGGCGTGTTCGCGGCGTTGGGCGGCGAGGACGTCGGGGTGGCGGGCGTTGGCGTTGCGCCAGCGTAGGTAGTCGTGCAGCGCCTGGGTCGCGACCGGGTGGTTGGGGTGGTTGGAGCCGGCGACGACGAACATCCGCAGCGGTCCGAAGTGCGTCTCGATCGGGTTGGCCCACGAGGAGTAGGTCGGGGTGAAGCACAGTTCGACGCGGTTGCGGATAGCCCAAGCCCGGATGGCCTTGCCTTGGTGCGCGGACAGGTTGTCCAGGATGACGTAGATCGGTGCACCGTCCGGACGGGCCTTGCGGATCGACTTGAGCGCGGCGAGGGTGTTGGCGGCGGATTTGCGCGCGGACGACGCCCCACAGGGTGTCGTCGCCGATGCTGTAGCAGGCGTGGAACTGCCGCACGCCGTGCAGCTTGTGAGAGTTGCCCGGCAGCCGGTCCGGATGCCCGGCCGCGGTCCAGGACGCGCTGGCGTGTGGCCGGATGGTCAGCGGCCCGAACTCGTCGAACGCGAAGACGCGGTCCGGGAACGCGGTGGTCACTTCCTCGATCCGGGCGAGTTTCGCCTCGGCGTTGGGGTCGTTGGTCTCCTTCCATGTCTTCGTTCGCTGGAACGTGATGTCGTGCTTGTGCAGGAACTCCCGGAGTCGTTCCCGACCGACCGCGACTCGGCGGGGGCCGTGGTTATGGGTCAGGTAATCGGCGAGTTTCCGCAGGCTCCACCGGGTGAACGGCTGGCCGAGTGTCTGTGGTCTGGTGGTGGCCGTCGCGACGATGAACACCTCGTCGTCTTCACTGATCCGGCGGGGACGGCCACCCGCCCACTGAGGGTCCAGGCAGGCCAGCCCGATTTCGTTGAACCGGTGGATGACCTCTCGGACTGCGTCTTCGTCGCCTTGGACCAGGCGGGCGATTGCCGGCACGGTGTTTCCGCTGGCCGAGGCCATGATGACCATCGCGCGCCGCAGGCGGATCGGTGATCCGGTCCCACGCCGCACGATCTGTTGTAGTCGTCGGCCCTCGTCATCACTGGCGCTGTTGCGTTTGCCGAGCGGAGGGCGCGTTCGAGCGTGTGCCGGCCCGGTCTTCAGATGGCGGTGGCGAGCTCGGTGAACGCGGCGGTGACACGGAGTCCGCGTGGGGCGTCGAGTCCGAGTTCGTAGTGTCCGCGGCGCAGGTTCTGCATGAACGCGTGTCCGGCGATGATCGTCTGTGCGGTCCGGTCGGTGCGTAGGCCGCGCATGGGTCTGAGCCGGTGCTTGAGCTGGCTGTGGTCGGCCTCGATCCGGTTGTTGGCATGCCGTTCGACATGGTGCCACGCCCACGGGACCAGCTCATCGAGCACGGCCGGGTACACCGGCGCCGCGTCGGTGATCACCTCGGTGGGTCGCACCTTCAGTGTGGCCATCGCCCGGCGGAAGAACCGGCGTGCCGCAGCAGCGTCGCGGCGGGCGCAGACGAGCACGTCGATGACCTGCCCGTCCTGGTCAACAGCCCGGTATATGTACCGCCAGACACCGTTGACCTTGACGTAGGTTTCGTCGGTGCACCACCTGTCGCCGGGTGCGTGCCGGCACCACCTGGCCGCGTCGGCCAGCAGCGGGGTGCAGCGTTGCACCCACCGGAAGACGGTGACGTGATCGGCCTCGACACCCCGCTCAAGCAGTAACTCCTCGACGTCGCGGTAGGAGAGGGTGTACCGCAGGTACAGCCGGACGGCGACCACGATGACGTCGGGCGGGAACCGGAACCCGGCGAACGCCGACCGTGGTGGCAGGGCCGGACGACGACGGTTCGAGGGTTTCACCGGTCAAGCCTGCCTGACCAGGGCAACGCTCAACGCAATAGACCCCTCCAGATCAACGTACGGTCGAGCAGTTCGTGGCGGCAGGCTTGGATCCACCGTTCCATGATCGAGTTCATGCGGGGCATCCGCACCCCGCTGAGCACGACCGTGGTACCGGCGTCGGCGAGGATCGCGTCGAACAGGGCCGGGTACTTCCCGTCACGATCACGGATGAGGTACTTCACTGAGCATCCGGCGTCGTC
>NZ_JBEZDS010000132.1:0-3919 GCF_040648435.1 Dactylosporangium sp. NPDC049140 | reverse complement strand
TTTCGTCCTGACGGACTCGGCCGCGTGCTACGGTGCGGGTGCGGCCGCCTTCCGGGCGGCCGCGACTTTGCTGTGTGAGGAGGAGACCCGGTGACCGACGTCGCACCCTGGCTCGTCGTGGGGCTGGGCAACCCCGGCCCGGAGTACGCGCGCCACCGCCACAACGTCGGCTTCATGGTCGCCGACCTCCTCGCCCAGCGGGCCGGGCTGCGCTTCGGCAAGCACCGCCGGACGGTCGCCGACGTGGCCGAGGGCCGGCTGCGCGTCGGCGGGCCGCGCCTGGTGCTGGTGAAGCCGCTGACCTTCATGAACCTCGCCGGCGGCCCCGTGGCCGGCCTGGCGCAGTTCTACAAGGTGCCGCGGGAGCAGGTCATCGCCGTACACGACGAACTCGACATCCCGTGGACCCAGCTGCGGATCAAGCAGGGCGGCGGCGAGGGCGGCCACAACGGGCTGCGCTCGATGTCGAGCTCGCTGGGCGGCAAGGACTACCTGCGGGTCCGCTTCGGCATCGGCCGCCCGCCGGGCCGGCAGAACCCCGCCGACTTCGTGCTGTCCGACTTCGCGGCGGTCGAGCGCAAGGAGCTGGACTACTTCGTGGACCGCGCCGCGGACGCGGTGGAGATGATAATCGACCAGGGGCTCGAGGCCGCCCAGAATCGATATCACGCGGAGTAGGCAACACTTTCGTCCATGCAATAACGACGTCCCGATCACCGGTCGGCGTGACGAATGTCCGAGTTGCACGTTGTACCCGAGGTTGCACCGTTTGATGGAAACGGTCCTTCTGAAGGAGGCAGCGTGGCGATCGACAGCGGACGAACGCTGGACGGGTTCCACCGCCCGGCCCATCTCCGCCGTGAGGATCGCCCTGGCGCCCCGCGCCCCGCGCCCCGCGCCCCGCGCCCCGCGCCCCGCGCCCCGCGCCCCGCGCCGCGCGCCGCGCGGAGCGCACGCCAAACGTCCGCCGCGAGGAGCGCACGCTAAACGTCCGCCGGGAGCCTGACGCCGCCCCGCCGCCCGCCGCGAAGGCCCGCCCGGCCGGCCGTGCGCCCGCGGTGGGCCCGCAAGCGGCGCGGGGCGTGCATGCGCCGGGTCGTCGTCGGCCACGAGCTCGCGGTCGAGGCCATGGCGCGGCAGCTGCGGCGCGAGCGGTACCACGGCCTGAAGGTGGTCGGCGCCTGCCTGCTCGAGGCCGGCGAGGTCGCCGGCGTACCGATCCTGGGCCGCTTCGACGAGGTCGCGGGCGCGGTGCGTACGGCCCGGGCCGACACCGTGCTCGTGCTGTCCTGCCGGGAGCTGGACGGCCACGCGCTGTGCCGGCTGGCCTGGCACCTGGAGCGCGACGACATCGACCTCATCGTGGCCGGCACGCTCATCGACGTGGCCGGCAGCCGGACGACCATTCGCCCGGTGGACGGTCTGCCGATGCTGCACGTCGAACACCCGACCCTGAACGGGGCCCGCCGACCGGTCAAGGCATTCGCCGGCCGGGCCGGTGCGGCGCTGCCGATGGTGCTGGCCAGCCCCCTTCTGGCGATTCTGGCGCTGGCGGTTCGCACGGACTCCGCCGGACCGGTACTGTTCCGTCAGGTAAGAATGGGCAAGGACGGTCACGAATTTGTGATCTTCAAGTTCCGAACGATGCACATCGATGCCGAGGCCCGCCTGGCGGAGCTGCGGCACCTCAACGAAGTCGACGGCGCGCTGTTCAAACTGCGCAACGACCCGCGGGTCACCCGCGTCGGGCGACTTCTGCGAAAGTTTTCGCTCGACGAGCTGCCGCAGCTGCTCAACGTGATCGGCGGCAGCATGTCGCTGGTCGGGCCGCGCCCGCCGCTGCCGGAGGAGGTCGCCGTGTATCCGGACGACGCCCGGCGCCGGCTGGCCGTGCGGCCCGGGATGACCGGCCTGTGGCAGGTGTCCGGCCGGTCGGACCTATCGTGGGACGAAGCGGTTCGCCTCGACCTGCAGTATGTGGAGAACTGGTCGCTCTCGCTCGACCTGGTCATCATGCTGCGGACGCTGAGTGCGGTGACCCGAGGGGCTGGAGCTTACTGATGACCGATCTACCACCCGCCACCGACGGGGGCTTCGCGCGCTGGCTGGCCCAGCGGGCCGGGGACCTGCTGCTGAAGCTGCGCGAGGAGATGGGGTACGCCGACCCCACCGCGCTGCGCAAGGCGGGCGACCGTCTCTCGCACGAGCTGCTGGTGGAGCAGCTCACACGCTGGCGCCCGGCCGACGCGATCCTGTCCGAGGAGGGCGCCGACAGCGCGGCCCGGCTGCAGGCCGAGCGGGTCTGGATCGTCGACCCGCTGGACGGCACCCGCGAGTTCGGCGAGGAGGGGCGGGCCGACTGGGCCGTGCACGTGGCCCTCTACTGCCGGGCGACACCGGCCTCGTCGTCCGGGACCGGGGCGGCCCGCGGCCGCCTGACCGCCGGCGCCGTGGCCCTGCCCGCCCAGCACTGCGTGCTCGGCACCGACGCCCCGCCGCCGTTCCCGCCGATGCCCGGCGTGCAGGGCGAGCCGATCCGGATGGCCGTGAGCCGCACCCGCCCGCCGGCCTTGCTGGAGACCCTCGCCGCGAAACTTCCAATCGAGCTGGTGCCGATGGGCTCGGCCGGTGCCAAGATCGCCGCGGTCATCGACGGGGCCGTCGACGCCTACGTCCACGCCGGTGGGCAGTACGAGTGGGACTCCGCCGCCCCGGTCGCTGTGGCTCTCGCCACGGGCCTGCACGCTTCCCGTATCGACGGGACTACGTTGGAATACAACCAGCCCGACCCCCGCCTGCCTGACCTGGTGGTGTGTCGGAAGGCACTGGCGCCGTCACTGCTGGCCGCGATCAACAGCTGAGAGGTCCCGCAACTCATGAGCCGGCCGCCCTACCGGGTCTCACACCTGGATGCTCTCGAGGCGGAGAGCCTGTTCGTCATGCGCGAGGTGGTCGCCGAGTTCGAGCGGCCGGTGCTGCTGTTCTCCGGCGGCAAGGACTCGATCGTGATGCTGCGCCTCGCCGAGAAGGCGTTCGCGCCCGCCCGCATCCCGTTCCCCGTCATGCACGTGGACACCGGTCACAACTTCGCCGAGGTGCTGAAGTACCGCGACCGCCGGGTCGCGGAACTCAACGTGCAGTTGATCGTGGCCAGCGTGCAGGAGGCGATCGACGCGGGCATGGTCCGCGAGTCGGCCGACGGCATGCGGAACCGGATCCAGACGCCGGTGCTGCTCGACGCGGTGGAGAAGTACCGCTTCGACTCCCTCTTCGGCGGGGCGCGCCGGGACGAGGAGAAGGCACGGGCGAAGGAGCGGGTGTTCAGCTTCCGCGACGACTTCGGGCAGTGGGACCCCCGCAACCAGCGGCCGGAGCTGTGGGCGCTCTACAACGCCCGGATCGCGCCGGGGGAGTCGATCCGGGTGTTCCCGCTGTCCAACTGGACCGAGCTGGACGTCTGGCACTACATCGCCCGCGAGGGCATCGACCTGCCCAGCATCTACTACGCGCACGACCGCGAGGTCGTCGACCGCGGCGGGATGCTGTACGCGATAAACGAGTTCCTGCCGCTGAAGGCCGGGGAGACGCCGTTCGTGGAGCGGGTCCGCTACCGCACGGTCGGCGACGCCTCCTGCACCGCCGCCGTCCGCAGCGACGCGGACACGATCGACAAGGTCATCGACGAGGTGGCGGCGACGCGGATCACCGAGCGCGGGGCGACCCGCGGGGACGACAAGGTGAGCGAGGCCGCGATGGAAGATCGCAAGCGGGAAGGGTACTTCTAAATGACCGCGGTGCTGGAGCGCCAGATGGACCTCCTGCGGTTCGCGACCGCGGGTTCGGTCGACGACGGCAAGTCGACGCTGATCGGGCGGCTGCTGTACGACTCGAAGGCGATCTTCGAGGACCAGCTGGAGGC
>NZ_JBEZDS010000131.1:0-4520 GCF_040648435.1 Dactylosporangium sp. NPDC049140 | reverse complement strand
GACAGCCGGCACTTCGGAAAAGCCACTTCCCGGACCCGCCAGAACCCACTCTAGAACACCGCTCCTGGCCGCATCTTGACACAGAGGGGTGCCAGATCCGCGCACCGAGCCGCCAGATGGTCCATCACGGGCTGTAGCGATCGGATCGCGGCATGTGCGTAAACCAAGATCGTTGGGCTTGTGGTCGATGAAGCAGGTCTTGGCCTGCTAGCGCCGCGGCACAGCGGGGTGATGTGGTGGCGTGCCGCGGTTCGGGCCGGGAGATCCAGCCATCGAACAAGAGCTTGATCGTGGCGGTCAGCCGAGATGCCGCGACCGGGCGCGGACCCCACCCCCACGTCCTCATCCGAAATGTCGTCCAACGCGTTTACAGGTACTGGCCGCTGAGGACCGGCTCGCGCTCGACCGTCGTGTCGAAGCCGTCACGCAGTGCGTACAACTCGGCGAGGGTCGCGCCGTCGGCTGGGATGCCGGCCGACGTGCCCAACCAGCCCGCCGCCTCGTCGAAGGGCAACGCAGGTACCTCGATCCGGGCCAGGCAGCGGCCCGGCCGAACGACAGCCGGGTGCAGCCGGGCGAGGTCCTCGTTGGTGGTGATCGCCACCAAGACCTTACGACCTTGGCCGAGCAGTCCGTCGGTCAGGTTGAGCAGCCGGGACAGCGCCTGCCCGGTGTGCTGCTTGGCCTCGCCGCGGATCAGCTCGTCGCAGTCTTCGAGTAGGAGCAGCCGCCACTTCTCGTGTTTCTTGTCCGGGCACGAACAGTCGCCGGCCCGGTTGAGCGCGACCTCCATCAGGTAGGCCGGGCTGCTGAACAGTGAGTCCGGGTCGAGCACGCAGTCGAACTGGCACCAGTCCTGCCACTCGTGGGCCAATGCGCGCAGCACTGTGGTCTTGCCCGTGCCCGGCGGCCCGTGCAGCAGCAGGAGCCGGCCGCGCACCGAGGTACGGTCGACCCCGACCAGCCGGTCGAACTGCGTCGTGGCGCTGCGGGCATAGTTGTTCCGGATGTCGGACCACGGACCGGCGGTAATGGGCCGCGGGTTGCGTTGCGGGCCGTTCGCCGAGGCATACCAGAAGCCCATCGAGACGGCCTTTTCCAGCGGTGGGGGCTCTTCGGTCATCCCGTCGATCGCCGACGCAATGATCTCGTTGCCGAGCTCCGCGCTGGTCGCGGTGACCGACACCGTGGCGGTCTTGTTGCGTGGCCAGTGCACCGCGCGCAGGGTCCAGCCATCGCCGGCGGCCAGGCTGGCGCGCTCGGTCTCGTTGATGGTCGTGCGCAGCACCAGCGCTCCCGGCGGAAGGAGGTTGGCGTCGTCGCGGACGTTGTTGAGGTCTTTGGTGGCCGCGTGTGGCTGGGTGCCGGTGACGAACGAGGTCAGCGCAAGGGCGTCGATGACGTCGCGCGGGGAGTCGGCGTCGTCGACCGTGACGACGATGGGCAGCAGCGCCTCCGGTGCGGTGCCGGGGGCGCCGAGCTGCAGCGGGAACTGGCGTGGAGTACGCACGGATCAATGATCGCCACTGAAGCTGTTGCGGTACACCGATTTTCCAGGCCCTGGCCGGACTCGGCGGCGCCACCGTCGAGCATCTGGTCGTCCCTCGGCCAGCTACAAATGCTGGATAGCACCGGGTGGTTCACCATCGACCATTCCGCCCACATGTAGCAGCATCGCGCCAGCCCAGGGCCACTCACTGCCGGGTGACGAACGCCGGCTCTCCTCCTGACTGCGCCGGTGGCAGCCACACCGATCCGCCCTCTCGGGCTCGAGTGCGGGACATTGTGTCGCCGGCCGGTCGGTGGTGCTCTCACGTGAAAAGGTGAGACGAGCCCGAGCATGCACACCGGCGCCTTGGCGATCTCGACGAGCTGCTGCTGGCCGACGCCGATGTCCATCGCCGGGGTCACCGGGTTCTTCCACAGCCCGACCCGGTCCAGCAGCTTCGCCGCGTCGGCGTTGGTGCGGTTCCAGTCGATGAGGCCGCGGCCCACCCGCTCGTTGCCCAGGAAGATGTTCTCGGCAATCGACAGGTACGGGATGAGCGCGAGCTCCTGGTGGATGATGACGATCCCGCGCCGCTCGGAGTCGCGAATCCCGCCGAAGTGGCAGGGCTCGCCCTCGAACAGGATTTCGCCGGTGTCCGTCCCGTGCCCGTACACCCCGGAGAGCACCTTCATCAGGGTCGACTTGCCCCCTTCGGCGAGCGACGGGACCCCGTTGCCGGGGCCCGGTTACGCTCGTGCTACTTGAGCTTGTCCGCGGTGTAGTAGCCGGAGTCGATGAGCACCGACTTGTAGTTCGACTTGTAGACGACGATCGGCGCGAGCAGGTACGACGGCACGACCTTCACGCCGTTGTCGTAGTCCCTGGTGTTGTTGACCTCGGGCTTGCGGCCCTTGAGCACGGCGTCGGCCATCTTGACGGCGACCACGGCGAGCTCGCGGGTGTCCTTGTAGATGGTGGCGTACTGCTCACCGGCGATGATCGACTTGACCGACGCGACCTCGGCGTCCTGGCCGGTGACGATCGGGTAGGGCTGGCCGGCGGTGCCGTAGCCGGCGCTCTTCAGCGCCGAGAGGATGCCGATCGACAGGCCGTCGTAGGGCGACAGCACGCCCTGCACCTTGGTGCCGCCGTTGTACGTCTTCGTGATCAGGTCCTCCATGCGCTTCTGGGCCGTCGCCGGGTCCCAGCGCAGGATCGCCACCGTCTTGAAGTCGGTCTGGCCGCTCTTGACCACGAGCGTGCCCTTGCCGATGTACGGCTTGAGGATGTCCATCGCGCCGTTGAAGAAGAACGTCGCGTTGTTGTCGTCCGGCGAGCCGGCGAACAGCTCGATGTTGAACGGGCCCTTCGCGTCGCCATCCGAGCCGTCCTCCCTCTTCAGGCCCAAGCCCACCAGCAGCGACGCCGCCTGCTGCACGCCGACCCTGTAGTTGTCGAAGGTGGCGTAGTAGTCGACGTTCGGCGAGTTGCGGATCAGCCGGTCGTAGGCGATGACCGGGATGTGCTTCTCGGCCGCCTCCTGCAGCTGGGTGGTGATGGCCGTGCCGTCGATCGAGGCGATGATGAGGACCTTGGCGCCCTTGGTGATCTGGTTCTCGATCTGGTTGACCTGCGTCGGGATGTCGTTCTCGGCGTACTGCAGGTCGACCTTGTAGCCGAGCGTCTCCAGCCCGGCCTTGACGTTGTTGCCGTCGGCGATCCACCGCTCCGACGACTTGGTCGGCATGGTCACGCCGACCAGGGCGCCCGGGGCCCAGGTGGAGGTGGCCTCCTTGTTGGCGGTCTTCTCGCTGGAGCCGCAGGCGGTGGCGGCCAGCGCGAGCGCGAGGCCAGCCGCCGCGGCGGCGATCCGTGTGAACTTCATGGTGCTGACTCCCTCAAAGGCAGCCTGCAGCGACAAGCGACTGGCAGGGAAATGTGAGCGCGACCACGAGGCGGATGAGAGCTTGGCGTCTGTAGTCGGTAGACCAGGACATCACAGAGGTCGCCGCCACAGAGTTAACGTTCACACGACCGGTGTCAAGACGATGCAGGCGATCGTAATCAACGAAGTGTCCAACGCGCCGATCGCAACGCTCGCAACGAGATTTGGTCCAAACAATCGCTCGAACCCGCAAAAGCGTCCGCGGACAGAGTGGCCTCTTCCCGAATCGACCCGGTTCGGTGTGGCCAGGCGCGACACAGGTGAATCGCCGATGGCAAAGGCTCGCACCGCCCGCGGTAGTCGACCGAATCGCGGCTTCTAGTGCGAGCCGTTGGGTCCTAGGGGACTCGGATAACCCGTCGGCCGCACCCCGAACCCGCAGAGCGTCACTGGAGCGGGCCGGTGCCATTCTCCCGGCGCAGTCGCCTCTCACGGCGCGCCACGAAGACCCAGCCCGCGACGATGACGGCGAGGCCGGTGAGCAGCAGGATCGGAACCGCGCCGCGCATCTCATCGTCGGTCTGCAGGTACACGCCGCCGGGTATGAAAACTACTGCGAACCCGACCGTCAGCACCGCGAAGGGCAATTCGAATCCGCGAACTCTTCGCGGCGTCCAGACACGAGTGACCGCGAGGACAGACAACACCAACATCCCGGCGCCCATCAACGTGAAGAGCCAGCCGAACCAGCCGAGCACCGCGGCCGCCAAGAAGACTGCACCGGTTCCCGCCGTGATCGCCGCGTATCGGCGCTCACGGCCGCGCCATCTCTCCGGAACCCAGAATCGTGTGATCGCGAGAATCGAGAGCACGAACATGAAAATCGCGTACGCCCAGGGCACGAACTTAAGTCTATCGTTCCGTGACCCAGTGTCTCCCTGCTGGAACCGGGACCGGCCGCTCCTCGCCGCGTCAGGTCGCAGCGCGGCGGCCTGCCGGCACCCGGCTCCGCCGAGCCATCGCCCCGCACCGGGCAGCAAGCGCACTCATCTCGGCTACTTATCTAATTTGATCTACGACCTGTGCCCGGCCAGGCTGGGTCGAGGTGATCGGCGGGTGGCTCTCACAAGCGGCTGTCCACTGCAC
>NZ_JBEZDS010000130.1:0-4881 GCF_040648435.1 Dactylosporangium sp. NPDC049140 | reverse complement strand
ACCTTGATCAGATCGAAGCGCACCGCTGACACCCTGCCGCATCCTGATCAGCGAACCTCGATCGCCCCGGACACCACCGTCTTTGCGCCAGAGCCGTTTAGTTGACAGACCTACCTGCCGACCAGTTGAAACCTTGCTGTCGCCGACCGCTTGACACAGAGGTGCCGTGAAGTTTGACAGACCCCGTTAGCCTGTGAGGGTTTGCAAGGCGCGGCTGACGTCGGGTGCTTGTTTGGCTTTAACGATGCAGTGCTCTTCGGTGACGGTTTCGTGGCTGTGGCCGAGTTGTTGGGAGGCGGCCTTGGTGCTGGCTTCCCGGTCTAGCAGTGTGGTGACGGTTTTTCGGAAGGTCTGGAGCGTCACCCAATCGAGTCCGGTCTGGTCTCGAGCGTCGCGCCACTGGCGCCGGACGTTGTTGGGCCACAGCCAGGCCCCGGTCCGGGCGTGGAAGACGGGCTGGCCGGGTCCGGTGCGGCGCTGAGTTGCCGTCGGGCCAGCATATTGACGGCGAATTGGGGCAGGAACATGGTGCGGTAGCCGGCATCGCTCTTGGTCAACGGCTGGCGGAACAGCCCGCGGCGTCGGGCGAAACCGGCCCGTCCTGCCACGCCCACAGCGGGTGAGGGTGACGGCATGACGCCGCGGAAGGCTGGAACAAGATCCAACGACGGGAGGGCGAGCACATGACGCAGACCAAGGGCGCGGTGATCGTGACCGGTGCGAGCCGGGGCATCGGCGCCGCGATCGCGCAGAAGCTGGCCGACGACGGGTACGGCGTGGTCGTCAACTACGCCGCGGACGCCGACGGCGCCGAGTCCGTCGTCTCGGACATCCGCGGCCGGGGTGGCCGGGCCATCGCCGTGCGCGCGGACGTCACGGCACCGCCCGACGTCGCGGGCCTGTTCGACCGGGCACGACAGGAGATCGGGCCGCTGGCCGCGCTCGTGAACAACGCCGGATCGGCCGGCGACCAGGCCCGTATCGACGAGCAGGACGCGCAGCACCTGACCCGCCTGATGCAGACCAACGTCGTGGGCCCTATGGTCTGCGCCAAGCACGCCGTGCAGGCGATGTCCACCGCGCGCGGCGGCACAGGCGGCTCGATCGTGAACATCGCCTCGATCGCCGCCCAGGCGCCTCCCGGCATCCAGGGATTCGTGCCGTACGAGGCCACCAAGGGCGCCATGGTGTCCTTCAGCCGTGGCCTGTCGCACGAGGTCGCCCCCGAAGGGATCCGGGTCAACAGCGTGTCGCCAGGTGTCATCGATACGGAGATGGCGGCTGGAACTCCAGGAGCGAAGGAAGCCGCCGCCAACGGCCCGCTCGGTCGCGCCGGCCGGCCCGACGAGATCGCCGACGCCGTGTCGTGGCTGATCTCCCCGGCGGCGTCGTACGTCACCGGCAGCGATATCACCGTCTCCGGCGGGCTCTGACCGACCGGCCCCGGACGGGTGATCGCCGTGCGGATCCATACGCCTGATCGGCGGCTGCGGGTGTTCGTCAGCTCGACCCTGACCGACCTGGTGGACGAGCGACGGGCGGTCCGACGAGCGATCTCGGCGCTGCGGCTCACCCCGGGGGATGCCCCGGCTGCTGTACGTGAAGGAACCTGCGCCCGATCGTGAGCCGCGCCTGGCGGAGCTGCTGGAGCACCTCATGAACGAGGCCGTCGGCTCGTTCCGGACGTTCAACACCGCGGCCGAACTCGGACGGCTGGTACGTGATGATCTCGCGGCGCTGCTCAGTGAGCGGTTCGCGGCCGGTCAGCCGGCGCTGCCACCGGCTGCGGCCGGGCCGGCCAGGCTGCCGGTCGACACCACGTCGCTGGTGGGCCGGGAAGCCCGCCATCGCGGCGGTGGTCGGCCTGGTCGATGCGGGCGCGCGGTTGGTGACGCTGACCGGGCCGGGGGGATCGGCAAGACACGGCTGGCCGTGACGGTGGGTGAGCGTCTGCGCGACCGCTTCGATCCGGGCCTGGCGTTTGCCGATTTCGCCGGCGTGACGCGCCCGGAGGTGGCGCTGACCCGCCTCAGCAACGCCGTACGGGATGGAATGGGCGGCGAGTCCGCGCGGCTGGCGGCCCTCGTCGAACAGTTCGGCGACCGCCCATGGCTGCTCGTCCTCGATGGCCTGGAGCAGGTCGCCGAGGTGGCACCCGACCTGGAGCAGTTGCTGGCCGGCTGCCCCGGGTTGGCGATCCTGGCGGCCAGCCGCCGGGTGTTGCGGCTACGGGCCGAGCAGGAGTACCCGGTGCCGCCCCTGGCGCTCCCCGTGTTGCTCAACGGCGGTACTGCTCGCCGGCGGCGACACCGACCTCGCGGACCGCCTCGATGCGCGAACTCGGTTTGCCCGTTGCCGCGATCGTCGTCGCACGACGTCGTGACTCCTGGCACGGTCTACGCGGCCTCGGCCCGTCGTTGGCGCAGCAGTTCGGCACCGATCGAGTAGGGCGGCGCCGCCGTGTCGGAACGGGCCGCATGCTCCCGGAGACCACCTCACCCCGCTGCAGAACTGGATGCTCGACAACCTCGCCGACGAACTCACCATCGACGTTCTCGCAACCCACGCCCACATGTCGCGGCGGACCCTTATCCGCCGGTTCCGCCAGGAGACCGGCACTTCACCGATGGCCTGGCTGGCCGACGCCCGTATCGACCGCGCCCGCGAACTGCTGGAGACGACCACCATGCCCGTCGAACACATCGGTCGCCTCACCGGACTCGGCGCACCTTCCTCCGTGCGGGCCGCCTTCCACCGGCACATCGGCGCCTCACCCCACGAATACCGGGCGCTCTTCCGCCACAGCACCACGACCGCAAACCCATGACACCTAGGCAGTGTCATCAAGGATCATGGGTCGGGCATGATCCGACCGGTGATCCGCCGGTATGAGCTCACGGATGTTGCGTACCGACCAGCACCCCGCCTCTGGCGGGCCTGACGGCATCAGTCGTCGTGGGCGCGGTGGAACCACCAGTCGCCGCGGATGTGGGTCCACTGCTCGCCGGGCCAACGCGTCTCGGGTGGCATGTCGGGGCCGGGCTTGTAGACGTACTGATAGTTGTACTGCCAGGAGGAGTCCGGGACCTGGACGCAGATCCCGCCGTTACGGAAGATCCGTTCGACCGCCACACCGGACCGCTTGACGGCGGCGGTCACCCGGTCGAAGTCCGCCCGTGCCTCGGGGTCGAGCGCCATGAGGTCCGAGCAGCCCGGGTCGCCGAACTGGCCGCGGGAGTACTCCAGGATGCGGCACGTGTCCGATTCCGGCACGTAGTAGAAGACCCTGAGCTCCTCGATCACGGGCAGGACCTCCTTCTCCAGGCGGTCCACGTCCGACGGCCACCGGCGGGGTCCGGGCGGTGCGCCGGGGACGAAGTCGGCGATCACGGCTCGGAGGGTGTTGCTGCCGGGCAGGCTCACCGGGCCGACGCCGGGCACGGGCAGCGGGCCGGCGAGCGCGAGCATGAGGTAGGCCAGGCCCGCGCCGGCCACCGACACGGCGGAGTTGCGTAGCCGGTTCCGGCGGCGCAGCGCACGGCGTGCGCGCGCGGTGACGGCGCGCGGGTCGAACGGCGCGGCCGGCAGGCCCGGGGCGCGGGCGCGGAGGTACGCCACGACCGCCTCGCCGGGCGAGAGGGTGGGGTCCATCACTGCCGCCCTTCCATGAGCAGGGTGCGCAACCGGGCCAGCGCCCGCGCGTTGTGGGACTTGACGGTGCCGATCGAGACGGCGAGCTCACCGGCGGTCTCGGCCTCGGTCAGGTCGAGCAGATGCCGCAGTACCACCACCTTCCGTTGCACCAGAGGAAGCTCGGCCAGCGCGCGGACGACCTCATTGCGGGTGTCCACGGCGTCGGCGTGGCTCGGCGACGCGTGCTGCGGCAGCGTGTCCGGGGCGGCGAGCACCTCCCGGCGGGCGCCGCGCCAGCGGTCGATCCGCAGGTTCACCAGCACCCGCCGGGCGTACGCACGGGGGTCGGTGCCGCGGGCGCGCTCCCAGGACCGGTAGGTGCGTTCGAACGTCGTCTGCACCAGGTCCTCGGCGTGGTTCCGGTCGCCGGACAGCAGCAGCGCGACCCGGAGCAGGTACGGCCCCACGTCGGCCACGAACGCCGCAAACTGTTCGTCCCGGCTCCCCGGGAACCGGACCTCGACGTGCGGCATCGCGCCGGGTGGTCCGGTGGCACCCGGGGCGTTCGCGGGTTCGGCGTTCACGTCCGACCGCCTCGCATCCTCATACCATCCATCACGGACGCGCCCGCCGGATGGTTGTCACCTACTCTGGCCCGGGTGAGCGGCAGCGGACTGGAGGAGGCCCGGCGGCTGTTCGACGAGTTCCGCCTCGAGCTCTGGAGCGAACGGCACTGGGACAGCGAGTTCACGCCCTCGCCGCATTCGCCGGACGGGAAGCTGCGCGAGCTCGTCGACGGCGCGGGCCCGGCGGCGGCGCCGCTGCTCCTGGACGCGCTGCGGTGGGCGGGACCTGCGCTGCTGGGCGTACGTCGGGCTCGGCGGGCTGGGGCCGGCGGCCGGGGACGCTGCGGTCGCCGTCCTCGCCGAGCGGGCCGCCGCGCGCCGTGATCCGCTCTGGGCGGCCGCCGTGGCGCTGGACGCGATCGCCCCCGCTCCTACTAGGACACCCGCCGTGCGTTCCCTCAGCTTTCATCGCCTGTGCTCGGTGGGGCGTGGCAACGGACCCGACGGCACGGTGCATGGGCCCAAGCGGTTGCTCGGCGGCGCCGAGACATCAGAAGCCGCCACCCACCTCGACCCGGGTGCCGTCGGCGGTGGCAGTTGCGTGGTAGGTGTCCCGGCTCGGATCCCGGCCGCCCACGGCATGGCCGTACTGCACGGCGAAGACGTACGAACCCGGCGCGAG
>NZ_JBEZDS010000129.1:0-2500 GCF_040648435.1 Dactylosporangium sp. NPDC049140 | reverse complement strand
CACCAACGTTGAAAAGTTGGGGGATGACCTGTGGTTAGGGGTGAAAGGCCAATCAAACTCCGTGATAGCTGGTTCTCCCCGAAATGCATTTAGGTGCAGCGTCACGTGTTTCTTGCCGGAGGTAGAGCACTGGATGGCCTAGGGGGCCTACAAGCTTACTGAAGTCAACCAAACTCCGAATGCCGGTAAGTGAGAGCGTGGCAGTGAGACTGCGGGGGATAAGCTTCGTAGTCGAGAGGGAAACAGCCCAGATCACCAGCTAAGGCCCCTAAGCGTGTGCTAAGTGGTAAAGGATGTGGGGTCGCATAGACAACCAGGAGGTTGGCTTAGAAGCAGCCACCCTTGAAAGAGTGCGTAATAGCTCACTGGTCAAGTGGTTCCGCGCCGACAATGTAGCGGGGCTCAAGCACACCGCCGAAGCTGTGGCATTCACGCGTGTACCAGGCCTTCGTGGTCCAGGTGCGTGGATGGGTAGGGGAGCGTCGTGTCACCGGTGAAGCGGCGGAGTGATCCAGCCGTGGAGGTGACGCGAGTGAGAATGCAGGCATGAGTAGCGAAAGCAGGGTGAGAAACCCTGCCGCCGGATGACCAAGGGTTCCAGGGCCAGGCTAATCCGCCCTGGGTGAGTCGGGGCCTAAGGCGAGGCCGAGAGGCGTAGTCGATGGACAACGGGTTGATATTCCCGTACCCGCGTAGAAGCGTCCATGCCGAACCTGCTTGTACTAACCTCACAATGGTCTGAACCTTTCGGGGGGATGGCCGGCGTTTGGGAACTCGGGTGGTAGTAGGCAAGCGATGGGGTGACGCAGGAGGGTAGCTGGACCCGGCCGGTGGTTGTGCCGGGGCAAGCGTGTAGCCCGTGCTGTAGGCAAATCCGCAGCACATGAGGGTGAGACGTGAAGCGGAGCCGTTCAGGCGAAGTCAGTGATCCCATGCTGCCGAGAAAAGCCTCTAGCGAGTTTCGAGCGGCCCGTACCCCAAACCGACACAGGTGGTCAGGTAGAGAATACCGAGGCGATCGGGCGAACTGTGGTTAAGGAACTCGGCAAATTGCCCCCGTAACTTCGGGAGAAGGGGGGCCACCGATGGTGAGACCACGTGCTGGTGGAGCGGTTGGTGGCCGCAGAGACCAGGGGGAAGCGACTGTTTACTAAAAACACAGGTCCATGCTAAGTCGTAAGACGACGTATATGGACTGACGCCTGCCCGGTGCTGGAACGTTAAGGGGACCTGTTAGTCCTTCGGGGCGAAGCGGAGAACTTAAGCGCCAGTAAACGGCGGTGGTAACTATAACCATCCTAAGGTAGCGAAATTCCTTGTCGGGTAAGTTCCGACCTGCACGAATGGCGTAACGACTTCCCCACTGTCTCAACCACAGGCCCGGCGAAATTGCACTACGAGTAAAGATGCTCGTTACGCGCGGCAGGACGGAAAGACCCCGGGACCTTCACTATAGCTTGACATTGGTACTCGAATTCGATTGTGTAGGATAGGTGGGAGCCGACGAAGTCCTCACGCCAGTGGGGGTGGAGGCAAGCTTGAAATACCACTCTGTTGGATTTGGGTATCTAACCTTGGACCGTGAGCCGGTTCAGGGACAGTGTCTGGTGGGTAGTTTAACTGGGGCGGTTGCCTCCTAAAATGTAACGGAGGCGCCCAAAGGTTCCCTCAGCCTGGTTGGCAATCAGGTGTTGAGTGCAAGTGCACAAGGGGGCTTGACTGCGAGACTGACAGGTCGAGCAGGGACGAAAGTCGGGACTAGTGATCCGGCACTGGCAGGTGGAAGCGGTGTCGCTCAACGGATAAAAGGTACCCCGGGGATAACAGGCTGATCTTCCCCAAGAGTCCATATCGACGGGATGGTTTGGCACCTCGATGTCGGCTCGTCGCATCCTGGGGCTGGAGTAGGTCCCAAGGGTTGGGCTGTTCGCCCATTAAAGCGGTACGCGAGCTGGGTTTAGAACGTCGTGAGACAGTTCGGTCCCTATCCGCCGCGCGCGTAGGATACTTGAGAAGGGCTGTCCCTAGTACGAGAGGACCGGGACGGACGAACCTCTGGTGTGCCAGTTGTTCTGCCAAGAGCACGGCTGGTTGGCTACGTTCGGAAGGGATAACCGCTGAAAGCATCTAAGCGGGAAGCTCGCTTCGAGATGAGGTATCCCACCCCTAGAGGGTTAAGGCCCCCAGCGAGACCACTGGGTTGATAGGCCGGAAGTGGAAGCCTGGTAACAGGTTTGAGCTGACCGGTACTAATAGGCCGAGGACTTGACCTACATATCAAGCATGTAAGATCTTGCATCCACTGTGTGATTCTGAACCAACACCTGGACGCACCCTGCCGACTGTGGTTGGTGGGTGTGCGGGGTTGACAGGTTCATAGTGTTACGGCGGCCATAGCGGAGGGGAAACGCCCGGTCCCATTCCGAACCCGGAAGCTAAGCCCTCCAGCGCCGATGGTACTGCACCCGAGAGAGTGTGGGAGAGTAGGACGCCGCCGGAC
>NZ_JBEZDS010000128.1:0-5378 GCF_040648435.1 Dactylosporangium sp. NPDC049140 | reverse complement strand
CGGGGGCGGCCGGAGTTGACGGCGGAACGGTTTGTGGCTGGGCCGGATGGTGGGCGGTGGTATCGGACCGGGGATGTGGTGCGGTGGCAGGCGGATGGGCGTCTGGAGTTTGTGGGCCGTGCTGATGCGCAGGTGAAGGTTCGTGGGTTCCGGATTGAGCCTGGTGAGGTTGAGGCCGCGGTCCGGTCGCATCCCGGTGTTGGTGATGTGGTGGTGGTTGCGGATGAGCAGCGGTTGGTGGCGTATGTCGTCCCGGCGGATGTTGCGGTGGGTGTGCCGGCGGTTGAGGTGTTGCGGGCGTGGGCTGGGCAGCGGCTGCCGGAGTACATGGTGCCCGGGATCTTTGTTGAGCTGCTGGAACTGCCTGTGACTCGGAACGGGAAGGTGGACCGGGCGGCGTTGCCTGCGGTGGACGGGGCCGCGGTCGTTGCTGCGTCCGGGGTGGAGTTCGTCGCGCCGGTGGGTGCCGTGCAGCACGGTGTGGCGCAGGTTTGGGTTGACGTACTGGGGGTGGACCGGGTCGGCGTGTTCGACTCGTTTTTCACGTTGGGTGGGCATTCGCTGCTGGCGACGCAGGTGTTGTCGCGGGTGCGTGGGCTGTTCGGGGTTGAGGTGCCGGTGGCGGTGCTGTTCGACAATCCGACGGTGGCCGGGTTGTCGGCGTTCGTCGAGGCGGCCCAGCCGGCGGTGGTGAGCGTGATGGAGACGGCGGATCGGGGTCGGCCGTTGCCGTTGTCGTTCGCGCAGCAGCGGTTGTGGTTCCTCGCACAGCTCGAACCCGACTCCGTCGAGTACAACATCGCCGCCCGGATGCGGCTCGGTG
The DNA here is from genome assembly GCF_040648435.1 of Dactylosporangium sp. NPDC049140. NCBI lineage: Bacteria > Bacillati > Actinomycetota > Actinomycetes > Micromonosporales > Micromonosporaceae > Dactylosporangium > Dactylosporangium sp. NPDC049140. Next base: position 4,555 of record NZ_JBEZDS010000128.1, on the reverse strand, counting down.
ACGTCGACATCGCCGCCCTGGCCGCGGCGCTCGATGCGCTCCGGGCACGGCACGAGGTACTGCGGACCCGGCTCGTGGCCGACGCCGACGGGGTACCGCGGCAGGTCATCGACCCGCCGCTCCCGACCGAACTGCCGCTCATCGACCTGTCCGGGGAGCCGGACCCGGCCGCCGCAGCCGGCGAGTGGATGGCACAGTACGCGGCCGTGCCGTTCGACCTCGCGACCGGTCCGCTCCTGCGGGCCGCCCTCGTGCGGCTCGGGCCCGCCGAGCACACGCTGATGCTCGCCATGCACCACGCCGTCAGCGACGACTGGTCCGCCGGCATCCTGCGCCGGGAGCTCGAGGCGCTGTATGCCGGCGCCGAGCTGGCCCCGCTGCCCGTGCAGTACGCGGACTTCGCCGCCTGGCAGCGTGCCTGGCTCACCGGCGACGTCCTCGACGAGCAACTGACGTACTGGCGCCGCCGCCTCGACGGCGCGCCCACCCTCGAGCTGCCGACCGACCACCCCCGCCCCGCCCACCGTTCCAGCGCCGGCGCCATCATGCGGTTCGCGATCCCGGACGACACGTTCGCCGGCCTCCGTGCGCTGACCCGCGGCGGCGACGCATCCATGTTCATGACCACCCTGGCCGCGTTCGCTCTCCTCCTGGGGAGGTACACCGGCCAGGATGACATCGTCGTCGGCACACCGGTCGCCAACCGGAACCGCTCCGAAATCGAAGGCCTCATCGGGTACTTCCTCAACACGCTCGTCCTGCGCACCGACCTGTCCGGCGACCCCACCTTCGACGAGCTGCTCGAACGCGCCCGCGCCGAGGCCCTCGCCGCGTACGCGCACCAGGACGTGCCGTTCGAACAGCTCGTCGACGAGCTCGGCGTCGACCGGGACCGCTCCCGGACGCCGCTGTTCCAGGTGCTGTTCAACTACGCCACGGTCGACGGCGACGAGCGGTCCATGGCCGACACGGGATCGCGCGTACTCCCCGTGAAGTACGACCTGTCCCTCGTGCTGCGCGAGACGGCGTCCGGGCTGGTGGGCGCCGTGCAGTACAGCACCGTGCTGTTCGACGAGGCCCGGATCGTCCGGCTCATCGACCACCTCCGGCAGGTGCTCGCGGCGGTGGCCGTGGATGCGGGCGTTCGCCTGTCGCAGGTGCCGCTGCTGACGTCGGTCGAGTCCGAGACGCTGGCGACCTGGTCTTCTGGTGGCCCGGTGGTGCCGTGGTCTGGTGCTGTGCACGAACTGGTGGCGGCCCGTGCGGTGGCGACACCGGATGCGGTGGCTGTGCAGTCGTTGACGTATCGGGAGTTGTGGCGCCGTGCGGCGGGTTTGTCGGCACGGTTGACGGCCCAGGGTGTGGGCGCTGAGTCGATTGTTGGTCTGCGGTTGGAGCGCGGGCCGGACTTTGCGGTGGCGGCGTTGGCGGTGTGGCAGGCCGGTGGCACATATCTGCCGTTGGATCCGGATCTGCCGGCGGAGCGGCTGTCGTACATCTTGGCTGATAGCGGGGCCGAGGTCGTGTTGGATAGTCCGCTCGGCGACGTCGAGCTGGTAGATGCCGTTCCGCGTCCGGTTGTTCCGTCGCAGGCTGCTTACGTGATCTATACCTCGGGGTCGACGGGCCGGCCGAAGGGTGTCACGGTTTCGCACGGGAACTTGGCGTCGTTCCTGGGTGCGATGGCCGACCGTCCCGGTCTGTCTGCGGATGACGTGTTGTTGGCGGTGACGACGTTCGGGTTCGACATCGCTGGTTTGGAGATGTGGCTGCCGCTGATCCGGGGTGCGCGGGTGGTGGTTGCGGATCGGGATGAGGTCCGTGCGCCGCGCAGGCTGGCCGAGCTGATCGGCGAGCATGGTGTGTCGGTGTTGCAGGCGACGCCGGCGACGTGGCAGATGCTGGTCGAGGACGGCTGGGCGGGTTCGGCGGGGTTGCGGGTGTTGTGTGGTGGTGAGGCGCTGCCGGGGTCGTTGGCGGCGGCGTTGGTGCAGCGGGCTGGGTCGGTGTGGAATATGTACGGCCCGACTGAGACGACGGTGTGGTCCGCGGTTGACGAGGTTACGGCCGGCGCGCCGGTCACGTTGGGTTCGCCGATCGCGGGGACGCGCTGGTTGGTGTTGGATGCGTCGTTGCGTGAGGTTCCGGCTGGTGTGGTTGGTGAGTTGTACATCGGTGGTGCTGGGGTGGCTCGTGGGTATCTGGGTCGTCCGGAGTTGACGGCCGAGCGGTTCGTCGCGGACCGGGACGGCGCACGGTTGTACCGGACCGGTGACCTGGTGCGGTGGCGGTCTGATGGCCGGCCGGAGTTCCTGGGCCGTGCGGATTTCCAGGTGAAGGTGCGTGGGTTCCGGATCGAGCTTGGCGAGGTTGAGGCCGCGATCCGTGATCAGGCGGGTGTGTCGGCGGCCGTGGTGGTCGCCGACGGTTCGCGGCTGGTCGCTTACGTCGTGGGTCAGTGCTCGGTTGACGGGTTGCGGGAGCGGCTGCCGGACTACATGGTGCCGGCCGTGTTCGTGGAGATGACCTCGCTGCCGTTGAACGCGAACGGGAAGGTCGACCGGAAAGCTCTGCCTGCGCCGGAAGCGCCGGCGGCTACCAGGGACTATGTCGCGCCTCGCACGCCCGCGGAAGAGGTTCTCGCCGGTGTCTGGGGCGAGTTGTTGGATGCGCCGCGCGTGGGATTGTTCGACGACTTCTTCGCGCTCGGCGGGCACTCGCTGCTCGCCACCCGGGTTGTGTCACGGATTCGGAGCCTGTTCAGCGTCGAGGTTCCGGTCGCGGCGTTGTTCGATGCGCCGACGGTGGCCGGGCTGGCCGCGGCGATCGAGGCCGCCGCGCCGGGTTCGTCGGCGCCGGCGATCGTGCCGGTCGCACGGGACCGTGCGTTGCCGTTGTCGTTCGCACAGCAGCGGCTCTGGTTCCTCGCACAGTTCGACCCGGACTCGGTGGAGTACAACACCCCGGCGCGTATCCGGCTCGCCGGGGACGTGTCGGTGGCCGCGGTGGCTGAAGCACTCACGGCGTTGGTCGCACGGCACGAGGTACTGCGGACACGGCTCGTCGCTGACGCGGACGGGGTGCCGTACCAGGTGATCGACCCGCCCGTGCCGTTCGACGTGCGGGTCGTTGACCTTTCGGATGCGGACCATCCGCACAGCGCCGCACGGACGTGGATCGACGCCCAGGCGGCCGTGCCGTTCGACCTGGCCACCGGGCCGCTCCTGCGGGCGGCACTGCTGCGGCTCGCGGCGGACGAGCACGTCCTGGCGCTGACCATGCACCACGTCGTGGGGGACGAGTGGTCTGAGGGCGTACTGCGACGGGAGCTCGAGGCGTTGTACGCCGGCGATGAGCTGGCGCCGCTGCCGGTGCAGTACGCGGACTTCGCCGTCTGGCAGCGTGCCTGGCTCACCGGCACGGTCCTCGACCAGCAGCTCGGCTACTGGCGGGAGCGACTGGCCGGCGCCCCTGTGCTCGAACTCCCCGCCGACCGCCCGCGGCCGGCCCAGCGCTCCAGCGCGGGCGCGGTCGTGCGGTTCGCCGTGCCCGACGAGGTCGTCGCGGGCCTGCGAGCGGCCTCGCGTACCGCCGCCGCCTCAATGTTCATGACGGTCTTCGGCGCCTTCACGCTCCTCCTCGGGCGGTACACCGGCCAGGATGACATCGTCGTCGGCACACCGATCGCCAACCGTAACCGGGCCGAGATCGAGGGCCTGATCGGCTTCTTCGTCAACACGCTGGTACTCCGCACGGACCTGTCCGGTGACCCGACGTTCGCCGAGCTGCTGGGCCGGGTGCGGAACGAAACCCTCGCCGCGTACGCGAACCAGGACGTGCCCTTCGAGCAGCTCGTAGACGAGCTCGGCGTCGACCGGGACCGCTCCCGGACGCCGCTGTTCCAGGTGCTGTTCAACTACGTCGCCGGGGATGGCGAGCGAGCCGCGGTCGAGGGCGTGACCGAGCCTGCGCCGATGGCGGTGCGGTTCGACCTTTCGCTTGTTCTGCGCGAGTCCGGTTCCGGGCTGGTTGGTGCGGTGCAGTACAGCACGGCGTTGTTCGACGATGCCCGGATCGTACGGTTGATCGGGCACTTCCAGCAGGTGTTGGCGGCGGTGGCGGGCGATGCTGGACGTCGTCTGTCGCAGGTGCCGCTGCTGACGCCGGCCGAGTCCGAGACGCTGGCGACCTGGTCGTCGGGTGGTCCGGTTGTGCCGTGGTCTGGTGCTGTGCACGAGCTGGTCGCGGCCCGTGCGGCGGCGACGCCGGATGTGGTGGCTGTGCAGTCGCTGAGCTATCGGGAGTTGTGGCGCCGTGCGGCGGGTCTGGCGGCACGGTTGACGGCCCAGGGTGTGGGTCCTGAGTCGATTGTTGGTCTGCGGTTGGATCGCGGCCCGGACTTTGCGGTGGCGGCGCTTGCGGTGTGGCAGGCCGGTGGCACGTATCTGCCGTTGGACCCTGACCTGCCGGCGGAACGTCTGTCGTACATTCTGGCCGATAGTGGCGCTGAGGTGGTGTTGGACAGCCCGCTCGGCGAGATCCAGCCGGTTGACGC
>NZ_JBEZDS010000127.1:0-5681 GCF_040648435.1 Dactylosporangium sp. NPDC049140 | reverse complement strand
GGACGGCCGTGGCGGGTCGCGGTCGGCCGGGGGCATCCAGGGTTGTACGGCATCGCCCGCTCGTACGAGGAGGCCCGCGAAGCGCTGACCATGGCCGGGCGGCTGCAGGTGGAGACCCCGGTCGTCAACGCCCACGACCTGCTGGTCTACCGGGTGGTCCTGCGCGACCAGCCCGCCATCGTCGACCTCGTCCATGCCGTGCTCAGCCCACTCGCGCAGGCCCGCGGCGGTGCCGGGCCGCTGCTGGCCACCCTGCAGGCGTACCTCGACACCGGCGGGGTGGCCACCGAGTCGGCGAAACGGCTGCACGTGTCGGTACGCACCGTCACCTATCGCCTCGACCGGATCAACGCGCTGACCGGCTACAACCCGACCGACCCGAAACACCGGTTCACCCTGCAGGCGGCGGTCCTCGGCGCCCAGGCCCTCAACTGGCCACAGGAGCAACTGCCAGCCCCTGGCTGACGCCGGCGATGCCGAGGCGTATCGGGCACACCGGCAACGACGGGTGCCGGCGGCGACCAAGATTCTGCGCGCAGGCCGCCGGTCACGCATCGTCGCCGGACGGCGGTATCACCTTCCGAGGATCGGCAATGCCGGCGCCCCGCAGTTCGCCGGCCGCGCCCGGTGACACGCGCCGCTTCGGCGCGGCAGGGTGGATGGCAAAGCCACTACCAGGGCGGCCCGCCGGCGAAGCACCAGGCTGCCCTGTACCGGTCGACGTCCGGACGGGCTCGGTTCCGGCGAAAGGGCAGACACGTGCAGTACCAGCAGATCGTCGATGCCGTCCACGCGAAGATCGCGCCGCTGATCGGATGCGGCCGGGTGGCCGACTACATCCCGGGGCTGGCCGGCGTGGATCCGCGCCGCTTCGGGCTGGCCCTCGCGGCACCGGACGGTGCGGTGTACGGCGCCGGTGACTGGCAGACCGCGTTCTCCATCCAGAGCGTATCCAAAGTGTTCTCACTCGCCCTGGTGCTCGGCCACGACAGCGACGCGATCTGGCGGCGCATCGGGCGCGAACCGTCCGGCAGCCCATTTAACTCGCTGCACCAGTTGGAGCAGGACCGGGGCGTGCCGCGAAACCCGTTCGTCAACGCCGGCGCCCTGGTCGTGGTCGACGAGCTTCTCACCCTGACCGGTGACCCCAGCCTAGCCGTGCTCGACCTGCTACGCGCCGAGGCCGGCAACCCCGCGGTCACCATCGACGAGCAGGTGGCCAAGTCGGAGGCCGGACACCGCCACCGCAACGCCGCCCTGGCGCACCTGGTGGCCAGCTACGGCAACCTGACCAACCCGGTCGACGCCGTCCTGGACCAGTACACCGCCCAATGCGCCATCGCGATGAACTGCGGCGACCTCGCCCGGGCCGCCGGCTTCCTCGCCCGCCACGGGCTGCGCACCGGCGGCAGCCGGCTGCTGTCGCGCAGCGACGCCAAACGACTAAACGCCACCATGCTCACCTGCGGCACCTACGACAGCGCCGGCGAGTTCGCCTACCGGGTCGGGCTGCCCGCCAAGAGCGGCGTCGGCGGCGGCATCCTGGCCGTCGTGCCCAACCGCTGCACCCTGGCCGTCTGGGGTCCGGGGCTCGACGAGTGCGGCAACTCGTGCGCCGGGCGGGCGGCCCTGGACGCGTTCACCACCCTGACCGGCTGGTCGGTGTTCTAACCATGCCAGGATCATCCCGCCGCCAGCGATCGACCCCGCGCGGCACTGCAGCATCCCGCCGTACAACCTCATGTCGGGATGCCACAGCGAACCGGGTCGAGTTCACCGGCTGCCACACCGACAGCAGCGTGCCGGAGCGGATGCTTCGCTTCGACCGATGATCACCCCATCCGCTCAGGTGCCGCCGGTCCGCTGACACGTAACGCAAGCGGCGGGCCCGCGGCAGGGTCCCCAGGCCTTCGACGGGAATGTCGTGGCGACAGCCCGTCGCAGACGCGTCGTTACAGGCTCAGGTGGCGGTCATCGCGGCGCGGCGCAGCGCCGCCAGAGCGGCCAGGCCGGCACCACGCACGGCGACGATGCGCGGCCGGGTCGCGGCCCGCGCGGCCATACCCATTGCGCCGGCCGCGCGGGCCGCGAGCTGCGGGCCCGCAGCGCCGCCGACGAGCAGCAGTCCACGGCGGGTCATGGCGTCGGTGACGTCCTGGCAACGCGGGTCGCGGCGCAGGTCGTCGACGAGGTCGATGATCGTGTGGACGATCGGATCGAGCTCCGTGGGTCGGATCAGATCGGCGACACCGATGTCGGCGCGGCGGGCGGCAGCCACGCCGCCGCCGGTGAGGACAGCAACCTCGGTCAGCTGCGCACCCACGTCGGCGACGAGGAGCACGCCGGGCGTTGCGCCGACGCCGATCGCTGCCGCCCGGATACTGTCGATGAACAGCAGCCTCGACGGGGCGAAGACCGCGGTGAGCAGCCGCCGCACGGCGGCCTCGTCGTCGGCGGTGGCCAGCACCGGCCGGCAGGCCACGACGACGGCTCCGGCGGGCAGTGGCCGGTGGTAGCGGCGCAGCAGCCGGGTCAGCAGGCGTTCGTACCCGGCAGGGTCGGCGATGCGTCCGCGGTGCACGAGCCGGCTGGGGTTCATCAGGCTGTCGCTGAACGTCGGGGCGCTGAGGACGGGCTGCCCGGACGCCCAGATCCGGGTACGGCCGCTGCCGAGGTCGACGGCGACCGCTGCGGGTCTCGTCGTGGCGTGGATGCGGGGCGGTGTACCCGAGACGCGGGCGGCGCCATCGGTGATCGGGACGTCGACACGTCCGCTCCGCTCGGGTTCACGAGTCGAGGTGGGCACGGGGTTCGTCCCTTCTGCTGGGCGCACGCGGGCTGGTCAACGACCGCCCCCCGGACGAGGCGGTAGCGGACCGGTCGAGGTTCAGCCGCCGAATGCCGCGGCCCGCGCCGGGCCGGGTTGCCCCGGTCGTGGCAAGCACGCCGGCGGGTCGGCAGCCACGACCGGCCTCGTTGTCACTGGGCTGGCCATCATCGCCTCCTGGCAGGTCCGGCCCGGCGCGAATCTCCAGCGATCCGACAAACAGGGCCCGATCGCACGGGCGCACGCCGGTAAGCTGCGTCGCTCGTGGTTGCCGGTCGTCGGCAAGCCGGGGTGCGAGCCCCACGGAGGTGCGGTGGCGGGGGTTGGGCCCGCAACGCCGGGGTAGTGCCGATCCCGACAACGACGTGACCGACCAGGGGAATGGGGTGGCGGAGATGGCCATGCTCTTGCGCGCGGATCCGTTCCAGCAGATCGACCGGATCGTTCAAGAGCTGTCTGGCACCTTGGCACGGCCTTCAGTCATGCCGATGGATGCGTGGCGCAGCGGCAACGAGTTCCTGGTGCAGTTCGATCTGCCCGGGGTGGACCCGGCCAGCATCGACCTGACGGTGGAGCGCAACGAGTTGACGGTGCGCGCTGAGCGGCGTCTCCCACAGACGGACGGCGCGGACCTGGTGATCAACGAACGGCCGACAGGGGTGTACACGCGGCAGATGGTGCTCGGGGAGAGCCTGGACACCGAACGGTTGGAGGCCAGCTACAACGGCGGAGTGCTCACGATCCGCGTCCCGGTGGCCGAGCAGGCCAAGCCGCGAAAGGTCGAAATCGCCAGCGACTCGCAGGGTGCCACGCAAATCACCAGCGGATGACGCCGGACAACACCGGCGCGCGGGGACGCGGCGCTGCCCGGCCTATCTGCGCGGTGGCCGGGCAGCGCGATTGGGTGTCCGGCGCGTCGGCGGCTCCGGCGAGGCCGGCGAGGTACAGGGCGGGGATGAAATGGTCCGGCGTGGGCACCGCGCGGTCGAAGTCGCGGTGCGCGTCGAGGGTCGCCAACTCGGTCGGATCGGTGAGCATCCGCGTTTTGGCGTCCTCGTCGAAGCGCTGCGCCCAGTCGTAGCCGGCGTCGGCGAGGTTCCAGTCCATGCCACCCAGGTTGTGCACCACATTGCCGCTGGCGATGATGAGCACGCCCCGTTGGCGTAGCGGCGCCAGCTTCGCGCCCAGGTCCAGGTGGTAGTCCAGGGACTTGTTCGCGTTGATACTGAGCTGCACGACCGGGATGGAGGCGTCGGGGAAGGCGTGCACGAGCACCGACCAGGTCCCGTGGTCGATGCCCCAGCTGTCGACGTCCGCTCCGACCCAGGTCGGGTGGACGACGTCGCTGACCTCCGCCGCCATCTCCGGTAGCCCGGGCGCGGGGTACTGCACGTCGAACAGCGCCCGGGGGAAGCCGTAGAAGTCGTGGATGGTACGCGGTCTCGGCATGGCGGTGACGGCGGTGGCGTTGATGTACCAATGTGCGCTGACCACCAGGAGCGCCCGTGGCCGGGCAGTGGTCTCGCCGAAGGCCTTCCAGGCCGCGGTGTAGCGGTTGACCTCGAGTGCGTTCATCGGGTTGCCGTGGCCGAAGAAGGCCGCCGGCATGGTGACGTCGGAGATGTTGACCGAGTCGGCAGTCACGATCGTGGCCTTCCTCGACGAGGTTGTCGCGGCGCCGCGACGAGCAGCGCCTCCAACACGTGGTCGTCGCATGCGGTGCAGATGCTTACGTACGCTACCGGCCGACGGCGGATGGCGCGGGTTCGCGCCCGCGGCCGGCTGCCACGCGGGGAGGTGTGCTCGATGCATTGCCATGCGCGGCGGCGCGCAGGTGTTGTGCCCTGATCCGGGGTAGCTGCCGACGGCGAGTACAACTGCGAGCGCCCGAGGCGTCGGTCGCGGACCTCGACCCGGACGGCCCGCAGCGCGACCACGGCGCGTTGCGCCGCTACCTCGACGGCCTAGCGCGGGTCACCGGCATCGACGGCACGCCGATGTCCGACATCGAACTCGAGGAGGCCCGGCACCGGTCCGAGACCGAAGCATTCCTGGCGACCGTGCACGGCGGCGTCGTGTTAGCACTCCGGCAGGTTCCCAGGGCGCTGCACGTGAAACTGACCGGTCCCCGGGCCGGCCGGGTCCAGCAGGCCATGCGACTGGAGGGCATCGACCGGAAGACCGCCGAGCGGGGCCGTGCGACCAACGACCGGGCACGGCGCGGGTACCGCTCCTGCAGCATCCTCGGGACCCAGTGGGCCGGGTTGGCCGGATCTGTGGAGGCGCCCACCACAGCGACGGTGTGCGCGTCGGCAAGGATCTGCCTGGCGGTTCGCACGACTGGTACCCCCTCGGCTCGGTCGATGCCGATGCTGTGCATGACGGCACTGGGCTGCGGTTGGGTCGCTGGCCATCCGCTCGTCGGCGGTGGCGATCGCGTGACTCATTGGGACCTTCCTCCAGTGGGCATTTCCGTGTGTCTGTTGCTTGAATGCGCCGTGCGGCGTCCGGGATCGGCTGCCACCGCGCGGAGCAGCCGCCGGCCGCAGGCTCGGCGAGACAGGCGCGACAGACGTCAGCGCCCGGTCCCCGTTGACGCTGCGAAGCGGTCGCTGTTTCGTCACATGAGTCCCTCCTCCTCTCGAAGCTCCTGCCCACGTCCGGCACGCCGCCAGGCGGGGCTTTCCTCCAGGCTGCCGGCATATCCAGACGCCACCCAGGGCGTCGGTTGGCAGATGTGGTTGACCCCAGATTGCCGACAGTCGGCAGGGCCGCGGACCCCGCGCTCGAGGCAGGGTGGCCGACCGTGCCCTGGCTTCGTGTGCCGGGCGGCCGACCGCGGCCACGGCCATCG
>NZ_JBEZDS010000126.1:0-5807 GCF_040648435.1 Dactylosporangium sp. NPDC049140 | reverse complement strand
CGTCACAACCTCATCACCACACCGGACCGCCTCCGCATCCGGCGTAGCCGCCACCCAACCCGCCACCAGATCCGGCAACAACTCCACCCGCGCAAGATCCGCCGCACTCTCCGCCCACTGCGCCACCGCCGACCGCTCCGCACCCGTCAGCAGCACAACACTCGACAACCGAACGTCCGAGTCCTGCACGACCGCCGACGCCAGCTCGGCGAAATGCGCAGCCAGACGCTGCATCCGCTCACGATCGAACAATGCGGTGCTGTACTCGACCGTGCCGGCCAGACCGCCGTCCTGCTCGGCGAGGATGAAGCGGAGGTCGACGCCGCCGATGACGTACTCGTCGGCGCCGTCCTCGGCGACGGTGAGCGTGTCGGACGGCGTGCCGGTGTCGGTGAAGTAGTTGAAGAGCACCTGGAAGATCGGGCTGCGCGAGCGGTGCCGCTCGACCCCGAGCTCGTCGACGAGCTGCTCGAACGGCACGTCCTGGTGCGCGTACGCGGCAAGCGTCTCGGCCCGCACCCGGCCCAGCAGTTCCGTGAACGTCGGGTCGCCCGACAGGTCGGTGCGCAGGGCGAGGGTGTTGACGAAGAACCCGATGAGCCCCTCGGTCTCGGCCCGGTTACGGTTGGCGATGGGGGTGCCGACGACGATGTCGTCCTGGCCGGAGTACCGGCCGAGCAGCACCGTGAGCACGCCGAACACCGTCATGAACATCGAGACGCCCGCCGCTCGCGCCACCTCGCGCAGCCCGTCGACGAGTTCGGCCGGGAGCTGGAACTCGACCCGGGTACCGGCGGCGGAACGCACGGACGGCCGGGGCCGGTCGGCCGGCAGTTCGAGCACGGGCGCGTCGGCGAGCCGCGCGCGCCAGAAGCCGAGCTGCGCGTCGAGAACCTCACCGGTGAGCCACTGCCGCTGCCAGACGGCGAAGTCCGCGTACTGCACGGGCAACGGGTCGAGCTCGGCCCCCGCGTACAGCGCGGCGAGCTCCCGGCGCAGGATGTCGGCCGACCACTCGTCGCTGACGACGTGGTGCTTGGCGATCGCCAGTACGTGCTCGTCGGCCCTGATCCGCAGCAACGTGGCCCGGAACAGCGGCCCGGCGGCCATGTCGAATGCGACACGCCGGTCGGCGGCCAGCCAGGCTTCGGCCGCGGCCACCGGATCGGCCGCGCCGGAGAGATCCACGAACGGCAGATCGAACGCCGTGGCCGGATCAACAACCTGACGCGGTACCCCATCCGAGTCCGCCACGAGCCGCGTGCGCAGTACCTCGTGCCGGGCGACGAGCCCACCGAGCGCCGCCTGCAGCGCGGTGGCGTCGAGCTCCCCGGGCAGCCGCAGCGCGACCGGCGTGTGGTACTCGATCGAGTCCGGCTCGAGCTGCGCCAGGAACCACAGCCGCTGCTGCGCAAACGACAACGGCAACGGCTCATCCCGGCTCACCGGCACAATGGGCGCCACATTCGTACCGGGCGAGGCCCCCTCGACCGCAACGGCAAGCCCGGCAATCGTAGGTTCGTCGAACAATGCCGCAACGGGCAGCTCCACCCCGAACACGGCCCGGACACGGGACACGACCTGGGTGGCGAGCAGCGAGTGCCCGCCGAGCTCGAAGAAGTTGTCGTGCACCCCGACACGGTCAACCCCGAGCACCTCGCCCCAGACCCCGGCCAGCAACTCCTCGGCGGGTGTGGCCGGTGCGACAAACCCACCCGCAAGCTCAGGCCGGCTCTGATCGGGTGCAGGCAGCGCCGCCCGGTCGAGCTTCCCGTTGGCGGTGAGCGGAATGGCGGTGAGCTCAACGAACACGGCCGGGATCATGTGCTCCGGCAGCCGGCCAGCCAGGAACGCCCGTAGAGAGCCAACCGACGGCATCTCATCAGAGGGCACCAGATACCCGACCAGCCGCTGCCCATCAGCAACCACAACCGCGCCCGTGACAGCTGGATGCGCGAGCAGCGCCGCCCGGACCTCGCCGGGCTCGATCCGATACCCACGAACCTTCACCTGATCATCCACACGGCCCAGGAACGCAATCAGCCCGTCGGGACGACGCACGACAACGTCCCCGGTCCGATACAGCCGCAACCCGCCCTCGGCAGCAACGAACCGTTCCGCGGTCAGCTCCGGCCGGCCCCGATACCCACGGGCCAACCCCGCACCACCCACATACAACTCACCCCGCACACCAACCGGCACCGGCCGCAACGACCGGTCCAGCACATGCAGCCGGATGTTGGGCAGTGGTGCACCGATCGGCACCACCGCACCGTGCAACACCTCATCCGTGAGCCGCACGGTCGCCACACCAACCGTCGTCTCCGTCGGCCCGTAATGGTTCGCGGCACGACCAGCCAGCTCGCGAGCCACCTCGACGGGGGTGGCCTCACCACCGAGGATCAATGCCCGGGCCGGCCGGACCCGGGAGACTCCCAGACCCATCAGGTGCGACGGGACGATCTTCACGTAGTCGATCGCATGCTCAGTCAGGTAGGCGTCGACCAGGTCCGGGTCGGTGACGATCGCCGGGTCCACGAAATGCAGACACCCACCGGTCGTCAATGCGGTGAACAGCATCGTGTTGCCGAAGTCGGTGGTCGGGGGCTGCAACAGTGCGTAGGACCGGCCCGGCTCACCGATCCCCAACCGGGACGGCACACCGGTGACATAGTTCAACAATCCCCGATGGGTTACCTGCACGGCTTTGGGACGGCCGGTGGAGCCGGAGGTGAACATCACGTACGCGACCCGGTCCAGATGCGACACCGCCGTGCCCAGCACGGTGTCCGGCATGACCTGCAGCAGCGGATCGTCCAACAGCACGGTCCGCAACCGGCCGACTGGGAGGTCACCGATCCTGTCCGCCGTGCCGACCAGAACCGACACACCCGCCTCAGCCAACATGAACGCCGACCGCTGCGCCGGCTGAGAACCATCCAACGTCACATAGGCACCGCCCGCCGCCCACACGGCCAGGACCGCGACCACGAAGTCGGCACCCGCATCGGTAGCCAGACCGACCACCGACTCCGGGCCCACACCCACCGACCGCAGCAAATGCGCCAGACGGTTCGAACGGCTCACGACCTCGGCGAACGTCCACGACTCACCACCCGAAACCACCGCGATCGCATCCGACGGCCGGACCAGCTCATGGATGCCCGACACAGGGGGTAGATCGGCCGCCGTGTCGTTCCAGTCGCTCAGCTCAGCAGCCTCGAGGTCCACTTGCGACAGTCGGATGCTCGCGTCCCGGGCCACCGCCGACATGAGCTGCTGGAAGTGGGTGATCATCCGGCGGATGGTCGGCTCGTCGAACAGTCTGGTCGCGTAGTGGAACGCGCCCTCCAGGCCCGTGCCGTGCTCGGACACGATCAGGCGCAGGTCGAACTTCACCTGCACATCGCGGGCCTGGCCGAATTCGTCGTCCGGGGAGTCGTCCGCTGTCTCCTCGGCGGTGACGTAGTTGAACAGGGCCTGGAACAGTGGCGTCCGGGAGCGGTCCCGGTCCGTGACCAGCTCATCCACCAGGCGCTCGAACGGCACGTCCTGGTGCGCGTAGCCGGCGAGGGTTTCGGTCCGCACACGGCCGAGCAGTTCGGTGAAGGTCGGGTCGCCGGACAGGTCCGTGCGGAGTACCAGCGTGTTGATGAAGTAGCCGATCAGGCCCTCGATCTCGGCCCGGTTCCGGTTCGCGATCGGGGTGCCGACGGTGATGTCGTCCTGGCCGGACCAGCGGTTGAGCAGCATGACGTACGCACTGAAGAGCGTCATGAACATCGACGCGCCCGAGCCGCGGGACACCGTGCGCAGTGCCGCCGCCACGTCGTCGGGGATCGCGAAGTCGATGACCGCGCCCTCCGACGAACGGACCGCCGGCCGCGGATGATCGGTCGGCAGATCCAGCACGGGCGCACCCGCCAACCGCCGCCGCCAGTACCCGACCTGCTCCTCCAGCACCGCCCCGGCCAGCCACGTGCGCTGCCACACGGCGAAGTCCGCGTACTGCACGGGCAACGGGTCGAGCACGGTCCCGGCGCACAGCTCCGCCAGCTCGCCGCGCAGGATCCGGTCCGACCATTCGTCGCCGGCCACGTGATGCATCGCGAGCGCCAGCACGTGCTCGCCGGGCGCGACGCGCAGCAGCGTGGCCCGCAACGGCGGCGCCGCGGCCAGGTCGAACGGCACGAGCGCGTCGGCCGCCAGCCACTCCTCGACCGACTTGGCGACGATCGGCAGATCGAAGTCCCGGGCCGGCTCAATCACCTGATAAGGCACGCCGTCGGCCCCGGCCACCAGCCGCGTCCGCAGTACCTCGTGCCGCTCCACCAGCCGCCGCAACGCCCCAGCCAGCCCGGCCACATCAACGTCGCCCGGCACCGGAATGAAGACCGGCATGTTGTACTCGACCGAGTCGGGCTCGAGCTGCGCCAGGAACCACAACCGCTGCTGTGCAAACGACAACGGCAACGGCACGTCCCGCCCAACCGGCGCGACCGGCGGCGCTGTCAACCCCGGAGTGGCGGCCGCGATAGCCGTCGCCAGCCCACCGATGGTGGGTGCATCGAACAGTGCCTCGACGGGCACCTCGACCCCGAACGCGACCCGCACGCGAGACAACACCTGCGTGGCGAGCAGCGAATGCCCACCGAGCGAGAAGAAGTCATCGTGCACACCGATGCGCTCAACCCCGAGCAGCGTGGTCCAGATCCCGGCGAGCACCTCCTGCACAGGACCGGCGGGCGCGACAAACGAGACCCCGACCGGCAGCTGCACCCCGTCCAGCGCCTTCCGGTCCACCTTCCCGTTGGCGTTCCGCGGCAAGGCCGCCAGCTCAACGAACACTCCCGGCACCATGTACTCCGGCAGCCGAGCCCCCACCCACACCCGCAACGCCTCAACAGACAACGACTCGTTCCCGGCCGGCACCACATACGCGACCAGGCGCCCGTCCTCGGCCACCACCACCGCATCCGCGACACTCGACGCAGCACGCAGCGTGGCCTCCACCTCGCCCGGCTCCACCCGGAACCCACGCACCTTCACCTGATCATCGGCACGACCGACGAACTCCAACACCCCATCAGCACGCCACCGCGCAACATCACCAGACCGATACAACCGCGACCCGCCCGGCCCGGCCACAAACCGCTCCGCCGTCAACTCCGGGCGACCCACATACCCCCGCGCCAGACCCACACCACCGATGTAGATCTCTCCCGGTACACCAACCGGGACAGCACGGAGACTGTGGTCCAACACGTGCACCTGCACATTGCCCAACGGCCCACCGATCGGCGGGTCACCACCGTCATCCGGCGTACAGACCATCGTGGTCGCGAGCACGGACACCTCAGTCGGGCCGTACGCGTTGAACACCCGCGCCCCCACCGACCACGACCGCGCCAACGCACCACTGACCCGTTCCGAGCCGACGATCCACGACCCGACGCCGGGCACTTCCGCCGGATCCAGCTGGGACAGCAGCGACGGCACAACGCTGGCCGCTGTGACACCCGCCGAGCGGATCAACGCCGCAAGTGCACGCGGTTCGGCACGCTCCACCGCCGACGCCATCACGAGCGTTCCACCGACCGTGAGCACACCAGCCACATCGATCACGGCAGCGTCGAACGAGAACGACGCGAACTGCAACGCCACACGACCCAGCTTCGGCGCGATCTGCACAGCCAGGTTGAGCACACCGACGTGCGGCACGACGACGCCCTTCGGCACACCCGTCGACCCAGAGGTATAGATGACATACGCCGCCTGCTCACCCCGCACGGCCGGGAGCACGGCGT
>NZ_JBEZDS010000125.1:0-5997 GCF_040648435.1 Dactylosporangium sp. NPDC049140 | reverse complement strand
CCGACCGATCCTCGGCGGCCTCATCAACGAGTACGAACGAGCCGCATAGAAGCCCAGCTCAGGCACCGAAGCGAAGTAAAGACACCCCACAGGGGCTTCCTCGTCCGCAGGACCGGCGCCCTCGTACTCATCGCCGAGGTGAGCCGCTCCGGCGTGGCCGGCGTTGCCGCCTACAGCATCGGGATGCGGCTGCTGTACTTCGCCGTCATGGGCTTCTACGCCCCGCGCAACGCCATCTCCATCCCCACGTCGCGGACCGTCACCGCCCTGGAACCCGCCGCCGCACTCCCGCAGCGCCGCGCCATAGGCCGTCAAGTGCTCGCCCTGACCGCGGGTGGCGCCGCGCTCGCCGCGGCCGTCGGTGCCGCGGCCCACGGGTGGGACAGTTTTGGATGCCGCCGCTCAGCTGGTGCCGGGCGAGCACGACCACCACGGTCTCTGGGAGCCGGTCGGCGCGAGGACGATGCGGAGCGGAGGCGGGCGATGCGGCGAGTGGCACTCGGCTTCCTGATCGCTGGGGCCGCGCTGGTCGTGCTCGGGATTGTGGCCGCCGTCGACCGGTACACCGGCCCCGAGCGGCGGATGCGCGAGGGTGTGCCCGTCGTCGCCGTCGTCGAGGTGGGTCGGCACCTGGGGCAGCGCGAAGACCGGCGGGGCGTGGGTCCAGGTCAGGTACCAGATCGACGGCGTGACGCACCGGGTCGGGCTGGGATCGACGTCCGGCGACGCCGGCGTGGCCAAGGGTGAGACCATCACGGTGTACGTGGACCGCGACGATCCCGAGAGTGTCGTCACCGGCACTGGCCTGGTCAGCGATTACCGCCACGAGCTCTTGCCGCCGGTCATGGTGACCGTCGGTGTCGTGGTGATGGGCATCGCCGGGCCGCGGCTGCGCCGGCGTGCGCCCGCCGTCCCCTTTCCCGCAGCGGAAGCCGCTGTCGCCGCACGGCCGGAGCCGCCGGTTGAATTCTGCTACGCCATGCCCGGGTACCGGGCCGACATCGTGGACCGGCTGCTTAACCGCGTCCACCGTGCTATCCACGACGATCCCGAAGGTTCCGGCCGTACCGCTGCCATAGCCGCGCTGCGGCGGGCCGAGTTGCCGACCGCGCCGCGCGGCTATCGACAGGACCAGGTCGACCTGTACCTACGACAACTCCTCGCCGAGCTGGGGCAGACGTAAGAGCACACCTCCTCATGATGCTTGAGGCGGCGCATCCCGCGCAGGGTTGCGCGGAAGCGGTGCAGCGTGGCCGCTACGGATCGCACCGAACAGCGGCAATAGCGGATGCTGGCCTCCGTCGCTGATGGGATGATCATTGGCGTGGACGCGAGGCCGCTGACTCAGCGGGAGCGAGCGGTGCTTGAGGCGCTGCTGGCCATTGATTTCCAGGGCGTCGAGACCCTGCGAGGCCAGGCGGCGGAAGTGGTCGTCGTCGGCGCGTGCGGCTGCGGGTGCCCGTCCATCGATTTCCAGCACGGTCGCGGCCTCGGGATGTCCATGAGAGTCAACGCGGGCGTTCGCGGCTCCCATGACGGTCTGTTCCTTTACACGATCAAGGACCCTCAGCGGGGGGAGGTCCTCGGCGGCATCGAGTGGGTCGGTGTCGAGGAGACGGATCCAAGATCAACTGCCATCGCACGAGCTGCTGGACATCCGGGCTGCTTGATTCGCCAGCCCACCCAACGCTCGCTCGAGCACGAGCGCGCATCGCCCCCAAATCAGGCCGCTGAGGCGACCGACGTAGCGAGCGTGACCATCGTAGACGAGGGCCAGCGCCCGATCGGCGGCAGATGCGTGCACCCGAGATCAGCTGGTGTGATGCGCCGTCGCGGCGGGTTGAACCGTTGCGGCCGGGACGCTAGCCGAGCCGTTGCAGAATTTCGTCGGTCGTGAGGACCTCGCCGAACCGCGGCAGGGTCACCGTCAGCGCGTGCTCATGCTCCTGGGTTGTGATGCCGCTCATCGCGTCGCTGGCGAAAATCACCTCGAATCCGTGATCCGACGCCGCACGGGCCGTCGACTCGACGCCCATCGTCGTAGCGATTCCAGCCATGACCACCGTTTCCACGGCACGCTCCCGCAGTTGCCCGGCCAAGCCCGTGCCGTAGAACGCGCCGATGGTGCGCTTCACGACTGTGATGTCGCCCGTTCGGGGCAGCATCTCTGGGACGAACCCACTTCCCGGCGGCTGTTCGGCAACGTTCGGCCGCTCCACTCGGACCAGCACGACGGTACCGCCTGCGTGGCGAAACGCTGCCACCAGACGGCCCGCCCGGCTGACCACGTCGACGCCTTTGTGTGGGCCCATGTCCTGCTCGACGATCCGCGGCATCAGGTCCACGACGATCAGTGCAGCCCGTCGCGCGACAAGCGACTCGGTAAGGGGTGCGTTCACTGTGTAACCCTAACAACCTCAGCGGCGCAGGTCACCGCCCGCAGGCCACCGCTCGCGGCGCCGGGTGCCTTGTCAGCTCCCGCTGCGCCACACGGGCGCGCGGACGTGCCGACCGTCCGCGTCGGATGATCACGTATGCGCGGCATGGTCGCGAGCCGCCGGGTCAGGTTCCGGAGGCCATGTAGGCGGCGAGGATGTAGTTGGGGTGGCGGTCGAGGTTGTTGCGGGCCCGGTCGTAGCGCATCGTCGTGCGCGGGTCGGCGTGCCGAGCGGCGATCTGCACGTCGCGGAGGCTGACCCCAGCGTCGTGCATGGTCGTCACGAATGTGTGTCTCAACATGTGAGGGTGCATCCTCGGCATGCGCACGCCGGCCGCCGCGGCCAGATGCCGGAGCCGGCGGGAGGCGGCGTGGCGGTCCATCCGCCCGCCGAGCATGTTGCGCAGGATCGGCCTATCGACCCGGGCGCCGACAGCACGTTCGATTGCCCGCGCGACTGCGGGTGGGAGCGGGATGAGGACGACTTTGCCGCCTTTGCCGCGGACGCGCAGGACGCGGTGGCCGTGTTCTTCGCCGAGGTCGGTGATGTTGGACCCGCAGGCTTCGAAGATCCGCAGTCCGAGCAGGCCCAGCAGGGCGATGAGCGCGAAGTCGTTGGGGTTGGCCGAGAGCCGGGCGGTGGTGAGCAGGGCTTCGAACTGCAGATGTCCGAGGCCGAGGGTCGGTGACTCGGCAGGGACGGTGGGCCGGCGGACGTAGTCGGCGGGTGAGTGCGGCAGGATGCCGTCGATGACGCAGACGCGGTAGAAGCCGGTCACGATCGACAACCGGCGGGACACGGTCGACGGTTGGTGGCAGCGCACGTCCTGCAGCCACCGCACGTATCGTTCGATGTCGATCCGGACCGCGGCCAGCGGGTCGAGGTCGTGGCCGGTGCACCAGTGCAGGAAGACCCGCAAGTCTGACTCGCTGTGCTGCCGGGTCAGGCCGCGATAGCGGCCGAGGTAGGCCGCGACCGCGGCCCGCAGGACAAGCTCGCCCGGCGACTCGAGCCGGGCGTCGGGGACAGGGAACGCAACCATGTTCTACGGTGCGTCACGAGCCGAGATGAACGCCAGAGCCCCCGCCGCGGCAGATCAGGATGGCGGCGTGGGCTCACGGCCAGGAAAGATCAAGGGCATGGGGCGCAGATCTGCCAGGTGGGCATGGTCGAAAGTCAGCACGATTCACACGAGCCGTGATGGGACGGATGCCATCGCGTGCGATGGCGATATCTACTCCTACAGCTACCGCTTCTACGCGCCCTCCAACAGCTCCTACGAGCGCTGCGTCGGCTTGGCTTGGTGCTCGACGTGCCGCGAGTACTCCGGTGCCATGGTGTTCGTACCGCAGAGCGAACACCTCCCCGACCTGCTTGCCGATCTGCCGACGCCAGAACGTGAACGGCTCGTACGCAGCGAGGTGAAGCTGCTTGACTACCTTGATCGCCTCGTCCGGCGAGGAACCTGGCCGTTACGCCAACCATGATCCATGGACGTCCTCACGACGCACTCAATGCGGAACAAGAAGCCTCGCCTGCTACCGGCCGTGACGAGGCGAACCGGCCGCCGCGCACCAACTGCGGCATGAGCGCGCACTCGCCGGTTCGGCACGCAGCAGCGTCCGTCGGGTTCGACCTACGGAGGCGTTCGCTCC
Source organism: Dactylosporangium sp. NPDC049140 (assembly GCF_040648435.1). Taxonomy (NCBI): domain Bacteria; kingdom Bacillati; phylum Actinomycetota; class Actinomycetes; order Micromonosporales; family Micromonosporaceae; genus Dactylosporangium; species Dactylosporangium sp. NPDC049140. Next base: position 1,904 of record NZ_JBEZDS010000125.1, on the reverse strand, counting down.
TACAGGGGCAGCGGGAACCAAGGGCCCTCATCGAAGATGGGCGGGTGAAGATCGTTCGATCTGTCGTCGCGAATTGCCTGTGGCCGGCGGCCATGGTTGCGATGGTCGTCGGCGTCGGCGGCTGCTCCGCCGGTGAGCGGGGCGACGAGCTCGTCTCGTCGGTCGAGCAGGAGTACGCCGACCCTGTCTGGATTGGTGACACGGTCTACTATCTGGCCGGCTGGCAGGGGTACGACTCCGATACGCCGACGGAGCTCATGCGGGTCCGCGCCGGCGCGCGGCCCGAGGCGGTGCAGATCGACCATCCGAACTGCCCGGCGGCGAACGAACCCGGGCATGGTCCGGGGGACCCGGTGCCGATCAGCGACCGCGAACTGGGGCTGATCATCTCCTGCGGCCCGGATGACATCCGGCTCGTGCGGTGGGCCGTCGGCGGCGGGCCGTCGGTGACCATCGCCGAGCTGGACATGGCCGGCGGCGGCGTCGCCTGGTCGCAGCGCTCCGGCGTGGTCTACTTTTCGTCGCACTCGTGCGCGAACGGCGGGCTGCGCGCACAGCTCGGCAGGTCCGGCATCTGCCTCACCGACGACCCCGATCAGCGGTTCCCCGTCGTGGCCGACGACGGCTCGATCGTGTACCTGACCCCGCAGTGCGGCACCGATGCGCCGGAGCCGAGGTTCACGTTCAGCGTGTGCCGGTACGACGCCCACGGCGAGACCTCAACCCTCGCCCGGGGCTTGTCCGCGCCCGGGGGCATGACGGTGCACGGCGACCGGATCGTGGTCGTCGGTGAGGTCGGCGGCCAGCCCGGCCTATGGCGAGTCCAACGCGGGCAGTTCCAGTCGTTCGTAGCGGGCCACTACCAGGACGCCGCGTTCAACGCCGACGGCACGCGCCTCGCGATCGTGTACGCGAACAGTGGTCTGCTGTCGACGCGATACTCCGTGCGGGTCATCGACGCACCGCGAGCGTGAGCCGAGTTCCGGGCGCCGAGCTCCGAGGCGCACCTCGGCGGCCTCCGGGCACTCCGATGGCCTCGCGGATCGCCAGGCCCCCAGGAGGCGTCCCCTTCAACTCACAGGAACCGATACGCGCCACACGCACCTGATCCGCCGCCACGAAGCGTAGCGATCTCCCAGACGGCAGCCGCGCGAGACCTGCGGCAGATGCGCGCATCCGATCTTGACTATGGCAGCAGTTCGGCGATGCTCGTGGCGTCAAGCGCAGTCGAACCGGTAGTCGAATGGTCGGGTGGGGCATCGGGTGCAGACGAACAGATAGATCCCGCCGGCGTCGCCGAGCATCAGGCCGGTCGGGTTCTGCCGGGTGCGCCATGGGTGATCGTGGTCGGTGTCCCAGCCCCAGCCGGCCATGGCCGCACGATCCTCCAGCGGGATCCACCGCCGTTCGTCGCCACGGCTGAACTCCCAGCTGGCAATGGTAAGGAGATGCTCCATTGAACCTTTTCCAAGCTGATGTCGCAGCTCGGAGGGCGTGCGGCGCCCCCGGATATCGATGAGGGCGAGGCTCCAGGTAAGACAGCAGTCGACCAAGATCCGATGCCCCGACCGGGAGCCTCGCTGTGCTGTCTTACCCCGCCGCAATCCCGCTGTCCAGCCGAACCCTGAACCACCTGGCCGCCCGCATCCGCCGTCATCGCAACCAGCATCGGTCCCGGTGGCGGCGCCTCGATCCCGCACGGCAGGCGTTGCTCGCCCTGGCCCACCTGCGCAACGGTGACACCTACGCCCGCCTCTCGCCGCTGGCTTCCAGGTCGGCGTCGCCACCGCCTGGCGCTACGTGCAAGAACCGATCGCCCTGCTCGCCGCAGCCGCGGACGACCTCGCCGCGGCCATGGCCCGGATCCGTACTCTCGCGTACGCGATCCTTGACGGCACCCTCAT
>NZ_JBEZDS010000124.1:0-6128 GCF_040648435.1 Dactylosporangium sp. NPDC049140 | reverse complement strand
GGTTGCCGCTGCGTTCACCGGACTTGCCCAAGCGATCTGACCGCGGGACCCGGCCGGGTTCAACGCGTCCGCCGATCCCGCGACGCAACGGCGCCGGCTTACGACGTTGCTGCACACAGTCCGGCGAGGGCGATGTCGACGATTTGGTCGGCGTAGTCAGGTGTGGGTGGCTGTCGTGTGAGGAGGGTGCGGAACCACAGCGGTCCGAAGAGCAGGTCGGCGGCCAGGCCGGTGTCGACGTTGCCGATCGCTCCGCTGAGGCGGGCGCGTTCAATGCGCTCGACGGTCTGCTGCCGGACGGGTTGGTAGACGCGCTTGTGAAACTCGGCGGCCAGGGCTTCGTCATGCTGAAGGGCGCCGACGAGGTCGGCGAGCATCGACCCGTACCGCGGGTGGGACAGCAATTCGGCGGCGCGGCGCAGGGAGAGCCGGAGGTCGGCGAGTTCGTCGGTGGTGGGTGGCACTTCGATTGCGGGGCCAAGCTCTTCCAGGAATGCGTCCAATACCACGGTGCCTTTCGACGGCCACCATCGGTAGATGGTCTGCTTGCCGACGCCGGCCTTCGCGGCCACGCCTTCCATGGTGAGCCGGGCGTAGCCCTGTTCCCGGCATATCTCGAGCGCGGCACGCATGATCGCCTGCCTGGCTTGCTCGCTGCGCCGATGTGCCGTGGTCATGCCCCAGATCTTAACGCGAGACGAGACGGACCGTCTTGACCACCTTTGCGTATCGGTCTAGCGTTACTCTGCGAGACGATACGTCTCGTCTCACTACTGTCGTCGATGCGCCCGAGGAGGCCGTCATGCTGCGAGCGATCTCTGGTTTCGCGGTCCGCCGCCCCGTGCTGGTGGTGGTGCTGTGGACCGTTGTCACGGCGGTCGGATTCGGGTTCGGCGTCGGGGTGTTCGACCGGTTGGTCGGCGACGTCGACACGGTGGCCGGCAGCGAGTCCGCGCGCGCGACTCGGCTGCTTGAAGGAGCCGGTGACCGCCCGGAGTCGATCGCCGCGCTGTTCACCGGCCGCCCGGCCGACGACCCGGCCCTGCGTGCCGCGGTGGACCGCGCGGTCGCGGAGGTGCGGTTGATGACCGGCGTTGTTCAGGTCGACGGGCCCCTACCGTCGACCGCGACCGGCCACGCCCTGTTGCTGCGGATCACACTGGAGCCCGATCGTCTCGCTGGGGTGGGCGAGCCGGTCGACGCGTCCGACGTTGCGGCGGCGGTCGCGGCCCGGTTGCACCGGATCGCGGCGACCGTGCCCGCCGCGCAGGTCGTGGTCGGGGGTGGTCCGCTGCAGGCGCACGAGACCACGGCGCAGGCGCAGAAGGACGTGATCAAGGCGGAGTTGTTGACCACGCCGGTGGTGCTGGTGTTGCTGCTGCTGGTGTTCGCCGGTCTGATTGCGGCCGGACTGCCGCTGCTGGTGGCCGTGGCCGGGGTCGGCGCCACCTTCGGCGTGCTCTACCTGTGCAGCATGGTCACCGACGTGTCGCTGTACGCGATCCAGACCACCACGACACTCGCGGTTGGGTTGGCGGTCGACTACGCGCTGCTGATGGTGAGCCGGTTCCGTGAGGAGCGCCGCCGAGCACCGGATCTGTCGACCGCGGTCCTCGCAACGGCGACAACCGCCGGGCGAACCGTCGTGTGCTCCGGTCTCACTGTCGCGGTCGCCCTCGCCGGGCTCGTCGTGTTCCCCAACCCGTTCCTGCGGTCGATGGGTCTGGCCGGTGCCACCGTCGTGGCCGTCGACGCCCTCGCGGTCGTCACACTGCTGCCGGCGTTGCTGGCGCTGACCGGGCGGCACATCACCACGGTCCGGCCCCGTCCGGACCGTGGCGTGTTCGCCGCCGTCGCCCGGCTCGTCCAACGCCGGCCCGTCATCGTCCTGCTCACCACCGCCGCCCTGCTCACGCTCCTCGCCGTACCGGCGCTGGGCATGAGGATCTCCCAGGGGGACCCGCGGATGATGCCGCCCGGCTCGCAGACCCGACAGCTGTGGGAAGGGCTGGCTACGCACTTCCCGGAACGAGTCCGTCCCGACGGTGTGGAACTTGTCGCCACGGCCACCGCCACCGACCCCGCCCTGCTTCGCCTGCGCGACAGGATCGCCGCGCTGCCCGGCGTGTCCGGCGTCGCCGTCGTCCCGGTGTCGCCCACGGCCACCGTGCTCGACATCGACGGCACCGCCGACCTTGTCGGCACCGTCCGGGCGGTCGACGCCCCGTTCGAGATCGCCGTCGGTGGATCCGCCGCGCAACTGGCCGACTACCGCACCATGCTCACCGACCGGCTCCCCTGGGCGATCGCGATCGTCCTGGCCGGCACCCTGCTACTGCTGTTCGCGCTCACAGGGTCGGCCGTGCTGCCGGTCAAGGCGGTCCTCACCAACACCCTCAGCCTCGCCGCGGCGCTCGGCGTCGTCGTCTGGGTGTTCCAGAACGGTCACCTCGCCGCCGTCCTCGACGACCAGGGCCTCGGCTACGTGCACCTCACCGTGCCTGTCCTTGCCGGCGCGATCGCGTTCGGCCTCGCCATGGACTACGAGGTCTTCCTCCTCGCCCGCATCCGCGAACACTGGCTCACCGACGCGGAACCGCACACCTGCGTCGCTCATGGGATGCAGCGCACCGGCGGCATCATCACCGCCGCCGCGCTCATCCTCGGCGTCGTCTTCGGCGGCTTCCTCGTCGGCGGTTTCACCCCGATCAAAGCCGTCGGCCTCGGACTGCTCGTCGCCGTCGTGCTGGACGCCACCATCGTGCGCATGCTCCTGGTACCAGCCACGATGACCCTCCTCGGCCGGCACAACTGGTGGCTGCCCGGACCGCTACACACGCTGCACCGTAGGATCGCGATCACCGAGACCACTGCCACCGCGCCGCCAGCCACGCAGGATCGAACTGCCGGTCAACCGGCGTAGCCTGCGAGGTTGTGCTGCCTGCGACGCTGGCCCGCCGGCTCCGAGGGTTCCGTTGCGTTGGGCGTTGGCACGATCGAGGGGCGCCCCCGCACCGTGCGCCGCTGGATCACCCGCCACCACCTCGAAGGCCTCGCCGGGCTGCCGGTCCGGCCCCGCAGCGGCCGGCTCCGACTGGGCAGCCCCGGCTTCGGCGGCCGCATCCGACGGCTGTACGTACCGAAACCTGATCCGTGCAGCTCAGGCGGCGTGTTGGTACTCGTGGAGGATGCCGCCGAGTCGATCGCGTCGTCGGATGTCGAGGTGGTCGAGTCGGTCCGGTTCGGTGATCGGTTGGGGCGGCAGGCGTAGGGGCGCTGCGGTGGGAGGTCCATGACCAGGTTGCGGACCAGTTGTGTGGTCGAGGCTGCGGTGGGGTGGGCGGTGGCGCCGAGGATGCGAACGCGGCGGGTGGCGTGTTCGATGACGGCGAAGACGTACAGCCGTGCTCGGCCAGGGTCCGGGTCTCGAAGAAATCGGCGGCGATGATCGCGTGTGCCTGGCCGCGGAGGAAGACGGCCCAGGTCTGGCGGTCGTGCTGGGGCGCGGGCTCGACCCCGTTGCGCTGGAGAATTTCCCAGACCGTGGAGGGGCGACCTTGATGCCGAGGACGGCCAGCTCGCCGTGGATTCGCCGGTAGCCCCAACTGGGGTTCTCCTTCGCCAGACGCAGGACGAGGATTTGGATGCTGCGGACGGTGGGCGGCCGGCCGGGCCGTTTCGGGCGGGATGCCTTGGCATGGTGACGTCGTAGGAGGTCGCGGTGCCAGCGTAGGACGGTGTCGGGGGAGACGATCAGGTGCAGCTGCCGCAGCGTCGGCCTTGGTAGCCGGTGCAGGAGGGCGGCGAGGAACGCCCGGTCCGGCGGGGTGAGGCGAGGCTTGTCGATCTGGCGCTGCAGGATGGCGAGCTGGTGGCGCAGTGCAAGAATCTCGACCTTCTTGTCTGCATCGCTCATCTGCCGCAGCCATATGAAGGTGAACACGCTCGTGAGCGCCAGGTAGGGCAGTCGCAGCAGCACGATGGATCATCCTGGCGTACCCCCGTGTCTGGTCCTTCGGCTGCGTCCGAGAACCGGCAGGTCACAGCCCATGGATGGGGTTTTCGGCACCCACAGGGTCCGGGAGAGCCGACTGCCGGCCTCCGGCGGACCTCGCGAGGAAGAAGCCGGTGCTCGTTCAACTCGATCGCTCAATGCGGCAGCGCCCCATCGACGTGCGCGTCCCGGCCCGCCGCGACGCCGCTGCGGCTGGTCCGACCTGGCGGTCAGCCGGGTCCCCCGAGCCGGCGCCTGCCGTGGCGGAGCCGCACGCAGCAGGGCGCGCTGCTGGAAGCGACGGTGCTCACCATCGCGGCCCCGGCCATGCGCCGCTCGCGTCTGGGTCCCGACGCTTCAATCCGGCTCTCGGCGGTGTTCGGAACCGTCCGGTGTCCCGCCTCATTGCCGTCCAGGGCATTTGCCCGTCGTGGCCGTGGCGGCGGCCTGCGGGTTGTTCGCGATCCAGCCGGCGACCGTGTCCTTGACGACGGCGTCGTAGAGCACCGCTGCCCGGGCCGGATCGGGTATCACGACGCTCTCCTTGTTCACCGTGGCCCCTCCGCGGTTCGGGCTGACCAGCATGGTCAGGTCGCCGCTGCCGATGTTGCGCAGCGTCCACGCGGTGTCGGCGAGGGAGAAGTCCTTGTCGACGGTGATGGCCTTCGCCACCGACTTGAGGAACGCGTTGAGCTTGAGCGGGTTGCGCAGCGTGTCGGTGCTGATCGCCTTGTCCAGCAGCGCCTTGAGGAACTCCCGCTGGTGGCGCATCCGGGTGAAGTCGCTGTCCGGGAACTGCTTGCGCTGGCGCACGTAGTCCAGCGCGGCGGCGCCGTCGAGGTGGTTCACGCCCGGCGCGAAGTGCCGGTAGGGCTCGGCGATCGACGTGAACGCGCAGTCGTTGTTCAGGTCGACTCCGCCGAGCGCGTCGGTCACCTGCTGGAATCCGGCGAAGTCGACCAGCACGACGTGGTCGATGCGCACCGACGTGTACGCCTCCACGGTGCGCACCGTGAGCTGCACGCCACCCCACACGAACGCCGCATTGATCTTCGCGTCCTTGTTGCCCAGACGCGGATCGGTCGGGCTCGGTGGGATGTGCACGTACAGGTCGCGCGGCAACGAGATCAGGTACGCCTTGTCGTGCTCGGCGTCCACGTGCAGCAGGATGATCGCGTCCGTGCGCCCGGTGCCCGCACCGCTTCTGCGGTCCGGGTCGTCAGGATCGCGCGAGTCGCTTCCCAGCAGCAGGAAGTTCTTGGCGCCGACCACCTCGACCGGCGGCCGGACCGCCTCCTGCTGCGCCTGCTGGACGTCGGTCTTTCCGGTTGTACCGAACGCATCGGTGCGTTGGATGCCCGAATCGATGCTCCGGTAGTACTGGTACGACCCGCCGGCGCCGAGAACGAGGAGCAGAGCGGCGGCCGAACCGATCACGATCGCCGTCAACCGCCGGCGTCTGCGCCGACTGGGCATCGCCGCCCGCTGTGCGGGAACTTTGGCGCGGCCCGTGTAGCGGGTCTTGCGTGGTACGAAGCTGGCCATGGTGCTGCTGACGTGGCGGAGCATGCTTCCCTACATGGTGGTGGCGTTGTCTCGGCGCGGGGGCCAGATGTGGGACGAACCAGATGCCGCGAGCCGCCCGGCGCGATGCGGTGTCGCCAGCCGCTATACGTCAAGCAGACCATTGCGGACCGAGGCTGCGGCCCACCCGCGCGGGATGAGGGCGACCGGAGGATTTCGGCGCGGTGCGAGCAAAGGCGCGGTTCGCCCTCGCCCGCCCCGCGTCCCAGCCCTTGTACGGCGCGACGACTGGGGGCATGAAGGCGTGCCCAACGAGGAGGACTGAGGCTTCGTGGCGTGGCGATTGAGCCGACCCGGCGAGCGATGGTCGCGATGCCGGTCGGCGTGCTGGGTAGCGGTGTCTAGATGAGGGCGCTCGATTCGGGGATCGCGTTCGTCGCGGGTGTGCCGACCGTTCCGCCCAGCTGCTGTCGTCCGTTGGGCGGTGGCGATGGGCCATCGTGGAACTGAAAGCGGGGCGCCGTTGCGTCGCGGGATCGGCGGACGCGTTGAACCCGGCCGGGTCCCGCGGTCAGATCGCTTGGGCAAGTCCGGTGAACGCAGCGGCAAC
>NZ_JBEZDS010000123.1:0-6198 GCF_040648435.1 Dactylosporangium sp. NPDC049140 | reverse complement strand
AGCACTTCGGACAAGCCACTTCCCGGACCCGCTAGAGCCCACTCTAGAACACCGGCCCAGGCCGTCTCTTGACACAGAGGGGTGCCATGAGCGTGCACCGCTGTTGCGTGGGCCACCCAATCGGCGTCGCGGTCGTCCAGACCGGTCGTCGTCGGTGGCCGTTCGTCGCCACCCGTAGCCACCCACGACTCCCGATACGAGGATGGATCGTCCTCGGCAGGTGCCGGTCCGGGAGGTTGCAGGTGGCAGCAACGTCTGCGCACGCCGCTGGGCGCGTGATCACCTGGGCGAACCGGGGCACCCGCAGGCCAACCTGCCGGCGACACTCGCCGACGCCGTTGCCATCGCCGCCGGCAACGTCCACAGCCTGGCGCTGCACCCCGATGGCCGCGTCTCGGCCTGGGGAGGCCACAGCTCCGGCCCGTCGAGCGTGCCCGCCGACCTCGCCGACGTCATCGCCCATCTCCACCGACATGGGGCACAACCTGGCGCTGCACGCCAACGGCCAGGTCACCGGCTGGGGCGGCCAGCACCCGGGCCCGGGGGCGGATGTGCCCGACGGGCTCGCCAAGGTCACCGCCATCGCCGCCGGCGGCGGATACAGCCTGGCCCTGCAGCGCAACGGCCGCATCACCGCCTGGGTGCACAGCCGCACATTCCGATATGTTCCGGCGCCCACCACGAAGGGTGACGATCTTCAGCCGCTCACCGCGCGAGACCTGCGGCAGATCCGTGCACGTGATCGTGCCCGGCTGGCCGTCGGCTCGGCCGCAATGGCGAGCTGCTCTTTACGGCGCCGTTGCATCGAGAAAGGCGACGAGGTTGGTGCGTGACGTGGGGCCGAGGATTTCGCCAATGATGTCGCTGAAGCTGGTGGTGCCGACTGTGATCGCCGCGCGACCGTAGCCGACCGGACGCGCCGGCCATCGCTCATTCGTGGTACCTCGATCGGCGGGCCGGCACAGCGATCAGCCATCACACCAGCCCCGTCGGCTCGCGTTCCGGCCGTCTCGGCCCTCGGATACCGGGTTCGCAGTTGCCTACCGTCGAGGCGACCCGGCCGGTGACGCAGTGGGATGAGGCAGCCATGACGGTGCGGACCAACGTGCTTCGATCGACCGCTCGCCTGTTGCTCATGACCCTCGTCGTCAGCCTCGGCCTCCTCGGCGGCACCGGCGCCGCGCTAGCCGCACCGGGCGTCACCCAGTTCCCCATTCCGACGCAGTTCGCGGACGCACGCGGGATCGTGGCGGGCCCCGACGGCGCGTTGTGGTTCACCGAGGGTCGGACCAACGCCATCGGCCGGGTCACTACGAGCGGCGCCTTCACCGAGTACCCGGTGCCCGACCTGGGCAGTCCAACGGTACCGAAGCTTTACGACATCACCGTCGGGTCGGACGGCGCGCTGTGGTTCACCGCACCCCACAACCGGTTCATCGGACGTATCACGACAGCCGGGTCGATAACGACATACCAGCCGCCCAACGGAGCGGGGGTCAACGGCATCGCCGCCGGCCCGGACGGCGCGCTCTGGTTCACCGGAGGCAACCAGATCGGCCGCATCACGACGACCGGCGACATCACGACGTACCCGTTGCCGGCGACGACGTTCGGCGGCATGATCACCACGGGTCCGGACGACGCGCTGTGGTTTACCGGAGGGGACAACAACGGTTCACTGATCGGCCGGATCACCACCGCTGGCGTCGTCAGCGTTTTCCGGTTCACTACGGACTTCGTGTCACCGAACGGCATCGTCGCCGGGTCCGACGGCGCGCTGTGGTTCACGACGATCAACGGCAACCAGGTCGGCCGGATCACCACCGCCGGCGTCGTGACGATGTACCCGTTGCCGCGGCCGGGTTCCGAGCCCTGGGACATCGACGCCGGGCGCGACGGTGCGCTGTGGTTCGTCGAGAACTCCGGCAACCGGATCGGGCGGATCACGACAGCCGGCGTCATCACGGAATATGCACTGTCTGCGTCGTCCGGCGGTTCAATGACCGGAACCTTGAACATTGCTACGGGACCGGATGGCGCCATGTGGTTCACGGCGTCTTCGAGCAACCACATCGGCCGGATCGAGGTCCCGACCGCCGGCACAGCGGCACCGACGGGCCTCGCGGTCGGCAATCCCGGCGCCGTGCCGGTCGAGCTCTCCTGGAACCGCGTCACCGGTGCGCAGTACTACGTCGTCTACCGCAACGGCGCAAAGATCAACGAGTCGTTCCCGCCGTCGTTCGTGGACCGTTCGGCGCACACCGGCGCCAACACGTACTTCGTCACGGCCATCGGCCCCGACGGCGAGAGTGGCGTCAGCAACACCGTCACCACCTCCGTACCGACCCAGCATCACGTCACCGGAACGCTGAGCGTCAACGGTCAGCCACTGCCCACGACGCCCTACTCGAACGCGTCGGTCGAGCTCATCGACGGCGGCGGCACCCCTCGCACGGGCACGAACGCCACCGGCGTCAGCGTGTACGACGTAAACGTCACAGGTATCTTCAACGGGTCCTACGGCGTGCGTCTGCAGTACAGCAACGGCGATCCGGCGCTGGACACCCGGGCCACCGGCCTGCCCACCCAATTCCTGCTCCGGGAGGTCGGACGGCCGATCCAGTACCTCGGCGACGACCACGTGGAGAACCTGGACTTCACGACGAGCCGCCTGGTGGTAACGGTCCGCGACCTGCAGGGCAACCCTGTCAGCTCGGCCGTCAATGTGTCCAACGTCGGTGATAGCACGATCGCCAACAACGTCGCGCCAGGCACGTTCACGGTCGTCGGCGGATATACGAACTCGGGCAGCCACACCGACGGCAGCGGCAGAACCTCATTCGCGCTGTTCCCGGGCGCGACCTACACCGTGTGTGCCAACGCCTGCCGCACGCTCGTCCTGACCGGCGACACCGAGATCACCCTCAGCCCCGCGACCGCGCCGGCAACCCCGACGGTCGCCTCGGTCACCCCGGGCGACCACAGTGCAACGATCACCTGGTTGAAGCCGGCCGACGGCGGGTCGCTGATCACCGGCTACACGGTGACCGCGACGCCCGGTGGACTGACGTGTTCGACGGACAGTGCCGATGCGCTGTCGTGCACGATCACCGGCCTGACGAACGGCGTGAACTACACGTTCGTCGTCACCGCCCGCAATGCGGTCGGCAGCAGCCCGTCTCCGCCTCCGCCGGGGCCGGGGGGTGGTGGCACCGGCGACGGCACCCCGATCGGCACCGTGACCCCCGGTACGCCGCCGGCGCCGGTCGGCGGGGTCGAGCCGGTCCGTGACCCGGACGACGGCACGAAGGTCACCCTGCACTGGCTCGCCGCCGCCTCCGACCTGCCGATCGTCGGGTACCGGGCCACCGCCACACCCGGCGGGCGGTTCTGCACCACCGACGGCGCCCTGACGTGCACGATCACCGGACTTACCCCTGGGCAGGACTACGCGTTCACCGTCGTGGCGATCAACGGCGCCGGCTCATCGGACCCCGGCGACCCGGTACCGCTGCCGGCCGACACAACACCCCCGACCGTGACGGCGTCGTACAGCCGGCCGGCCCTGCGGGTCGGTGACACCGACTGGTTCGACGGCCCGGTCACCGTCACCTGGAACGTCAGCGACAACGACGGCGGCTCCGGCGTACCGGCCGCGAACCGCCCTGGCCCGGCAGTGGTCACCGCGTCCGGATCGGTGTCCTCCGGTGCCGTGTGTGACGCCGCCGGCAACTGCACGACCACCACCGTCCGTGTCGGCATCGACGCCGACGGGCCTTCCGTCACGATCAACGGGGTGACCGACGGGACCAAGTATCAGCGCGGTACCACCGTCACGCCGACCTGCACGGCCTCCGACCAAGGGGCGGGGCTGGCGGGCGACTGCACCGTCACCGTCTCCGGCGGCAACGCCAACGGCGTCGGCACCTTCACCGCCACCGCCACGGCAACCGACCGCGTCGGACATACCACCATCAGAACGGTCACCTACAAGATCGTCTACCGGTGGGGCGGCTTCCTTCAGCCGATCGACGACCCGGCCCGCCAGGGCGGCACTGACCTGAGCATCTTCAAGGCCGGCTCGACCGTCCCGGTGAAGCTCACCCTCACCGACGCCGCCGGCAACGTCATCCAGCCGGTGAGCGCACCCGTCTGGCTCACCCCGGCCAAGGGATCCTCCACATCACTACCGATCGACGAGACGGTGTACGACCTGCCAGCCGACTCCGGGTCGGTCTTCCGATACACCGACGGGCAGTGGCAGTACAACTGGAAGACCGACAAACAACAGGCCGGCTTCTATTGGCGCATCGGCGTCCGCCTCGACGACGGCGAAACCTACTACGTCAACGTCGGACTTCGATAGAGTTGGCGTTGCCGGACGATCTGACGTCCGCGTCGAGTCCCACGTCCCACGTCAACGTCGGCTCGCTTGGCGCGTCCGGCGGGTTGGCAGCGAGCAGTTGAGCGCGGTCCTGACGGCGGCTCGCGCCCAGCCGCACGCAGGCCGCTAGTCGCGGCAGATCCGGAAGCGCGATCAAGCTGATGGGGCTGCCACTGGGCGTGTGATCATGTGCGGGCGGTTACGGAGCCCGTGCCGAGCTACGAAGACTTGGTCTCGTTGTTCGAGGGCGAGCCGATTCACAGCGATGCCGACGAGCCATGGCCGTACACATCGGCGACGTTCCGCACGACGCGGGCCGGATACGACATCGAGGTGGACGTCGAGCCGGGGTACCCAGTTGTACGCCTGCGCCTCCGTGCGACCTCCGGCTCCAAACTGCTCGATCTGGATCTTCAGGGCGTCCTTTCCGTCGGGGTCGAGCGCCTCCATGACCACTCACCACGGGAGCTGCTGCGTATCGATTTCCCGGACGATTCGCCGGCCTCAACGCTGTGGTTGCGGATGAAGCCTGACGTCGCCATCGTCTGGTCCTACAACTCCATGGGTTGAGCCGGGACGAGCGCCCGCAGCGGCAGATGCGGATGTCGTGTGGCAGCCGTCGCGGCAGGTGGGGCCGATCATCGATAGGGTCTGGTGCATGCGGCTCAGCGTTCTCGGTGCAGACGGTGCATGGCCGCAGGCGGGTGGGCATGCAGCGGATACCTCGTCGAACAGGGCGGGTTCCGACTCCTGCTCGACGCCGGCTATGCCATCGTCCCGCGATTGTTGGAGCGAGTCTCCGCGGCACAGGTCGACGCGGTGTTCATCAGCCATGGTCATCCCGACCACTGCGCGGATCTCAACCCGCTGCTGAGGGCTCGGGCCCTGGGCGGTCATTCGGCACCCTTGCCTGTGTACGCACTACCAGGCGCCCTCGACGCGGTGTTGGCGTTGGACCGTCCCGGGATGCTCGACACCGCTTACGTGTTCCATGAGATCGTCCCCGGCGTCTCGATGGAGATCGGCCCGTTCCGGGCTGAGACACGACTCCTGCCGCACTGGGTGCCGAACGCCGGAATCCGCCTGACCGCCGACGACCGGGTGCTCGCGTACACCGGCGATACCGGGCCGAGCCCACAGGTCGTGCACCTGGCGCGCGACGCGGACCTACTGCTGGCCGAGGCCACGTACGCAGACCGTGTCCCGGAGCCCTCGAGCCGGTATCTGTCCAGCGCGCGAATAGCGGGCCGGCTGCGCGAGCCGGTGTTGGCCACCTGCTCCTGACGCATCTCTGGCCGGGGACTGACCCGCAAGCTGCGGTGACGGCAGCTGCTGAGGCCTACGACAGAACCATCGACGTGGCCGTCAGCGACTTCGTCCTCGACCTCGCTTGAACACCCCACCACTGCTCGGACCCTACCCGCACACCGGAAACCAGGGCGTTCGTCGATGATCGCCATCGCTCGGATCGCGGCAAATGAGGACGGGCGTAGTAGGTGCCGGGCGTCGGCGGGGAGTCCTCTGTTGGGGCGCTACGTCAGACCCAGCTTGCCTGGGCACGTTACGGACCCAATCGCCGGTCCCTGGCTCGTCCCCTTGTCGTGTGCGGCCGCGATGCGCGAGATGGCCGCGTCGAAGTCTCGCCGTTCCTCGTCGCTCATCTCGCTGAGCTGGTAGGCGATCTCTTCCAGTGCGTTGGTGGCCATGTACCCGTGCGACGCCGGGAACCGGCGCATCAACCGGGTCCTGCACATCATGGCCATCGTCCAGCTCCGCAACGACACCGAAGGCCGCGCCTACTACCGCCGGAAACT
>NZ_JBEZDS010000122.1:0-6279 GCF_040648435.1 Dactylosporangium sp. NPDC049140 | reverse complement strand
GACGAACCAGCCGCTGCATGACCCAACACAAACCACCGCGGCTCCGCCCCGGTGCTGCCGCCTGCCCCACGCACTCAAGATTTTCGAGTCAGCCGCGATCGGCTCGCCACGGAGCGCGGTGGCAATGCCGCCGCCCGGCTCGCGGACATGCCGAATTCAGTGCATCCGATCATGCGCCGGATCGCTGCGATCATTGGCGATACACCCGGTTCCGGCACGATCGATTGCCCAGCGCACTGAAGCTACTGCTGTTCGCCGCCTCGCCGGTTCCCTCCTTCGCACCAGCAGGCGACGGACTCATCGACGGTGGAGAACGTTAGCGTCCATGTAGTGTCGACGACGCGACCGGGCTGCGCCTGCCGCTACCGGTCGATCACGGCTCGCCGAGATCCGAAGAGAGCCAATGCTCCGGCTCCAGCTCGATCCGGTACTCGCCCCGCGCGAACCTCACATACGGCTCGACCTTCTCCGGCACGAGATACCTGCTGGCAATCACACGGAGATCATCATCGCTCGAAGGCCCGATCACGCTGGCTCGTCCCTCGACCGAGACATAGCGCGTCGTGGGCGCCACCCGATCGACCATCAGTGAGAACCGACCAGCCTCGGCAATCAGCTTTCCCTTACGCGAATCCCGATGGGTCGAGACCCAGAGCGGACCGCCCGGGACGTAGTGATACCAAATCGGGACGACCAACGGCCCACGGCCCGGGCCCGCGCTCACAGACAGTGCGGCAACATGCGGCTGGGCGAGAAACTCCTCGCGCTCTGGAATCGAAAGCGACATGAACCAAGGCTCCTACCCACCACCGACAAGATCTAGACCCCCGGCACCAAGGGGTCAAGATTCGAGTTTCCACTGTCGATGACATGTAGAGCCACCGGGAAGAGCGACGAACGCCGCCAGCCACCGTGTCGACACTGTCCATGTCCGAATCGAGCAGGAGGCGCGCCAGGATCATCGGCTCGGTGACAGTCGGTACGGATCGCCCGCACTCAGAAATATCACTCTTGAGGCAAGGCCTCGCCGGCATCCTCATTTGCCGCTGTCCATGGCGTCGATCTTGGCTTCCGCACATGCCGCTGCGGGCGCTCAGCGGCGGTCGGTGATCGTCACCTACGGTGAGCGGCCTCTCGGGCCGGTCTTCCGATCATGTTGACGACCGCGAGCGCAGGTCGACGGGCTCCGTTACGCCGCGTGACCAGCGTCCGGCGCCTCCTGTGCGCTGAACCGCCGATGACAGGATGTCCACGAGCCCGCCGACCGCTGCGGGATCATGGCCACGTCGACACTCCGAACGAGGCTTACCATGGAAATCACGAAAGGCAGACCCTTCTTCGTCATCGAGCGCGAGCGGTTCGTCGCGCGTTTCCCGGACCACGGGGCTGACCTTGAACAACTTCGGGACCAGGACATCTACGTGACCGTTGTTGGGGGTCCGACCTACTACGTGAGTCTCATGACCCTCGACGCGATCGATGCGGTGCTTCGCCGATGGGCGCATACCGGCGAAGCCGCAGGAGGCCGGTATTTTTACACGACGGACCTCGTCATCACGCCTCGGCCGGGAATCACCGCGATGATCGAAGCAATCGAGGGACTCGTCCGTGAAGGAGAGCTTGGCAGTGCCTGCCAGATCATCCCCGACCCGAACGACGGCCCAGATGCCGCGTCATGGCGGCACACCCGACCCGCTGCAAACGCAGATTGAGCGGCACGAAACGCACGCCGAGCCTGCCATTGAGCCTGAGCGCTGATCGATGGTCACCAGCCCGGACCACATCCGCACCCTCTCGTGCGACGATCAACATCGTGACGTCCGAGGGCGGCGAACCGACCACAGGGCGCATGGTGTCAGAGCGGTGAGCCGCTGAAGCCGATCGGTCGTTGACCGTTGCTGACCGGGCAATGGAACTCCGTCGACGATGAGACCACCAACGCGAACTGACGATCTTGGTTTCCGGATCTGCCGTCGGTCGGGCGCTGCGGCTCGGCGGCGGTCGTCACGCTGTGTACGCCGTTCCGGCGGCATGCTCGGCGAGTCGCTGCGCACTCGTGCCGATGAGCGCGCATCCGGCCAGGATGACCCGTTCGACGAACGGGAGGCTGCTGAGGGCGAGGCCACGTGACGTAGATCTACAGCGGCGCCTAGCGGCGGGTGTCGACTGGACCAACCACCGAAACGTCTTGCGCGAATCATGGCGTCGTACTGGCCACGTTTCCCCGCGCTGCGTCCGGGCGTGGCAGCGCGGACAACTCGCGGTACGCGGCGAGTACCGCCGCGGTCCGCTCCGCGACCTCGGCGATCACGTCAGGCCTGTCCGTAGCGCCGTCGTCCGCCCATCGGGCCCGGCGCAGCGCCCTGCGGGCCTGCTCGGCACGGTACTGCTGGTGAGCATGCTCGCCGGAAACCTCGGCGAGCCTGCGCAGCGCCCCGAGCCGCTCGGCTATCCGCTCGCTCAGCTCCTCGAGCCGGCCCCCAAGTTCGACCCGGCGGACCGCAACCTCCGCCCGCAGCGGTGCCTGCGCGGCCAAGCCACGCACAGCGTCGTCAAGCTCCTTCAGTGCCCGGGTCACTTCGGCCCGCCGGAACAGCAGCACGGCAAGGCCCCACCGGGCCTGGTCCAGTGCCGGGCCGATGTGGGCGGGGTCGGCCATCATGCCGAGGGCCGGCCATGCCGCACGGATGCGCGTGATCGACTGCCTGGCCTCGTGCCAGGCGCCCCGCTCGTTCTGCGGTACGAAGACCAGCCCGTGTCGCGGACGGAGCGTATACGGCGCCAGCCCGCGGGTGCTGATGCCAAACCCGTACAGCGGCACTGTCAGACCGATCGCCAGCAGTGGCGAGATCGGCCACAGTGCCAGGCCGAGCGGCGGAAAAAGCCACCACCAGCGCCACAGCCGCAGAGCCCAAGGGGCGTCCGGATCGCCAACCACGAACTCCGCCGGCTCGCGGGATGTATGCCTACCCACGGGCAGATCATCCTCTACCGGCACCACCCATAGCCGCCCTCCTGAGCCGCGGCCAGGGCCAATACCCAGAATGTACCGTTATCGCCGCCGTAGGCCCCAGCGGTCTGCGGCTCGCCACCATCGACAGCGCTTGATCAGCTGCGCGCTCATGCCGCCGATGGTGCGCGGCGGCCGCTCGTCCCCCGTGGCAGTCGGTGACCGGACGCGCAGCGCGGGTCAGGTGGGGCCGACTGTCGGGGTCTACAGCGGGAGTGATCTACGCTCGGCGGCCATGACGACCTGGCTTGATCCGAATCGGGAGTGCTACTGCCACGTGTGCGTGCCGAACCCTGCCGACGACGGGTGTCTGGACTGGCGTGACGGGACGGCCGGGCTGATCGACAGGCACGGGTGGAGCGTCGTTGGCATCGACGCTGCGGACGAGGTGCCAGCGTGGGCGTTCACGGTGGGGCTGTGGCACTCACTCGGGAGTCCCGAGATCGCCATATTCGGGCTGCACTTGCGCGACATGCAGAGCTGGCTCAACCGGCTCGGCAACCAGATCCGCGACGGCCGACCGTTGATCGCCGGGCAGCGACGCGACGGGGTGCTGGACGGCTTTCCGCTGGAGCTTCGGCCGGTGCATGACAGCTGGTACCCGCAGCTGTTCGGCTCCGCGCTTAACTTCTATCAGCGCCCGCCGCTGCCCATCGTTCAGGCTTTCTGGCCGGACCGGACCGGCCTGTTCCCCTGGGAGGACGGCAGCGGTGACAACTGCCGGGCGAACCAGCCGTACTCGTGGCTTGCCGCCGAAAATCACGCATCGAGCATCTGGCTGGAACTGGACGACATCACCCCGTGGCCGTTCGTGGGTACAGGGGCGCGGACCACCGTCTTCACCTTGCACCGGGTCACGGCGGGCGGGCAGCTGCGGGGCGTCGTCCGCGACCACGACGGGTCCTGGCAGTTCGTCGATGGCGAGGCCATCATGCCCGAGGACATCACGACCGTGCACCTGCACCACGTGCTGGCGCGCTGGCCCCACATCCGTGAGGTCGCCGATCTGCGGCCCGGCGAACAGGCCTGGCTCGACGCGAACGACAGCTGGCAACGCAGTCGAATCGAGGCTGACTGACCCGTTGCTGGCTCACTCGGACGCAGTGCAATGCCGAAGTGAGATCAGCTGAGCACATCTGCCGCCGTTGGTGCGCAATCGCCGACGAGAGCTTGTCACCGCCCGTGAAGGGCCTCGGCGCAGCGGAGGCGTCCTGTGCTGCCTCCGATCGGGCGCTTGGGCACCGCTTGTCGTCCGCTCGTGGGAAGTATGCGGTCCGCGGTACAAGCGCGTCGGCTGTCAGGGTCGTCCTGCGGCGCCCTGCGATGAACGATCAGGCGCCCGGGCAACGGCCTTGAGTATCAACTCGGCGATGCGTACCGCATCGGCCGGCGCAATCGTCCTGTCGCCGGCCGGGCTGGCGGTCCGGGCGGCGATGACCAACTGCCGCAACTGTTCGCCGAGCGCGACGGCGCCGGCCCGGTCGAGATCCGTGCTGAGCCACCGCAGCCGCTCCGCGATGAGCCCTGCCTCGTATCCGTTCCGTCGTGTCGTGATCAAACTGCGATCGGACAGCAGGCTGATCGCGGCCGCAAGGCGCGCATGCGGCGAGTCGTGACCGTCCAACGCCAAGCCCCGCTGGTTGGCCGGGTCCATCTCGCCCCGTTCCGACGTGAGGACGTCGAAGAGTACCGGCCCACCGGAGGCGGGCAGCGGTCTCACCTGCGCGTCCGCACTGATGTTCAGCCCCACGTAGACACGGGACGCGTATCCAGGGTCGTCCACCCGAACGATCACCCGCTGCGGACCCGTCCGCGAGACCCGCTGCGTCCAGCGCTGGAGCCCTGCGACGTCACCAACGCAGATCCGGGAGTCCTCAAGCGCCAAGTCACCGTCGAAGACGAGTACTCCGAGCACCGGCATCGAACCTGACCAAAGCGACACCCGAGTGTGGTCGACCTGACCGCACGTCTTGACCACCACATGCCGCCCATCGGCATCAGCCGGGCCGTCGCCCCACGCCAACTCCGGCCAACCGGTCGACCCCACGACGAGCACGTTGTGATTCGTGTACACCTCGACCGCGCCAGTCAACATCCGCAACCAACCTTCGCAATGAACGCGCGGCAGGCACGCACGCACAACCGTGGCCAGAACATAACGCCAGCCGCCGATGCCGCCTGATCGGGTGCGCACATCTAGCCGCAACCCGCTCGCCACGGAACGTCATGGCAAGTTGAGCTCCTGGCTCGCGGCGAATTGAGTGCATCCCACCTGGGGCGCGCTCGGTCGGGAGGTGGCGGCACTTGGCAGGATGCTGGGGGTGGACCTTGACGACTTGCTGCCTGCCGCGCGATCGCCGGCAGACTATTTGCGGGTTGTGGATGATCCGCGGTTGAACGACAGCGGGCTGGGCACGCTGGCGGGCAGCCCGTACTCCTTCGTTCGGCTTGCCGTTGCCGGGCACCAGCGCGCGAGGGCGGCACATCTGCTGCGCCTGCTGGATGGCGAGTACACAGACTGGGACCACAACGCGCTGCTGCTGCTCGTCGCCCGCCACGCTGGCGCCGACCGTCCGGTGCTGCGTGCGGTTCTCGGCCGAGCGGCAGAGCTGTTGCGTGCGGGCGCCCGACCGCATGCCGCGGTCCTGGCGCTGGCCGCAGGAGCAATTGCCCACCCCTGGCTGATCCAGGCGATGCCGAGGCACATGCCACAGGCAAGAGAAGGTGGCCGGCGGCGGCCAAGGTTTCCGCGCAGGCCGCACGGCCGCCGGCCAGTCGCACATCGTCGCGGACGGCGGTGCTGCCTTCCGAGGATCGGCAATCCCGGCGCCCCGGAGTTCGCCGGACGCGACCGGTGTCACGCGCCGCTTCGGTGCGGCAGGGTGTATGGCAAAGCCGCCGCCGGGGCGGCCGCCAACAGGGCCAGGCTGCCCAGTGACGGTCGACGTCCAGTCGGGCTCGGTTTCGCCGAAAGGCAGACACGTGAGCGGCAGCTGGCGGCGTGCGCCGGTGAGCAACTCCGAGCGAGTATGACAACTCTAGGCCGCGGTCCTCCTCTGCATCTCCGGCCACACTAAGGCGGCTCTGACCAGCACGGATGAGATTTTCGGCACCCGCAGGCGCCGCAAGCGAGGATCGAGCAAGTGGCATGTCTACACGTTCATCGCCCAACGACCGATCCGGTCGCTGAAGGCGAAGATCCGGGCACTGACCCACAGGACATCACAGCAGGACCTCCGGTCCGTGCTGACCAGGTTGAACCAGGTCAC
>NZ_JBEZDS010000121.1:0-6535 GCF_040648435.1 Dactylosporangium sp. NPDC049140 | reverse complement strand
CGGGCCAGCAACACCGCCGGCGCCCCCCGCTCCTCCTCCGTGGCCACCACCAACGTCCCACCCGCCGACAACACCGCAGCCAGGTCAAACACCGCGGCATCGAACGAGAACGACGCAAACTGCAACACCACACCACCCGCACCCAGCACCGGACCCAACTGCGACACCAGATTCACAACACCCGCGTGCTGCACCAACACACCCTTCGGCACACCCGTCGACCCAGACGTGTAAATCACATACGCCGCCTGCCCACCCCGCACCACCGGCAACACACCCTCAAACCGCGGCACGACAGTCCCGGGCTCGAGAACCAGCACCGCACCAGCATCAGCCACCATAAAATCAAGCCGCTCCGCCGGATACGACGGATCCAACGGCAGATACGCCGCACCAGCCCGCCACACTCCCAGCACCGCCACCACAAACTCCACACCCCGGCCGAACCGCAGCCCAACCACCGACTCCGGGCCGACACCCGAACCCAACAGATAACCGGCCACATCCGCCGACCGCTGCCACAACTCGCCATACGTCAACACCGTGTCGCCGGCACGGACCGCCGTCCCAGCCGGATCCCGGGACCCGATCAAATCCAGCACCGTCTCCACCGGGGGTAGCACGGTCACCGTGTCATTCCACCGTGCCAACTCCGCCACCTCCACCCCAGTCAGCAACGGCACCTCCGACAGACGACAACCCGCATCCCCAGCCACCGCCGCCAACACCTGCTGGAAATGCCCAACCAACCGCACCATCCGCGCCTCATCGAACAACGCCGTGCTGAACTGCACGGCCCCGACCAACTCGGCTCCAGCCTCGACCACCGCCACCGACAGGTCGGCCTTCACTGCTGCCGGCCGCGGCGCCGAATCGATCTCCCGCTCCTCGTCATCCCCGTTCGCATAGTTGAACAGCACCTGGAACAGCGGCGTCCGGGAGCGATCCCGGTCCACCCCCAGCGCATCCACCAAATGCTCGAACGGCACATCCTGATGCGCATACGCATCCAACGTCCCAGCCCGCACCCGGCCCACCAACTCCGCGAACGTCGGATCACCGGACAAGTCCGTGCGCAACACCAACGTGTTCACGAAGAACCCGATCAGCCCCTCAACCTCCGCACGGTTCCGGTTCGCGATCGGCGTACCAACGACGACATCATCCTGACCGGCGTACCGCGACAACAGCACATTGAACGCCGCAAACACCGTCATGAACATCGACGCCCCAGCGTCACGGGCCACCGCACGCAGACCCGACGCCACCTCAGCCGGCACCGCAAACTCCATCACCGCACCGACACTCGACCGCAACGCCGGCCGAGGACGATCCGTCGGCAGCTCCAGCACGGGCGCGCCATCAAGACGGTCGCGCCAGAAGTCGAGCTGCCGTTCCAGGACGCCTCCAGTGAGCCATTGCCGCTGCCAGACGGCGAAGTCCGCGTACTGCAAGGGCAGCGGAGCCAGCTCCTCGCCGCGGTAGAGCGCGTCGAGCTCGCGCCGGAGAATCCCCGCCGACCACTCGTCGCCCACGGCGTGGTGCATCGTCAGCGCCAGAACGTGTTCGTCGGCCGCGATCCGCAGCAGCGTCGCCCGCCACAGCCAGCCCGCCGCGAGGTCGAACGGCACCGCGGCGTCCGCGGCCAGCCACGCCTCGGCGTCCTCGGCGGGCATGTCGAGGACCGGCACGTCGAAGGCGAATGGCGTTTCGACCACCTGCACCGGTACACCGTCATCGCCCGCCACCAGCCGCGTGCGCAACACCTCGTGCCGCTCCACGAGGCCGCGCAACGCCGCGACCAGTGCGGGCACGTCCAGGTCGCCGACGAGCCGGATGCGTGCCGGGAGGTTGTACTCGGGCGACGCCGGGTCCAGCTGGGCCAGGAACCACAGCCGCTGCTGCGCGAACGACAACGGCAGCCGCTGCTCCCGCGAAACCGGCACGATCGGTGGCGCCGCGTCGGCCTGGGCGGAGGCCGCGCCGACGGCCTCGGCCAGCTCGGCGACTGTCGGCGCGTCGAACAGTACGGCCACGGCGACGTCGACGCCGAAGACGGCCCGCACGCGGGACATGACCAGCGTCGCCAGCAGCGAGTGCCCGCCGAGGCTGAAGAAGTCGTCGTGCGCGCCGACCCGTTCCACGTCGAGCACCTCGGCCCAGATGTCGGCCAGGCGCCGCTGCACGGGTCCGGCCGGCGGCACGTACTCGGCCGCCGAAGCCAGCGGCAGCCCGTCGAGCGGCGGCAGCGCGGCGCGGTCGACCTTGCCGTTGCGGTTCAGCGGCAGCGCGGCGAGTTCGACGAACACGGTCGGCACCATGTACTCCGGGAGCCCGATCTGCGCGTGCGCACGCAACGACTCCGCGGGCGGCATTCCTCCCGCATCAACGGGTACGACATAGGCCACCAAACGGCGGGTCGCGTCCTCGCCGTCGGCGACGACGACGACGTCACCGACGCCGGTGTGGCCGCGCAGCACGTGCTCGATCTCGCCCGGCTCGATCCGGAACCCGCGGACCTTCACCTGCTCGTCGGCCCGGCCCACGAACTCCAGCCGCCCGTCGGAGCGCCAGCGCACGACATCCCCGGTCCGGTACCAGCGGCCGCCGTCCGGCCCGGCCACGAACCGCTCGGCCGTCAGGTCCGGTCGCCCCCGATACCCGCGGGCGAGCCCGGGACCGCCGACGTACAGCTCGCCGGCCACGCCGACCGGTACCTCGTTCAGGAACCGGTCCACGACCAGCAACCGCGACCCACCGAACGGCACGCCGATCGGTGGGCGGGCCGCCGTGCCGTCGACATCACCGGCTGAGGCGCACACGGCCGCCTCGGTCGGGCCGTAACCGTTCACGAGCCGGTACCGCGACCATGCGGCGGCGACCCGGCCGTCGAGCGGCTCGCCGGCGCTCACGAGGATCCGGAGCCCGTCGAGGTCCTCCGGGTTCAGCGTGGCGAGCAGCGACGGCGGCAGGGTCGCCATGTGTACGCCCTCGGCCCGCACGAGCGCGGCGAGCGCGGCCGGGTCGTCACGGTGGTGCTCGTCGGCGATGACCAGCCGGCCGCCGGCGGCGAGCGCGAGGCACAGGTCGGCCACGGACGCGTCGAAGCCGAACGAGGCGAACTGCAGCACGCCGTCGCCGGCGCCGAGGCCGTACAGCGCACGCTGCCCGGTGACCAGACTCATCATCCCGCGGTGCGTCACCTGCACACCCTTGGGACGGCCGGTCGAGCCGGACGTGAACAGCACGTACGCGACGTGATCGGGCCGGGCCGGGCGATCGGGCGCCTCGACCGGCTGGGCCGCGACGAGCGCCTCGGTCACCGGGTCGTCGAGCACGACGATCGTTCGGACCCGGCCGACCGGCAGCACGTCGATGCTGTCCTCGGTGCCGACGACCACGCCGACGCCCCCGTCGGCGAGCATCAAAGACAAGCGATTGATGGGGTACTCCGGGTCGAGCGGCAAGTACGCGCCGCCCGCCTGCCACACGGCGAGCACGGCGGTGACGAACTCGGCGCCGCGGGGCAGGCAGATGCCGACGACCACCTCGGGGCCGACGCCGACGGAACGCAGGTGGTGGGCGAGCCGGTTGGCCGCGGCGGTCAGCTCGGCGTACGACATCGTGCGCTCGCCGAAGCGGACCGCCTCCGCGCCGGGGGTCGCGGCGGCCCAGCCGGCGATCAGCGCCGGGACGAGCTCGGCCCCGGCCGTGCGGGCGGTCGGCGCGCCCCACGAACGCACGGCGGCGCGCTCGGCGCCGGTGAGCAGCGGCAGGCTCGACAGCCGGCAGTCACGGTCCCCGGCGGCCGCGGCGGCGAGCCCGACGAAGTGCCGCGCGAGCCGCTCGATCCGGTCATGGTCGAAAAGCTGGCTGCTGTACTCGATCGTGCCCGTCAGCCCGCCGGCCTCCTCCGCCAGGATGAGCCGCAGGTCCATGCCGCCGACCACGCCCTCGAGGGCGGTCTGCGCCCCGTCGGCGCTCCCGTCCTCGTCGTCTTCGGCCGTGTAGTAGTTGAACAGCACCTGGTACAGCGGCGACCGGGAGCGCTCACGGTGCACGCCGAGCAGGTCGACGAGCTGCTCGAACGGCAGATCCTGGTGCGCGTACGCCTCGAGCGTGCCCGTGCGGACCCGGCCGAGCAGCTCGGCGAACGTCGGGTCGCCGGACACGTCCGTGCGCAGCACGAGGCTGTTGATGAAGAACCCGATGAGCCCCTCGGTCTCGGCCCGGTTGCGCCCGGCGATCGGCGTGCCGACGACGATGTCGTCCTGCCCGGAGTACCGGCCGAGCAGCGCGGTGAAGGCCGCGAACGTGGTCATGAACATCGACGCGCCCGTGTCGCGCGACAGCGCACGCAGCCCGTCGGCGAGGTCCGCGGGGATGCGGAAGTCGTGCCGCCCGGCCCCGACGGCCCGCACGGCCGGGCGCGGCCGGTCGGTGGGCAGCTCGAGCGTGGGCGCGCCGGCGAGCCGCTCGCGCCAGAAGCCGAGCTGCGCGTCGAGGACGTCGCCGGTGAGCCACTGGCGCTGCCAGACGGCGAAGTCGGCGTACTGCACGGGCAGCGGCGGCAGTTCGGCCGGCACCCCGTCGCGTGCCGCCGTGTACAGCACGGCGAGTTCACGGCGCAGAATCTGTGCGGACCACTCGTCGCTGACCACGTGATGCTTGGCGATGGCGAGGATGTGCTCGTGCTCGCCCAGCCGCAGCAGCGAAGCCCGGAACAGCGGCCCGGCGGCCAGGTCGAACGGCACCCGCCGGTCCCGGTCGAGCCACGCCTCGGCCGCCGCGGCGGGATCGGCCTCCCGGGTGAGGTCAACGACCGGAAGGTCAAACGCCACGGCAGGATCGATCACCTGGTACGGCACCCCGTCCACCCCGGCCACGAGCCGCGTCCGCAGTACCTCGTGCCGTTCGGCCAGCCCCCCGAGCGCGGCCGCGAGCGCGTCGACGTCGAGATCACCGGCCAGGTGGATGGGCACGGGCGTGTTGTAGTCGGTCGAGTCCGGCTCGAGCTGCGCCAGAACCCAGAGCCGCTGCTGCGAGAACGACAACGGCAGCGGTTCATCCCGGCTCACGGGCACGATGGGCGCCCCACCGATACCCGGCACAGCCCCTTCAACCGCGATCGCCAGGCCGGCGATCGTCGGTTCGTCGAACAAGGCGGCGACGGGCAGCTCGGCGTCGAACACGGCCCTGATCCGCGACACCACCTGGGTCGCGAGCAACGAGTGGCCGCCGAGTTCGAAGAAGTTGTCGTGCACCCCGACACGGTCGACCCCGAGCACGTCGCCCCAGATCGCCGCGAGCCGTTCCTCAACGGACGTGCGCGGCGCCACAAACCCACCGCCGAGCTCAGGCCGGCTCTGATCCGGCGCGGGGAGCGCCGCCCGGTCGAGCTTCCCATTCGCGGTCAGCGGGATGGCGGTGAGTTCGACGAACACGGCCGGGATCATGTGCTCCGGCAGCCGGCCGGCCAGGAACGCCCGTAGAGAGCCAACCGACGGCATCTCATCAGAGGGCACCAGATACCCGACCAGCCGCTGCCCATCAGCCACCACAACCGCGGCCGTGACAGCCGGGTGCGCGAGCAGCGCCGCCCGGACCTCGCCGGGCTCGATCCGATACCCGCGGACCTTGACCTGATCGTCGGCACGGCCGAGGAACGCAATCAGCCCGTCCGGACGGCGCAGAACAACATCCCCGGTCCGATACAGCCGCTCCCCACCGGGTGCGGCAACGAACCGTTCCGCGGTCAGCTCCGGCCGGCCCCGATACCCGCGGGCCAGCCCCGCGCCACCCACATACAATTCACCGTGCACACCGACCGGCACCGGCCGCAACGACCGGTCCAGCACGTGCAGGCGGATGTTCGGCAGTGGCGAACCGATCGGCACCACCGCACCGTGCAACACCTCATCCGTGAGCCGCACAGTCGCCACACCAACCGTCGTCTCCGTCGGCCCGTAATGGTTGGCGGCACGACCGACCAGTTCCCGTGCCACCTCGACGGGGGTGGCCTCACCACCGAGGATCAACGCCCGGGCCGGCCGGACCCGGGAGACTCCCAGACCCATCAGGTGCGACGGGACGATCTTCACGTAGTCGATCGCATGCTCAGTCAGGTAGGCATCGACCAGGTCCGGATCGGTCACGATCGCCGGGTCCACGAAATGCAGACACCCACCGGTCGTCAATGCGGTGAACAGCATCGTGTTCCCGAAGTCGGTGGTCGGCGGCTGCAACAGTGCGTAGGACCGGCCCGGTTCGCCGATGCCCAGCCGGGACGGCACACCAGTGACGTAGTTGAGCAGGCCGCGGTGGGTCACCTGCACAGCCTTGGGACGGCCGGTGGAGCCGGAGGTGAACATCACGTACGCGACCCGGTCCAGATGCGACACCGCCGTGCCCGGCACGGTGTCGGGCATGGCCTGCAACAGCGGGTCGTCCAGCAGCACGGTCCGCAACCGGCCCACCGGCAGATCACCGATCGCATCCGCCGTGCCGACCAGAACCGACACACCCGCCTCAGCCA
>NZ_JBEZDS010000120.1:0-6658 GCF_040648435.1 Dactylosporangium sp. NPDC049140 | reverse complement strand
GCTGACCCAGGCGGCATCATCGGGCGTTGGTGGGTAGCGACCTTCATCGCTCAAGCCTGCCTCGATCATGCCTACCGTCAACGCAACAGAGCCCTGCAGGGTCAGTTCGGCCGCCTCGCGCTCGCCGACGAACGTAATGTTGCGGAACTCGGTGCCGAACTGGCCGTGCCACTCGAGCGCGTGGTGGTCCTGCTGGTAGGCCCTCATCGCCGCGGCGAGGCGCTGGTCGAACGTCGGCAGCGTCGCCCCCGGCAGGTCGACCAGCTGCAGGGTCTTGGCCTGGAACGCCTGCTCGTACTGGTCGGCCCGCTGCGGGTCGACCAGGTAGCGGCTCTCGTCGGCGTTGGCGTCGTAGCTGATCGCCCGCGCCTGCGACAGCGCCAGGATCGAGTCGAACGCGTCCTTCTTCGCCGCGCGGAAGTACTCAGCGCCGTTGGAGGTCAGCACCACACCGGCGACGGCGAGGCCGAGGGCCACGAGCGTCGCAGAGGCGACCGCAAGGTTGATCCGGCGGTGGAAACGGCGGGCGAGGTACACCTGCAGCGCGAGCGCGGTCAGCGCGAGCGCGGAGCCGATCACGATGAGCCAGTTCCGGGCGGTGAGGGCCAGGCCGCGCTGGTGCTGGTAGGTCCGCTCCAGGATCGCCGCGTTGCGATCGGTGAGCGCTTGCGCCGCCGGCAGGAGCCGGGCCTTGAGCAGGTCGGTGGCCTGCCGGTACAGTACGAGCGCCGCCTGGGGTGGCCTGCCGGCGGGGCGATTGGCCTGCCCGTCGAGGAGCAGCACCTGCGCTGCCAGCGTCTCGTAGTCGCCGAGGGCGTCGAGGATGTCCCGGATGCTCTGCGCGGCGGCGGAGTCGGCGTCGGCCGCCGCCGCGGCCCGCTGCAGGTCCTGGCTCACCTGCTGCCGGCGCTGGTGGTAGATGTCCAGCGCCTGGTCCCGGGTGAAGCCGAGGTTGGTCTCGCTGCCGACCAGCAGGACGTTGGCGAGCTGGGCGTCCATGTCGTTGAGCGCGAAGTACAGGTCGGTGCTGGCCATCACGACCGGCGCGGTCTGGTGACCGATGACGTCCACCCCGGTACGTTCGCGGCTGACCTCGGCGGTGAGCAGCACGACCAGCCCGGTGACGATCACGGCGAACAGGCCGGCCAGCGCACGGACGCGCGCCGGAGCGCTTGCCGGCTCCCGTTTGCGGCGCGGCCGGCGCAGGGAACGGATCCGCGGCGGCCGGCCACGCCCCCGCGCCGGCACGATTCGCGAGTCGCGACGATGTCGCGGTGGCGTGCGCGGTGGGGCGAGCAGATCCATAGCTCCCTTTCCGGCTCCCAACGGACCGCATCCTGGCAAACAACTACCTCTTCCGTCATGCGTCTTGATGAAAAACAACGCGTTTCTGCCGGTGTCTTACCGAGAGTCCTGGCGCAGTTCCACACTGCAAACGCTGGGAACTCCTTACTCCGGGCCGGCGGCAACCTGGTCTTCCACGGGGCTCGTTCGTACTCGGCGGTTGAACTGGCCGACGCATTCGCCGAGATCCATGAACAGGTTGCGGGCGGCCTGGTTGTGCTTGCCAGTGCGATCCGGCTCGGTGCGCATGTTCGTCGGCGAACTGTTCGTGGTCACCGTCCGGCACGTCGGTGCTGCTGTACCGGTACCTGCGAAAGTCCGGCTCGTGGTAGCTCAGACCTGGATGTGGGAGCCCATGATGACCGTGCGGTCGCGGTGCAGGCCGAAGTGCTCCGCGGCGTCGGCGGTGATGTACGAGGTGGCGATGAACAGGCGCTTGCGCCAGCCGGCCATCGTGGGCTGGTCGCCGCGTTGCAGCTCGATCTTCGACAGGAAGTACGACGCCTGCTCCAGTTGCAGGTGGCCTTCCGTGGTTTCCGGGTCGGGCGCCCCCGGCCGCATCGAGCTGGCGCAGTTCCACCGGCCGGCGGCGATCCGCGCCGAGCCGAAGGACGCCCCGGCGAACACGCTGGGCATCCGCCGGGTCATGTTCGCCGTCGACGACATCGACGAGGTCGTCGCCCGCCTGCGCAGCCACGGCGCCGAGCTCGTCGGCGAGGTGGTGCGGTTCGAGGACATCTACCGGCTCTGCTACCTCCGTGGTCCCGAGGGCATCATCGTCGGGCTGGCCGAAGAGCTCGGCTGAGGCGCGGCGCCCGCTGTCCGCGGGGCCGCGCGGTACGTACCATGGGGGCGTGAAGCGCGGCGTTCGTGTCCTGCGTTCGCGCAAGTGGAACCTGGTGGCCGTCCTGGCGCTGCTGGGTTTCGCCGTGCTGTGCGGCGCGCTCGGCATCTTCGAGGACCCGGGCGCCGCCGATCACGACACCGGCCTGGTCATCTGGGGCGCCGGCGCGCTGCTGTGCCTCGCCGGCGCGGTCCGCGTGTCGATGGTCGGCGTGATCCCGACCGCGACGGGGCTCAAGGTCCGCGAGCTGCTGTCCACGACCCACCTGCCCTGGGAGTGGCTGTCGCACGCGGATGTGCGGGCCAACCACCAGCGGATGACGTCCGGCCCGACGCTGTACAACCCGACGATCCACTATGTCGTCCCGCCGCAGCGCGACCGCCTGACGGTCACCGTCACGGCGCTCGGCGCGTACCGCCGCGGGGTGGCCCAGGCCTGGGCGAACGACCTGAACGCGATGATCCGCGAGCACAAGGGCTGAGGGCTAGGCCGGCGCGATGTAGGCGAGCACGGCCAGCACCCGGCGGTGGCTCTCCCCCGTGTCGAGGATGCGCAGCTTCTGGAAGATCGCGCGCATGTGGCTCTCCACCGTGCGCTCGCCGAGGTGCAGCCGCGCCGCGACCGCCAGGTTCGAGTGGCCCTCCGCCACCAGCGCGAGGACCTCGCGCTCCCGCTCGCTGAGCAGCGCCAGCGGGTCGTCGCGGCGGCCCGGGGCCAGCAGCGCGCCCACCACGTCGGGGTCGAGGGCCGAGCCGCCCCCGGCCACCCGGCGCACCGCGTCGAGGAAGTCGTCGACGCGCAGGACGCGGTCCTTGAGCAGGTACCCGAAGCCGCCCGAAGCGACCAGGGACACCGAGTGGCGGGTCTCCACGTGCTGGGACAGCAGGATCATCGGCAGGCCGGGGTGGGTCTCGCGCAGCTGCCGGGCGGCCCGCGCGCCGTCGTCGGTCATCGTCGGCGGCATGCGGATGTCGATGACGGCGAGGTCGGGCGCCTGCTCGTCGACGGCCCGCAGCAGCGCATCGGCGTCGCCGACCGCGGCCGCCACCTCGTGCCCCGCGTCGGTGAGCAGGCGGATGATGCCCTCGCGGAAGAGCACCGAGTCGTCGGCCAGCACGATGCGCATCAGTTTTCCTCCGGGAGTACGGCGCCGGGAATCCGGACCTCGATGCGCGTGCCGCCGCCGGGCGGGCTGTCGACCCGCAGGGTGCCGCCCAGCGACGCCACCCGGTCCCGCACGGCGGTCAGGTCACCGGCGCCGCCGACGCCGTCGTCGGCGACCGCGGCCAGCAGGGCGCCGTCGTCCGCCGGGGCCACGGTGACGTCGACGCAGCCGGCCCCGGCGTGCTTGAGGGCGTTCGCCCACGCCTCGGCGACCGCGAAGTAGACGGTCGTACCGACGGCCTCGGTGGTCCGCACGTCGGCCACCCGGACCCGCACGTCCAGCGGGGCGTCGGCGACCAGGGCCCGCACCGCCGCGGGCAGGCCGTCGTCGAGCCGGCTCGGGCGCAGGCCGTGCGCAAGCTGCCGCAGCTCGGCGATTGTCGCCTCGAGCGCCTCAACGGCAAGATCGAGGTCACGGTACGCGGGGCTGTCCGCCGCGAGCCCACGCTGGGTGGAGCGCAGGCGCATGCCGACGCTGACGATCCGCTGCTGCGCGCCGTCGTGCAGGTCCCGTTCGAGCCGCCGGCGCTCGGCGGCGCCCGCCTGCAGCAGCCGGGCCCGGCTGTCGCGCACGTCGCGCAGCGCCTCGCGCAGCTCCAGCCGCAGCCGGCTGACCTCGATCGGCAGCCGGGCGGCGAGCGCGAGCTCCCGGGCCCGGCGCAGACGGCGCGGCGAGCCGGCCGACAGCACCAGCTCGCCGACGTCGGTGCCGCCGGAGCGCAGCGGCACCACCCGGCCGGGCTCGCCGCCGACGGGGTCGGGCGTACCGTCGAGGCGGACGAACGCGTCGCGGCCGGGCAGCCGCAGCCGCAGCCGCAGGCCGGGATCGCCCAGCACCGAGCGGAACACGTCCTCGGCCCGCTCCGGCTCGGCCGCGCCGTCGCGCACCTGCTGCACGAAGCGCTGCACGCGGGCCTCGCCCACGTACCGGTCGCGGTCGACGAACCGCCCGACGAGCGTGTTGAGCCGCCGGTGCATGGGCAGCAACACGAGGGCGGTACCGAACGCGGCGGCGGCGGTACCGAGCCGGCGATCGGGCACGGCCTCGCCGATCAGGGTCACCGCGAGCGCGAACACCCCGGCCGACCCGAGCGTGGTGAGCACCCAGGCCAGCGTCGAGCCGATGAGCCGGTCGATGTCGAGCAGGTCGTGGCGCAGTACCGCCACCACGATCGCGGCCGGCAGCGCGATCAGCAGCGCCGCGAACAGCCCCAGGTACGCGAACCCGGGCGGCGCCCCCAGCCCCTGCGCGACCCAGCCGGCGGCCTGCAGGATCGGCACACTCAGCGCGCCGAGCATCAGCCACCGCACCCGCTGCCGGGTCGTATCGTCGCCGCGGCGGTAGTGCACGATGAGCGCGGTGACGGCCGCGACGAGCGCGGCGAGGACGACCGCGTACCCGGTGAGCGCCAGCGGCAGCCAGTACCGCCCGTTCATCAGCTCCGACGACAGCAGCGCGTGCACGTACACCCCGGCGGCGACGCAGCCCGCGGGCACGAGCCGCCAGCGCCGCCCGGTCGGCAGCCCCGACGGGAAGACCAGGCACAGCGCCACGAAGCCGGCAAGGTTCCAGACCCAGGCGCCCCCGCCGAACCGCCCCCACTCCTGCATCCAGAACGCGGCCGCGGGCGCCGCCCCGACCCAGGCCAGGGCCGGCCCGACGGGGCTGTCGGGCGCGCGCCGCCCGAGCAGCGCACCCAGGGCGACCGGAACGGCCAGTAGCGAGCCGATCACGGCCAGCACGAACGGACCGTCGCCCCCGGCGCCGCTGAGGGCCTGCCCGACCACGCCGGCCAGGTAGACCGCCACGGGCAGCAGGACCGGCACGGGTCCATCATGACCGAGCGCTCGGCCCGGAGTCATCCGAGCTGGCACGCAATGCCCATCCGGGCCGCTTCCCGGTGCGGACCTGGACGCTTATGGGGAAGGTACCGCCGAAGAATCCCCGGCATGGAACTCATTGTGATGCTCGTCCTGCCGCTCCCGATCGGCTACTTCGTCCGGCGGCGTGTTGCGGCTTTCGTCGCTTATGTGGCCGTTCACGGGTTCGTGTTCACTTTCCAGACCGCGGTACTGCTGGCGGCCTGGGTGAGGGGCGATACCTCGGCATTCCCGGCGAATCCCACCACGGCGGACATGGTGCCTTACGCGGTCGTGAACGCGATCATCTTCGGGGCCGGCCTCGGGCTGGTGTGGCTGGGCCACCGCCTGGCGACCCGGCGCCGCGACCGGCGGCCGGTCGACCTGGCCGCTTGAGGCGGATGGCACTGCCGGAG
Organism: Dactylosporangium sp. NPDC049140; assembly: GCF_040648435.1. Taxonomy (NCBI): domain Bacteria; kingdom Bacillati; phylum Actinomycetota; class Actinomycetes; order Micromonosporales; family Micromonosporaceae; genus Dactylosporangium; species Dactylosporangium sp. NPDC049140. Next base: position 1,030 of record NZ_JBEZDS010000120.1, on the reverse strand, counting down.
TTGTACGCTTCGTCCTTGGCGGTCCTGCGCCCGCAATCGCCGACCGGTCGACGTCGCCACGCGAGGCGAGTCGCGGTCAGCCCCCGGCGGTCCCGCACGGCGACGGCCGATCGGTCGGTCTCACCACCTGAGGCGGGCCGTGGTCAGCTCTCCACCCAGCCGTGGGCGCGCGCGTGGTCGACAAGCTTCGTGCGCACCTGCGTGACCTGAGCCGCGGTGAGCGTCGACACGTGCTGGAGCAATACCTCGGTAACCTCCGTGCGGAACTGGGCCGCGGTGAGCACGTCACACAGCGCTTCGTCATCGCCAGAGGTCGTTCTGCCCTTCGGCTCGGCCGGGGCCTCCTCCAGCAGCCGGACGGCCGACACCTTTGGGCCACGCTCGCCGTACTCCGCCTCGAACTCCACGTGCAGCCCGGGATGCACCTGGTGCCGACGCTCACCGAAGTCGTTGGCGTGCACGAACACATCATCACCACCGCCGGCCGGCGCGATGAATCCATAGCCGCGGATCTCGTCGTACCGCAGGATCGTACCCACCGCCACAACAACCACCCCTTATGTACGCCGGAACGCGGCATCAGGTGTAGCACCGGACGTGGGCACTCGGCACGGACGCGCCAGGGCCACCCCAGCCCGCCGCCAGCGGAACTCCGGGCGGAGGTGGGCGCGTACCGTACCCGTGCCGTGCGCTCCCCCGTGCGTGCCCCGGTGCCGTGCGTGCGTACGGCACGTGCCCGTGCCGTGCGTTCCCCGCGCGAAGCCGTGCCGTGCCTACGCTCGCGCTAACACCGTGCCGTGCGTGCCCGTGCTACATCGTGCCGTGCACGCCCCGCGCCACACCGTGCCGTGCACGCCCCGCGCCACACCGTGCCGTGCGCGCCCCGTGCAGTGCGCGCCCCGTGCAGTGCGCGCCCCGTGCCGTGCGCGCCCCGTGCCGTGCGCGCCCCGTGCAGTGCGCGCCCCGTGCCGTGCGCGCCCCGTGCCGTGCGGGCGCGGACCCCCGAAGAGGCCCGCTCCCGTTTAGCACC
>NZ_JBEZDS010000119.1:0-6835 GCF_040648435.1 Dactylosporangium sp. NPDC049140 | reverse complement strand
GGTGGGCACGCCGATCGCGAACCGGAACCGGGCCGAGATCGAGGGCCTGATCGGCTATTTCGTGAACACGCTCGTGCTCCGCACGGACCTGTCCGACGATCCGACGTTCGCCGAATTGCTGGCCCGTGTGCGCAACACGGCGCTGGAGGCGTTCGCGCACCAGGACGTGCCGTTCGAGCGCCTGGTGGACGAGCTGGTCACGGACCGGGACCGCTCCCGGACGCCCCTGTTCCAGGTCCTGTTCAACTACTTCACGGGCAAGGACACGGGCGGCGCCGAGCTCACGGACGACATGGCGCCGGAGCAGGCCCTGGCCAAGTTCGACCTGCGGCTGATCATCGCCGAGCGGGGCCGGGGCCTGACCGGTGCCGTGCACTACGCGACCAGACTGTTCGACGAGTCGACGATCCGGCGCCTGATCGGCCACTTCCAGCAGCTCTTGTCGGCGGCCGCCCGGGACGCGGACGTGCGGCTGTCCGAGGTGGACCTGGACACCGCACGGCTTGGAGACTGGAACGACACGGCAGCCGATCTACCTCCTGTGTCGGGTGTCCATGAGCTGGTCCGGCCGTCGGATGCGATCGCGGTGGTTTCGGGTGGTGAGTCGCTGTCGTTCGCCGAGGTCGTGAGCCGCTCGAACCGTCTCGCCCATTTGCTGCGTTCGGTGGGTGTGGGCCCGGAGTCGGTAGTCGGTCTGGCCACTGATTCAGGTCCGGACTTTGTCGTCTCGGTCCTGGCCGTGTGGGCGGCGGGCGGTGCCTATGTGACGTTGGATGGTTCTCAGCCGGCGCAGCGGTCGGCGTTCATGTTGGCTGAGGCGGGTGTGTCGGTTCTGGTTGGTTCGGCGGATGTGGTCGGTGATCTGCCGGTGGGCCGGTTGCGGACTGTGCTGTTGGACGATCCGTTGTTGCAGGTCATGCCGGATACCGTGCTGGGCACGGTGGTGTCGCATCTGGACCGGGTCGCGTACGTGATGTTCACCTCCGGTTCCACGGGCCGGCCGAAGGCTGTGCAGGTGACGCACCGGGGTTTGTTGAACTATGTGACGGGTGTGCCGTCCCGGTTGGGGATCGGTGAGCCGGGCCGGTCGTATGCGTTGTTGCAGCCGCCGACCACGGACTTCGGGAACACGATGTTGTTCACGGCGTTGACGACCGGTGGATGTCTGCACTTCGTGGACCCGGCGACCGTCACCGACCCCGACCTGGTCGACGCCTACCTGACCTCGCACGCGATCGATTACGTGAAGATTGTGCCGTCCCACCTGACCGGTCTCGGGGTGTCCCGGGTCCGCCCGGTTCGTGCGCTGGTCCTCGGTGGTGAGGCAACGCCGCTCGAGGTGGCTCGTGAATTGGTGCGCGCCGATTTCGGTGTGGCGAACCACTATGGGCCGACTGAGACCACCGTTGGTGTGGCGACTGTGCGGCTCACGGATGAGGTGTTGCACGGCACGGTCGTGCCGATCGGTGCACCACTGCCGAACATCCGCCTGCATGTGCTGGACCGGTTCCTGCGGCCGGTGCCGGTTGGTGTGCGCGGTGAGTTGTATGTCGGTGGTGCGGGCCTGGCCCGTGGGTATCGGGGCCGGCCGGAGCTGACTGCTGAACGGTTTGTCGCCGCATCCGGCGGGTTGCGGCTGTATCGGACCGGGGATGTCGTGGTGCGTCGTCCCGACGGGCTGATTGCGTTCCTCGGCCGTGCAGATGATCAGGTGAAGGTTCGTGGGTATCGGATCGAGCCCGGTGAGGTCCAGACGGCGCTGCTCATGCATCCGGCTGTGACTGCCGCTGTTGTCGTGGCTGATGAACAGCGGCTGATCGGCTATCTCGTCGCGGACGGTGGGATGCCGTCGGTCGCCGAGCTGCGGGCGTTCCTTGCGGGGCGGTTGCCGGAGCACATGGTGCCGGCTGTGTTCGTCGAGCTCACCGCCATCCCGCTGACTGCGAACGGGAAGTTGGACCGGGGGGCGTTGCCTGCGCCGGATCAGAGCCGGCCGGAGCTTGAGGGTGCGTTCGTGGCCCCGCGGAGTCCGGCTGAGGAGCTGTTGGCTGGGATTTGGGCGCAGATTCTTGGGGTTGAGCGGGTCGGGGTACACGACAACTTTTTTGAGCTTGGTGGGCACTCGCTGCTCGCGACACAGGTGGTGTCCCGGGTCCGGGCCGTGTTCGACGTCGAGCTGCCGGTTGCCGCATTGTTCGACACGCCGACGATCGCCGGGCTGACGCTCGCGGTCGACGCGGCATCGGCGGGCGGCGTCACGGCCCCGCCGATCGTGCCCGTGGGCCGGGACGAGCCACTGCCGCTGTCGTTCGCGCAGCAGCGGCTGTGGTTCCTCGCCCAGCTCGATCCGGCCTCGACCGAGTACAACACGCCGATGACCGTCCGCCTCGACGGCCCGCAGGACATCGACGCACTGCGCGACGCCCTGGGCCGGCTGGTGGCCCGGCACGAAGTACTACGCACACGGCTCGTGGCCGGCCCCGACGGCACACCGCAGCAGATGATCGACCCCGCGGCGCCGATCGACCTGCCGATCGTCGACCTGTCCGGCGAGCCCGACCCGGCCGAGTCCGCCCACGAGTGGCTCCAGGCCGACCGGCGCCGACCGTTCAACCTGTCGAGCGGCCCACTGTTCCGCACGGCCCTGCTGCGCCTCGCCGACGACGACCACATCCTCGCCATCGCCAAGCACCACGTCGTCAGCGACGAATGGTCCGTCACCGTGGTCCGCCGCGAGCTCGAGGCGCTCTACGAGGCCCGCCGCAACGGCGTGGAGCCGGACCTGCCGCCGCTGCCCGTGCAGTACGCGGACTTCGCCGTCTGGCAGCGCAGTTGGCTCGCCGGCGAGGTCCTGGAGTCGCAGCTGGACTTCTGGCGCCACCGTTTGGCCGACGCCCCGGTCCTGGACCTGCCCACCGATCACCCCCGCCCCGCGGTACGCACCTCCGACGGCGCCGTGATCGAGTTCGCCGTACCACCCGAAATCGCCGACGCCCTGCGCACCGTGTCCCGCGGTGCCGGCGCGTCGATGTTCATGACCCTGTTCAGCGCGTACACCGTGCTCCTGAACCGGTACTGCAACCAGGACGACATCGTGGTCGGCACGCCGATCGCGAACCGGAACCGTGCCGAGATCGAGGGCCTGATCGGCTACTTCGTGAACACCCTGGTCCTCCGCACGGACCTCTCGGGCGACCCGACGTTCACAGAACTACTCGCCCGTGTGCGGCACACGGCGCTGGAAGCCTTCGCCCACCAGGACGTACCCTTCGAGCGCCTGGTCGACGAGCTGGTCACGGACCGGGACCGCTCCCGGTCCCCCCTGTTCCAGGTCCTGTTCAACTACTTCACGTCCGGCGACGCCGACACCACCACCACGGACGAGGTACGCGAGGCCCAGGCCAAGTTCGACCTGCGCCTGATCCTGTCCGAGCACGGGTCAGGCCTGACCGGCGCCGTCCAGTACGCGACCAGGTTGTTCGACGAGCCGACCATCCGCCGCCTGATCAGCCACTTCCAGCAGCTGCTGGCCACGGTGGCACGGGCCGCGGACGTCCGGCTGTCCGAGGTGCATCTGGACACGGCCGAGCAGAGCGACTGGAACGACACGGCGGCTGATCTACCCCCTGTGTCGGGTGTCCACGAGCTGGTCCGGCCGTCGGCTGCGATCGCGGTGGTCTCGGGTGGTGAGTCGTGGACGTTCGCCGAGGTCGTGAGCCACGCGAATCGCCTGGCCCATCTCCTTCATTCGGTGGGTGTAGGCCCGGAGTCGGTAGTCGGTCTGGCCACTGATTCAGGTCCCGACTTCGTGGTCTCGGTCCTGGCCGTGTGGGCGGCCGGCGGCGCGTACGTGACCCTGGACGGGTCCCAGCCGGCGCAGCGTTCGGCGTTCATGTTGGCCGAGGCGGGTGTGTCGGTCCTGGTCGGCACGGCGGACGTGATCGGTGATCTCCCGGTGGGCCGGTTGCGGACCGTGCTGTTGGACGATCCGCTGTTGCAGGTCATGCCGGACACCGTGCTGGGCACGGTGGTGTCGCATCTGGACCGGGTCGCGTACGTGATGTTCACCTCCGGCTCCACCGGCCGTCCCAAAGCCGTGCAGGTAACCCATCGGGGATTGTTGAACTATGTCACCGGTGTGCCGTCCCGGCTGGGGATCGGTGAACCGGGCCGGTCCTACGCACTGTTGCAGCCCCCGACCACCGACTTCGGCAACACGATGCTGTTCACGGCATTGACGGCGGGTGGATGTCTGCATTTCGTGGACCCGGCGATCGTGACCGATCCGGAGCTGGTCGACGCCTACCTGACCTCGCACGCGATCGATTACGTGAAGATTGTGCCGTCCCACCTGACCGGTCTCGGGGTGTCCCGGGTCCGTCCGGTTCGTGCGCTGGTCCTCGGTGGTGAGGCAACGCCGCTCGAGGTGGCTCGCGAATTGGTGCGCGCCGATTTCCGTGTGGCGAACCATTACGGGCCGACTGAGACCACCGTTGGTGTGGCGACTGTGCGGCTCACGGATGAGGTGTTGCACGGCACGGTCGTGCCCATCGGTGCACCACTGCCGAACATCCGCCTGCACGTGCTGGACCGGTCGTTGCGGCCGGTGCCGGTCGGGGTACGGGGCGAGTTGTACGTCGGTGGTGCGGGGTTGGCCCGTGGGTATCGGGGCCGGCCGGACCTGACCGCCGAACGGTTCGTTGCCGCACCCGGCGGCGAGCGGCTGTATCAGACTGGCGATGTCGTGGTGCGTCGTCCCGACGGGCTGATTGCGTTCCTCGGCCGTGCCGACGATCAGGTCAAGGTCCGTGGGTATCGGATCGAGCCCGGCGAGGTCCAGGCGGCCTTGCTCGCGCATCCCGCTGTGTCCGCCGCGGTCGTGGTCGCCGAGGAGCAGCGGCTGGTCGGGTACCTGGTGGCTGATGCGGACGCTGGGATGCCGTCCGTCGGTGAGCTGCGGGCGTTCCTCGCTGGGCGGTTGCCGGAGCACATGGTGCCGGCCGTGTTCGTCGAGCTCACCGCCATCCCGCTCACTGCCAACGGGAAGCTGGACCGGGGCGCGCTGCCTGCGCCGGATCAGAGCCGGCCGGAGCTTGAGGGTGCGTTCGTGGCCCCGCGGAGTCCGGCTGAGGAGCTGTTGGCTGGGATTTGGGCGCAGATTCTCGGGGTTGAGCGGGTCGGGGTACACGACAACTTTTTTGAGCTTGGTGGGCACTCGCTGCTCGCGACGCAGGTGGTGTCCCGGGTCCGTGCCGTGTTCGACGTGGAGCTGCCCGTTGCCGCATTGTTCGACACGCCTACGATCGCCGGGCTGACGCTCGCGGTCGAGGCGGCCACGCCGGGTGAGGTTGCGCCGCCGGTAGTGCCGGTTGGGCGGGACCAGCCGTTGCCGCTGTCGTTCGCGCAGCAGCGGCTGTGGTTCCTCGCCCAGATGGAGCCCGAGTCCACCGAGTACCACACGCCGGTCGCCGTGCACCTCACCGGTGAGCAGGACCGTGAGGCGCTGCGTGACGCGCTCGGGCGGCTGGTCGCACGGCACGAGGTGCTGCGCACGCGGCTCGTCGCGGACTCGGACGGGGTGCCGCGCCAGGTGATCGACCCGCCGGCGCCGTTCGACCTGCCGTTCGTGGACCTCTCCGGCGAGCTCGACCCGGTGGCCGCCGCCGACGACTGGCTGGCGGCCGATCGGCGCGTGCGGTTCGACATGGCCACGGGGCCGCTGTTCCGGGCCACGCTGCTGCGGATCCGGCCCGACGAGCACGTGCTCGCGATCGCCAAGCACCATGTCGTGAGCGACGAGTGGTCGACCGGTGTGCTGCACCGCGAGTTGCAGGCGTTGTACGACGCCTGCCGTAACGGTACCGAAGCCGCGCTTTTGCCCTTGCCCGTGCAGTATGCCGACTTCGCCGTGTGGCAGCGTGCGTGGCTCACCGGCGCCGTGCTCGACGCACAGCTGCGCCACTGGCGGGAACGCCTCGCCGGCGCGCCGATGCTGGAGCTGCCGCTCGACCGGCCCCGGCCCGCGCACCGCACCAGCGACGGGGCGGCGCTGAGCTTCGTCATTTCGCCCGACGCCGCCGCCGGCCTCCGTGCACTGTCACAGGCGGCCGGCGCGTCGATGTTCATGACGACGCTCGCGGCGTTCGCCGTCATCCTCGGGCGGTACTCCGGCCAGGATGACGTCGTGCTCGGCACACCGATCGCGAACCGCAACCGGGCCGAGGTCGAGGGCCTCATCGGCTACTTCGTCAACACCCTGGTCCTCCGGACCGATCTCGCCGGCGACCCCACCTTCGGCGACCTGCTGGCCCGGGTGCGGGCCGAGACCCTGGCCGCGTACGCGCACCAGGACGTGCCGTTCGAGCAGCTCGTCGAGGAGCTCGGCGTCGAGCGTGACCGTTCGCGCACACCTCTGTTCCAGGTGCTGTTCAACTACTTCGCCGCCGACGGCAGCCGCGACCCGGGCGACACGCCCGACCTCGCCGGTCACGAGTACCGCACGGCCCAGGTCAAGTTCGACCTCTCGTTCTCACTCCGTGACACCGGCACGGTGCTGGTCGGCTCGATCGAGTACAGCACCGCCGTTTTCAACCGCGAGCGGATGCAGCGTCTCGCCGGTCACTTCACGGAGCTGGCGTCGGCAGTCGTGCAGGACTCGGACATTCGTCTGTCCACTGTTGTGCTGCTGACGGGTGCGGAGCGGTCGGCGGTGGCGCGGTGGGCGGAGAGTGCGGCGGATTTTGCGCGGGTGGAGTTGTTGCCGGATCTGGTGGCGGGTTGGGTGGCGGCTACGCCGGATGCGGAGGCGGTCCGGTGTGGTGATGAGGTTGTGACG
>NZ_JBEZDS010000118.1:0-7198 GCF_040648435.1 Dactylosporangium sp. NPDC049140 | reverse complement strand
TTCCCATTCGGCGTCAACGGCAGCACATCCAGCGCCACAAACACCGCCGGAACCATGTACTCAGGCAGCCGCGAACCCAGGAACGCCCGCAACTCGTCGACCGGCGGCACCATCGGCAGCACATACGCGACGAGCCGGTCGAATTCATCGGCAACGACGACGGCGGTGTCGATCCCCGGATGCCGGGTCAGCGCGAACTCCACCTCACCGGGCTCAATCCGATACCCACGAACCTTCACCTGCACATCGGCCCGGCCGAGGAACTCCAGCCCGGCAGCCGTCTGCCGCACTCGGTCCCCGGTCCGATACCACCGCGACCCACCAGGCGCCGCAACAAACCGCGCTGCGGTCAACGATGGCTTACCCACATAACCCCGGGTGACACCCACGCCGCCGATGAACAGCTCACCCACCGCGCCGAACGGCACAGGCCGCAGCACGGCATCCAACACCTGCAACTCAACCCCCGGCAACGGCCCACCAATCGGCGCTGGCCCCACCCCATCACCGAACAACTCACAGAACGTCGAATCAACGGAAGCCTCAGTCACCCCGTACGCCGTCAGCACACGAACACCAAGCACCCGCTGCGCCCGGGCCACCGACTCCAACCGCCACACGTCAGTGGTCACCACCACCAGGCGCAGATCCGGCAGCTCAAACCCGGTCCGCTCGATATACGAGACCAGCTCGTCCACGTACCGCGGCGCCGACTCGAACGCCTCCACCCGCTCCGCAACCAACAGCGAAGCCCACAACACCACATCCAACTGGGCCCCAGGCTCACCCAGCACCAGAGCGCCGCCCGCAGCGAGCGACCGCACCACATCACCCGTGAACACATCAAAACTGGCACTGGCCAACGTCAACCACGACAGACCTTCACTGAAATGAGTCGCCGACCAGCCACCGAACACACCCAACAGCGCACTGTGCGGCACCACCGTGCCTTTCGGCACACCCGTCGACCCAGACGTGTAAATAACACAAGCCGCCTGTGCCGAACGCACAGCCACTGTGAACGGCTCGCCGTACTCAACCGTGTCGACCACCACCGACACACCAGCATCCGCAACCATGAACTCCAGCCGCTCCACCGGATACGACGGATCCAGCGCCAGATAGGCAGCACCGGCCTTCCACACACCCAGCATCGCCACAACCAGATCGACACCCCGCGGCAGCTGCAGACCCACCACCGACTCCGCACCAACACCCCGTGCAGCAAGCCAACCCGCGAACCGTGCCGCCCGCGCATCCAACTCCGCAAACGTCAACGACACATCACCAGCCCGCACCGCCACCGCAGACGACGACGCCGGCACCAGCTCGTGCACACCCCCGACCGGCGGCAAGGAAAGCGCAGCACCACGCCACGGCTCAACCACAGGCAGCATCGAAAGCTCAGACAGCCGCGCCTCAGGCACCAGCGCCGACAACAGCGACGTAAAGTGCCCGACCAACCGTCGGACCGTCGACTCATCGAACAGCTCCGTGCTGTACTGCAACCCACCGACCAGCCCGGTAGGAGTCTCGCCGACCGTCATACTCAGGTCGTACAGCGCCGGCGCCTCCGACACCTCATCGCCGCCCGCGCCCGCGCCCCCGTCCAGCCGGGCGTAGTTGAACAGCACCTGGAACAGCGGCGTCCGGGAGCGGTCCCGGGGCACGCCGAGCGCCTCGACCAGCGACTCGAACGGCACGTCCTGGTGCGCGTACCCGGAAAGCGTCTCGGTGCGCACACGCTCGAGCAGCTCACCGAACGTCGGATCCCCGGACAGGTCCGTGCGCAACACCAACGTGTTCACGAAGAACCCGATCAGCCCCTCAACCTCAGCACGGTTCCGGTTCGCGATCGGCGTGCCGACGACGACGTCATCCTGACCGGCGTACCGCGACAACAGCACATTGAACGCCGCAAACACGGTCATGAACATGGATGCCCCAGCCTCACGGGCCACCGCACGCAGACCCGAAGCCACGTCAGCCGGGATCACAAACCGAAGCGCCGCCCCAGCACTGGACCGCTGCGGAGGCCGCGGCCGATCGGTCGGCAGCTCCAGCACCTTCGCGCCATCGAGACGCCCGCGCCAGTACGCCACCTGCCGGTCCAGCACCTCCCCGGTCAACCAGCGCCGCTGCCACACCGCAAAGTCCGCGTACTGCACCGGCAACGGCGCCAACTCGACACCCGCGTACAACGCATCGAGCTCCCGCCGCAGAATCCCGGCCGACCACTCGTCGCCGACGACGTGATGCATGGCCAGCGCGAGCACGTGGTGCTCATCCCCGAGCCGCAACAGCGTGGCCCGCAACAGCGGCCCGGCGGCGAGGTCGAACGGGCGCCGCCGGTCGCGCACAACCCACGCCCGTGCGGCCGCAGCCGGATCGTCCGCGGCGGAAAGGTCGACAATCGGGAGGTCGAACGGCCCGGCCGGGTCCACGACCTGGAACGCGTTTCCGTCCCGCCCGGTGACGAGCCGTGTCCGCAGTACCTCGTGCCGCGCCACGAGCCGCCCGAGCGCGTCGGCGACGGCGGTCGGAGACACCTCGCCGGTCAGCCGGATGCCGACCGGCATGACGTAATCCACCGAGCCCGGCTCGAGCCGGTCGAGGAACCAGAGACGCTGCTGTGCGTACGACAGCGGTAGTACGCCGTCACGGCCGGCTGGGACGATCGGCGGCGCCGACACACCGGGCGCCGCCGCCTCGACCACGGCGCTCAGACCGGCCACGGTCGGTGCGTCAAAGACAGCCGCCACTGGTACCTCAACCGCGAACACCGTGCGAATCCGTGACACGACACGGGTGGCCAGCAGCGAATGACCGCCGAGAGCGAAGAAGTCGTCGCGCGCGCCGACCTCCGCCACGCCGAGCAGCTCGCCCCAGATCCCGGCGAGCAGCTCCTGCACCGGGCCCTCCGGAGCCACATGCTCGGTACCGACGCGCAACTGCCGCCCGTCGGGCGCGGGCAGGGCAGCGCGGTCGACCTTGCCGTTGCGGTTCAACGGCAGCGACGTCAGCTCCACGAACACCGACGGCACCATGTACTCCGGCAGCCGCCCCGACGCCCACGCCCGCAGCTGCTCCACGGCCGGCGACTCGCCTCCCGCCGGTACCACATAAGCAACCAGACGACCGTCGCCGGCCACCACCACGACATCCCCGACGCCGTCGTGTGCACGCAGCACGGCCTCAACCTCGCCCGGTTCGACCCGGAACCCGCGGACCTTCACCTGTGCGTCCGCACGGCCGACGAACTCGAGCACACCGTCGGCACGCCACCGTGCAACGTCGCCGGAACGGTACAGCCGCGACCCGTCCGCGGCCAGCGGGTCGGCGACGAAGCGCTCGGCGGTCAGCTCGGGTCGTCCGGCGTACCCGCGGGCGAGCCCGACACCGCCGATGAACACCTCGCCCGGCACGCCGACCGGCACGGCGTTGAGGTACCGATCCAGGACCTGCACGCGCACATTGCCGAGGGGTGTGCCGATCGGCGGCGCCGCCGGGTCGCCGGCTTCGACGCGCCCGGCCGTGGCCATCACCGTGGCCTCGGTCGGGCCGTAGGTGTTGACGAGTCCGACCCTGTGCGTCCACCGTGCGGCGAGCTGTGCGCTGAGCCGTTCGGCACCGAGCACCCACGTCCCGATCCCGGCGACGTCGTCGGGGTCGAGCTGGGAAAGCAGCGATGGTACGACACTCGCCGATTGCACGCCCGTGCGCCGCACGAGCGCGGCCAGCGCACGGGGTTCGGCCCGTTCGGCGGCCGTGGCGATGACGAGGGTACCGCCCGACGACAGCACCGACGCGAGGTCGAACACGGCCGCGTCGAACGAGAACGACGCGAACTGCAGCACGACACCGTCCGCACGCAGCACCGGGCCGAGCTGCGTCACAAGGTTGACGACGCCGCCGTGCGCGACCACCACGCCCTTCGGCACGCCCGTCGACCCGGAGGTGTAGATGACGTACGCCGCCTGGCGTCCCCGCACGGCCGGCAGTTCGCCGTGGTAGCGCGGCAGGTCGAGGCCTGCGAGCCAGGTCACGGCCATGCCGACGTCGGCGGCGACCGCGTGCTGCCCGAGCACCATCGACACCCCGCCGTCGGCGGCCATGAACGCGAGCCGGTCGGCCGGATACGCCGGGTCGAGCGGGAGGTACGCCGCGCCCGCACGCCACACGCCGAGCACTGCGACAACGAAGTCGGCGCCGCGGTCGAGGCACAGCCCGACCACCGATTCCGCGCCCACGCCGGCGCCGAGCAGGTAGCCGGCCAGGTCCGCCGACCGTTGCCACAACTCCCCGTACGTGAGGACGTCGTCGCCGGAACGGACCGCCACCGCGCCCGGATCGGCCTGCACACGCGCCGCGATGAGTTCGGCGACGGTCTCCACCGCGGGCAGGTCGGCCGCGGTCTCGCTCCACCCCGCCAGTTCCTGCCGTTCCAGCTCGGTCAGCACCGGTACGTCCGAGAGCCGACGCCCCGCGTCCGCCGACACGGCGGCCAGGAGCTGCTGGAAGTGCCCGATCAGCCGAACCATCCGGGCCTCATCGAACAGCACGGTGCTGTACTGCACCTCACCGACCAGCCCAGCACCCGCCTCAACCACTGCAACGGACAGGTCGAACTTCACGGGCATCGGCACGGACCCCGTGCGCAGCACGGGCTCGGCGCTCTCACCGCCGGCGGCGTAGTTGAACAACACCTGGAACAACGGCGTCCGGGAGCGGTCCCGGTCGACGCCGAGCTCATCCACCAGGTGCTCGAACGGCACATCCTGATGCGCGTACGCATCCAGCGTCCCAGCCCGCACCCGGCCGAGCAGTTCGGCAAACGTCGGGTCGCCGGACAAGTCCGTGCGCAACACCAACGTGTTCACGAAGAACCCGATCAGTCCCTCGATCTCCGCACGGTTCCGGTTCGCGATCGGCGTGCCGACGACGACGTCATCCTGACCGGCGTACCGCGACAGCAGTACGTTGAACGCCGCAAACACGGTCATGAACATCGACGCCCCGGCGTCACGGGCCACTGTGCGCAGACCATCGGCGACTGCGGCGGGCACGGCGAACCGCAGCACAGCACCCGCACTCGAACGCCGCGCCGGCCGCGGCCGATCCGCCGGCAGCTCCAGCACCGGCACACCATCCAGCCGATCCCGCCAGTACCCCACCTGCCGGTCCAGCACCTCGCCCGTCAACCAACGCCGCTGCCACACCGCAAAGTCCGCGTACTGCACCGGCAACGGTGCCAACTCGTCGCCCGCATACAGCGCGTCGAGCTCCCGCCGCAGGATTTCGGCCGACCATTCATCGCTGACAACGTGGTGCTTGGCGATGGCCAGGATGTGCTTGTCGTCGCCGAGCCGCAGGAGCGTCGCCCGGAACAACGGCCCAGCGGCGAGGTCGAACGGCGCCCGCCGGTCGTCGGCAAGCCACGCCCGGGCGGCACCGGCCGGATCATCCGCACCCGAAAGATCCACCACCGGCAGCGCGAACGGCCCCGCCGGGTCGATCACCTGGTGTGGCGTTTCGTCGGTACCGGCGACAAGCCTGGTGCGCAACACCTCGTGCCGCCCCACAAGCCGCCCCAGCGCGCCCGTCAACGCCTCGACGTCGAGCGCGCCACCGAGGTGGACGGCGATCGGAGTGTTGTACTCAATCGAGTCCGGCTCGAGCTGCGCCAGGAACCACAGCCGCTGCTGCGCAAACGACAACGGCAACGGCTCGTCCCGGCCGACAGGCACAATGGGCGCCGCACCGATACCGGGCACAGCCCCCTCAACCGCAATTGCGAGCCCAGCGATCGTCGGTTCGTCGAACAGTGCGGCAACGGGCAGCTCGGCGTCGAACACCGCCCGGATCCGCGACACCACCTGGGTCGCGAGCAACGAGTGGCCGCCGAGCTCGAAGAAGTTGTCGTGCACCCCGACACGGTCGACCCCGAGCACGTCGCCCCAGATCGCCGCGAGCCGTTCCTCAACGGACGTGCGCGGCGCCACAAACCCACCGCCGAGCTCAGGCCGGCTCTGATCCGGCGCGGGGAGCGCCGCCCGGTCGAGCTTCCCATTCGCGGTCAACGGAATAGCGGTGAGTTCGACGAACACGGCCGGGATCATGTGCTCCGGCAGCCGCCCGGCCAGGAACGCCCGCAGCTCACCGACGGACGGCATCCCATCCTCGGCCACCAGATACCCGACGAGCCGCTGCCCGTCAGCAACCACAACCGCGGCGGACACAGCGGGATGCGCGAGCAGCGCCGCCCGGACCTCGCCGGGCTCGATCCGATACCCACGAACCTTGACCTGATCATCCACACGGCCCAGGAACGCAATCAACCCATCCGGACGACGCAGAACAACATCCCCGGTCCGATACAGCCGCTCCCCACCGGCCGCGGCAACGAACCGTTCCGCGGTCAGCTCCGGCCGGCCCCGATACCCGCGGGCCAGCCCCGCACCACCCACATACAACTCACCCCGCACACCAACCGGCACCGGCCGCAACGACCGGTCCAGCACATGCAGCCGGATGTTCGGCAGTGGCGAACCGATCGGCACCACCGCACCGTGCAACACCTCATCCGTGAGCCGCACAGTCGCCACACCAACCGTCGTCTCCGTCGGCCCGTAATGGTTCGCGGCACGACCGACCAGCTCGCGAGCCACCTCGACGGGGGTCGCCTCACCACCCAGGATCAACGCCCGAGCCGGCCGCACCCGGGAGACTCCCAGACCCAGCAGGTGCGACGGGACGATCTTCACGTAATCGATCGCATGCTCAGTCAGATAGGCATCAACCAGGTCCGGATCGGTCACGATCGCCGGGTCCACGAAATGCAGACACCCACCGGTCGTCAATGCGGTGAGCAGCATCGTGTTCCCGAAGTCGGTGGTCGGCGGCTGCAACAGTGCATACGACCGGCCCGGTTCGCCGATGCCCAGCCGGGACGGCACACCAGTGACGTAGTTGAGCAGGCCGCGGTGCGTCACCTGCACAGCCTTGGGACGGCCGGTGGAGCCGGAGGTGAACATCACGTACGCGACCCGGTCCAGATGCGACACCGCCGTGCCCGGCACGGTATCCGGCATGACCTGCAACAACGGGTCGTCCAGCAGCACGGTCCGCAACCGGCCCACCGGCAGATCACCGATCGCATCCGCCGTGCCGACCAGAACCGACACACCCGCCTCAGCCA
>NZ_JBEZDS010000117.1:0-7621 GCF_040648435.1 Dactylosporangium sp. NPDC049140 | reverse complement strand
GGGCTGCTGCGGGTGTCGCAGGTCGGGGTACACGATGATTTCTTCGCGCTTGGTGGGCACTCGCTGCTGGCGACACAGGTCGTGTCGCGGGTGCGGCAGGTGTTCGGGGTGGAGATCCCGGTTGCGGCGGTGTTCGATGCGCCCACGGTTGCGCAGCTCGCGGCGGTCGTCGATGCGGCCGCGCCCGGGGTACAGGCGGCGCCGGTGGTGCCGGTCGGCCGGGACGTTCCGTTGCCGCTGTCGTTTGCCCAGCAGCGGCTTTGGTTCCTCGCGCAGCTCGATCCGGGGTCGATCGAGTACAACACGCCGGCGTCGATCCCGTTCTCGGGCGCCCTCGACGCCGACGCGCTCCAGGCCGCGCTGAACGCTCTGGTCGCCCGGCACGAGGTGCTGCGCACACGGCTGGTCGCCGGCGCCGACGGGGAGCCCTACCAGGTCGTCGATCCGCCGACCGACTTCGTTCTCCCCGTTCTGGACATTTCGGACGCCGCTGAGGCGGAGGCGTGGCTGGCTCTTGATGCGGCGGTGCCGTTCGACCTCGCGACCGGGCCGCTGTTCCGGGCCACGCTGCTGCGGCTCGCCCCGGACGAGCACATCCTGGCCCTCGCCATGCACCACGTCGTCGCCGACGAGTGGTCCTTCGGCATCCTGCGCCGCGAGCTCGACGCGTTGTACGCGGGTGCCGTGCTCGAGCCGCTGCCCGTGCAGTACGCCGACTTCGCCGTCTGGCAGCGGGCCCGGCTCACCGGCGACGTCCTCGCGACACAGCTGGACTACTGGCGCGGCCACCTCGACGGCGTGCCGACACTCGAACTGCCGACCGACCGTCCACGACCGGCCGTGCGGACCGGCGACGGCGCGAGCATCGACTTCGCCGTCCCGGCCGAGGTCGCCGACCGCCTGCGCGCCGTCGCCCGCGATGGCGGCGCGTCGATGTTCATGACCGTGCTGTCGGCCTTCACCGTGCTCCTCGGCCGGTACTCGGGCCAGGACGACATCGTCGTCGGCACCCCGATCGCCGGCCGCACCCGCGCCGAGACCGAGGGCCTCATCGGCTTCTTCCTCAACACCCTCGCGCTGCGCACCGACCTGTCCGGCGACCCGACCCTGACCGAGCTGCTCGGCCGTGTCCGGACGGGAACCCTCGCCGCGTACGCGCACCAGGAGCTGCCGTTCGAACACCTCGTCGACGCGCTCGGCGCGCCCCGGGACCGCTCCCGGACCCCGCTGTTCCAGGTCCTGTTCAACTACGACAGCGACGACGGCCGCGGCCGCTTCGCCGGGTGGGAGCCGACCGCCGAGCCGCGGCCGGAGCCGATGCCCGTGCGCTACGACGTGTCGGTCTCGGTCGTGGAGGCGGACGGCGCGCTGGTCGGGTCGGTGCAGTACGCGACCGCCCTCTTCGACGACGCCCGCATGATCCGGTTCGTGCGCCACTTCCAGCAGGTCCTGGCCGAGCTCGCCGCGGACGCCGATCGCCGTTTGTCGCAGGTGGCGCTGCTCACCGATCCCGAGGTGCACGAGCTGACCGGCTGGAGCGACGGCGGCCCGGCCGTGCCCTGGACCGGTGCCGTGCACGAGCTGGTCGCGGCCCGTGCGGCGGCGACACCGGATGCGGTGGCTGTGCAGTCGCTGAGCTATCGGGAGTTGTGGCGCCGTGCGGCGGGTTTGTCGGCACGGTTGACGGCCCAGGGTGTGGGTCCTGAGTCGATTGTTGGTCTGCGGTTGGACCGCGGGTCCGACTTTGCGGTGGCGGCGCTCGCGGTGTGGCAGGCCGGTGGCACGTATCTGCCGTTGGACCCTGACCTGCCGGCGGAACGCTTGTCGTACATCCTGGCCGACAGCGGGGCTGAGGTGGTGTTGGACAGTCCGCTGGGTGAGGTTGAGCTGCTGGACGCCGTTCCGTGTCCGGTGTCGCCGTTGCAGGCCGCGTACGTGATCTACACGTCGGGGTCGACGGGCCGGCCGAAGGGTGTCACGGTTTCGCACGGCAATCTGGCGTCGTTCCTGGGTGCGATGGCCGACCGTCCCGGTCTGTCTGCGGATGACGTGCTGCTGGCGGTGACGACGTTCGGGTTCGACATCGCGGGTCTGGAGATGTGGCTGCCGCTGATCCGGGGTGCACGGGTGGTGGTTGCGGATCGGGATGAGGTCCGTGCACCGCACAGGCTGGCTGAGCTGATCGGCGAGCATGGTGTGTCGGTGTTGCAGGCGACGCCGGCGACGTGGCAGATGCTGGTCGAGGACGGCTGGGCGGGTTCGGCGGGGTTGCGGGTGCTGTGTGGTGGTGAGGCGCTACCTGGGTCGTTGGCGGCGGCGTTGGTGCAGCGGGCTGGGTCGGTGTGGAACATGTACGGCCCGACTGAGACGACCGTGTGGTCCGCGGTCGACCAGGTCACGGCCGGCGCGCCCGTCACCCTGGGTTCACCGATCGCCGGGACCCGCTGGTACGTGCTGGACGCCTCACTGCGTGAGGTTCCGGCTGGTGTGGTTGGTGAGTTGTACATCGGTGGTGCTGGGGTGGCCCGCGGGTATCTGGGTCGTCCCGAGTTGACGGCTGAGCGGTTCGTCGCGGACCGGGACGGCGCACGGCTCTATCGGACCGGGGACCTGGCGCGGTGGCGGTCTGACGGCCGGCCGGAGTTCCTGGGCCGTGCGGATTTTCAGGTGAAGGTGCGCGGGTTCCGGATCGAGCTTGGCGAGGTTGAGGCTGCGATCCGTGATCAGGCGGGTGTGTCGGCGGCCGTGGTGGTCGCCGACGGTTCGCGGCTGGTCGCTTACGTCGTGGGTCAGTGCTCGGTTGACGGGTTGCGGGAGCGGCTGCCGGACTACATGGTGCCCTCCGTCTTTGTGGAGATGACCTCGCTGCCGCTCAATGCGAACGGAAAGGTCGACCGGAAGGCCCTCCCCGCGCCCGATGCGCCCGTCGCCGGGGAATATGTGGCGCCGCGCACGGTGGTTGAGGAGGCAGTTGCCGGAGTCTGGGGTGCGGTCCTGGGCGTCGAGCGCGTCGGGGTGTTCGACGACTTCTTTGCGCTCGGCGGGCATTCGCTGCTCGCCACCAGGGTTGTGTCACGGATTCGGAGCCTGTTCAGCGTCGAGGTGCCCGTTGCCGCACTGTTCGACGCGCCGACGGTGGCCGGGCTGGCGGCTGCGGTTGACACGGCCGGGCCTGGGATTGGCACGGCCCCGATTGTGCCGGTTGGGCGGGACCGTGCGCTGCCGCTGTCGTTCGCACAGCAGCGGCTCTGGTTCCTCGCACAGTTGGATCCCGGTTCAGCCGAGTACAACCTGCCCATGCCGATCGGCTTCGACGGCGAACTGTCACGGCCGGCACTGACCGCGGCGCTGGGCGCCCTGATCACCCGGCACGAGACCCTGCGGACCCGATTCGCCGCCGACGCCGACGGCGAGCCGTACCAGGTGATCGAGCCGCCGGCGCCGTTCGAGCTGCCCTTCGTCGACCTGTCCACCGAGGATGACGGCGAGGCGGCCGCGCGCGCCTGGCTGGCCCGGGACGCGGTGGCGCCGTTCGACCTGGCCGACGGTGTACCGCTGCGGGCCACCCTGCTGCGCGTCGCCGCCGACCGGCACGTGCTCGCGCTCGTCCTGCACCACGTCATCAGCGACGACTGGTCGGCCGGGATCCTGCACGACGAGCTGTGGGCGCTGTACGCCGGGGAGGCCGAGCTGCCGCCGCTCCCGGTCCAGTACGCCGACTTCGCCGTCTGGCAGCGCGCCTGGCTCACCGGCGACGTCCTGCGCGGCCAGCTCGGCTACTGGCGCGAGCGCCTCGACGGCCTGCCCGTGCTGGAGCTGCCGACGGACCGCCCACGCCCGTCCCGGCGCTCCAACGCCGGCGCGGCGATCGACTTCGCCGTCCCCGCCGGCGTCACCGAAGCCCTGCGTGCGGTCTCACGCACGGCCGGCGCCTCGATGTTCATGACGGCGCTGTCTGCCTTCTCGCTCCTCCTAGGGCGGTACACCGGCCAGGATGACATCGCCATCGGCACACCGATCGCGAACCGCAACCGGTCCGAGATCGAGGGCCTGATCGGCCTCTTCGTGAACACCCTCGTCCTGCGCACCGACCTGTCCGGCGACCCGACCTTCGACGAACTCCTTGCCCGCGTGCGCGCCGGCACCCTAGCCGCCCACGCCCACCAGGACCTGCCGTTCGAACACCTCGTGGACGCGCTCGGCGTGCCCCGGGACCGCTCCCGGACCCCGCTGTTCCAGGTCCTGTTCAACTACGCCACCGAGGACGGCGGACGCGTCCTGGCCGCCGGCCAGTCCGAGCCCGAGCCCGTGCCGGTCCAGTTCGATCTCTCGGTCACGCTGACCGAGGCCGGCGACGGGTTGGCCGGCGCCGTGCACTACAGCACGGCGCTGTTCGACGACGCGCGGATCGTGCGGTTGATCGGCCACTTCCAGCAGGTCCTGGCCGCGGTGGCGGGCGACGCCGGTCGTCGCCTGTCGCAGGTGCCGTTGCTCGGTGTTGCGGAGGCGGCCGACCTGGCGACCTGGTCTTCTGGTGGCCCGGCCGTGCCGTGGACCGGTGCCGTGCACGAACTGGTCGCGGCCCGTGCGGCGGCGACACCGGATGCGGTGGCTGTGCAGTCGCTGAGCTATCGGGAGTTGTGGCGCCGTGCGGCGGGTTTGTCGGCGCGGTTGACGGCCGAGGGTGTGGGTCCTGAGTCGATTGTTGGTCTGCGGTTGGACCGCGGGCCGGACTTTGCGGTGGCGGCGCTTGCAGTGTGGCAGGCCGGTGGCACGTATCTGCCGTTGGACCCGGACCTGCCGGCGGAACGTCTGTCGTACATTCTGGCCGATAGTGGCGCTGAGGTGGTGTTGGACAGCCCGCTCGGCGAGATCCAGCCGGTTGACGCGCCGCCGGTGCCGGTGTCGCCGTTGCAGGCTGCGTATGTGATCTACACGTCGGGGTCGACGGGCCGGCCGAAGGGTGTCACGGTTTCGCACGGGAACCTGGCGTCGTTCCTGGGTGCGATGGCCGACCGTCCCGGTCTGTCTGCGGATGACGTGCTGCTGGCCGTGACTACGTTCGGGTTCGACATCGCGGGTTTGGAGATGTGGCTGCCGCTGATCCGGGGTGCACGGGTGGTAGTTGCGGACCGGGACGAGGTCCGTGCGCCGCGCAGGCTGGCTGAGTTGATCGACGAGCATGGTGTGTCGGTGTTGCAGGCGACCCCGGCTACCTGGCAGATGCTGGTCGAGGACGGTTGGGCGGGTTCGGCGGGGTTGCGGGTGTTGTGTGGTGGTGAGGCGCTGCCGGGGTCGTTGGCGGCGGCGTTGGTGCAGCGGGCTGGGTCGGTGTGGAACATGTACGGCCCGACCGAGACGACGGTGTGGTCCGCGGTTGATGAGGTTACGGCCGGCGCCCCGGTCACGTTGGGTTCGCCGATCGCCGGGACGCGCTGGTTTGTGCTGGATGCGTCGCTGCGTGAGGTTCCGGCTGGTGTGGTCGGTGAGTTGTACATCGGTGGTGCTGGGGTGGCCCGCGGGTATCTGGGTCGTCCTGAGTTGACGGCTGAGCGGTTCGTCGCGGACCGGGACGGCGCACGGCTCTATCGGACCGGTGACCTGGCACGGTGGCGGTCTGACGGCCGGCCGGAGTTCCTGGGCCGTGCGGATTTTCAGGTGAAGGTGCGTGGGTTCCGGATCGAGCTTGGTGAGGTTGAGGCTGCGATCCGTGATCAGGCGGGTGTGTCGGCGGCCGTGGTGGTGGCCGATGGGGCGCGGCTGGTTGCGTATGTGGTGGGTCAGTGCTCGGTTGACGGGTTGCGGGAGCGGCTGCCGGACTACATGGTGCCGGCCGTGTTTGTGGAGATGACCGCGCTGCCGTTGAACGCGAACGGGAAGGTCGACCGCAGGGCGCTGCCGGCGCCCGACGCTCCTGCGGTGACCGCGGAGTACGTGGCGCCCCGCACGCCCGTCGAGGAGGCGATTGCTGAGGTCTGGGGCACGGTGCTCGGGGTTGAGCGCGTCGGGTTGTTCGACGACTTCTTCGCGCTCGGCGGGCATTCGCTGCTCGCCACCCGGGTTGTGTCACGGATTCGGAGCGTGTTCGGCGTTGAGGTACCGGTTGCGGCGTTGTTCGATGCGCCGACGGTGGCCGGGCTGGCGGCTGCGGTTGACACGGCCGGGCCTGGGATTGGCACGGCCCCGATTGTGCCGGTTGGGCGGGACCGTGCGTTGCCGCTGTCGTTCGCACAGCAGCGGCTCTGGTTCCTCGCCCAGGTGGACGGGGCGGCACAGTTCAACCTTCCGATGCCGATCCGGTTCAGCGGCGACGGGCTGTCGGTCGAGGCGCTGCGGGCCGCGCTCGGAGCCCTGCTCGCGCGGCATGAGGTGCTGCGGACGCGGCTCGTGGCCGGGGCGGACGGGGTGCCGTACCAGGTGATCGACCCGCCGGCTGAGTTCCTCCTGCCCGTCGTCGACCTTTCCGCCGACGGGCCGGCCGCCGCGGAAGCCTGGCTGGCCGCCGATGCCGTTGCGCCGTTCGACCTCGCCGCCGGGCCGCTGCTGCGCGCCACGCTGCTGCGCCTGGCCCCGGACGAGCATGTGCTCTCCCTGACGATGCATCATGTGGCGGGCGACGAGTGGTCGGCCGGCATCCTGCGGCGGGAGCTCGACGCGCTGTACACGGGCGCCGAACTGGCTCCGCTACCCGTGCAGTACGCCGACTTCGCCGTCTGGCAGCGCCGCTGGCTCACCGGCGAGGTCCTCGACGGGCAGCTCGCCTACTGGCGCGGACACCTCGAGGACGCGCCCGCGCTCGAACTGCCCGCTGACCGCCCCCGGCCGCCGCGCCCCGACGGCGACGGCTCCGCCATCGAGTTCGTCGTGCCCGCCGACGTGGTCGAGGGCCTGCGTGCGGTGTCGCGGGCCGCCGGCGCATCCATGTTCATGACCGTCTACGCCGCGTTCGCGGCGCTCCTCGGCCGGTACTCGGGCCAGGACGACATCGTCGTCGGTACCCCGATCGCCGGCCGCACCCGCGCCGAGATCGAGGGCCTGATCGGCTTCTTCGTCAACACACTGGTGCTCCGCACGGACCTGTCCGGCGACCCGACCGTCGCCGAGCTGGTGGGCCGGGTGCGGACCGAGACGCTCGCCGCGTACGCGAACCAGGACCTTCCGTTCGAGCAGCTCGTCGACGAGCTCGGGGCGCGGCGGGACCTCTCGCGGACCCCGCTGTTCCAGGTGCTGTTCAACTATGTCGCCGCCGAGTGGGCCGGCGAGGAGCTGCCCGAGGTCGCAGGCGAGCCCACGCCGGTACGGGTGAAGTTCGACCTGTCCATGGCCGTGGACGAGGTCGGGGATGGGCTTCTCGGGTCGCTGCGATACAGCACGGCCCTGTTCGATGACGCCCGGATGATTCGCATGGTCGGCCACTTCAATGAGTTGCTGGCGGCAGTGGCTGCGGACGCAGGCCGTCGGCTGTCCCGGCTGCCCGTGCTCAGCCCGGCCGAGGTAGCCGATTTCGCACGGTGGAATGACACTGCGACCGTGCTGCCCCGTGGCGAGACTGTGCTGGATCTGATCGCGTCCCAGGATCCGGCGGCGGTGGCGGTCCGTGCTGGTGACACGGCGTTGACCT
>NZ_JBEZDS010000116.1:0-7676 GCF_040648435.1 Dactylosporangium sp. NPDC049140 | reverse complement strand
CGGCGCATGCCCCACCTGCCACCAAACCGTGAAACCGTTACAGCGCAACAAGCATCGACAAACCTAACAAAGTCCTACTAGGCCCTGTCCTGCCGATCATGCCGGCCTGCGCCGGGCCCAGATTCCGCCTGCGCGCACCCCGCGAAGGCCGGGTTGCAACACCGGTAGCCAGGCCTCCGCGGGGCACACGCAGGCGAAATCTGGACCTCGTCTCGGCTCGACATGATCGGCAGGACAGGGCCTAGACCGTGCCCGCGGCCACCCACATGGTCAGGGTGGCCAGGAAGTCGCCGCGCTCGCCCGCCTCGCTCAGCGCGCCGAACCAGTCCTCGCGCAGGTCGCCGGGGATCAGGCCGGCCTCGGCCGGGACCATCGGGTTGACCATCGGCAGCACGGCCGCGGCGGCGATCGGGTCGGGGAAGTACAGCGCGACCGGCACCGCCGTCACGTCGTGCAGCCCGGCGTGGTGCAGGCGACGGCGTAGCGTGCGGCCCATGTCGAGGTGCTGGCCGGCCACGGTGGCCAGCAGGTGCTCGCGGACCCGGGCGACCAGCGGCCGGGGCAGCCCGTCGACGGCGACGGACTCCCAGTCGGTGTCGACGAGGCAGACGCGGCCGCCGGCGCGGGTGACCCGGGCCAGCTCGGCCACGGCGCGGCCGGGCTCGGCCAGGTGCTGCAGGACCCGCTCGCAGCGCACCGCGTCGAACCAGTGGTCCGGGAAGTCCAGGGCGGTGACGTCGCCGCGCAGGTACTGCACGCAGGTCCCCTCGTCGCGGGCCCGCGCCGCGGCGATCGCGGCCTCCGAGGCGTCGAGCGCGACGATCGAGCCGGTGTCGCACAGGCGGGTCGCGAGCCACCGCGCCACCTCGCCGGTGCCCGCCCCGGCGTCGAGAATGCGCTGGCCGGGCGCCAGATGCAGGGCGGCGAACGCGACCTCGCGCACGCGCTGCATCTCGGGGTTCGCGGCCATGTGGTCCAGCGCGCAGATGAGCCGGGCGTCGGCGGGGACATCGGTGGCCATCAAGCCAGTCTCACCCGGCGCGCCCCGGCCCGGCTGCCCGGAAACCGATCGTCAATCCGACATCAGACGGACGAGCATTTCGCGGTACCACTGGAAGGCCGGCACCTTCGCGCCCGGCTCTTTGGCCTGCTCGTCCCAGCGGCGCAGCGCCACGGCGTCGGCGGCGAACCCGTGCGCGGCGAACCGGCGCACCTCGGCCGGCGACATCGGGCCGCCCTGCACGCCGAGCGTGAACCGGGACGCCTCGGACAACCGGTCGTGGTACCCCGGCTCGACCGCGCACAGGTACCGCTTCGCCGCCACGTGCAGCCGCACCGGCTCGCACACCGCGGGCCCGAACCACCGCGCCAGCCAGCCGGCCCCGGTGTCGCCGTGCCGGTTGTCGCGGCCCTCCATGAGGTCGGCCCCCGTGAGCAGGCCCTGGAAGTGCCCGACGTCGTGCAGCAGCGCGGCGGCGACGAGGGGTTCCGGAGCCTGCGCCTGTACCGCGAGCGCCGCCGCCTGCAGCATGTGCTCGGCCTGGGTGACCGGCTCGCCGAGATAGTCCCGCGCGCCCTCGCCCTCGAAGAGCGCCTGCATCTCGTCCACCGCCGCGTCGCCGTTCATGGCTCGATCGTGCTCGCCGCCGGTGAACCGCGCCTGAACTGCGCCTCCGGCCGCTCATGGCCGGGAAGCGCACGCTGCTCGAAGTACAACAACAGCAGCGCGAGCAGGGCGAACACCACGTGGCTGACGGGCGTGACGACCGGCCCGTCGCCCATGAACGGCTTCATGGAGAAGGAGTGCCAGGCGTAGGTCAGCGTCGCCCCGGCCGCGAGCGCCAGCCGGTGCCCGGCCCCCCACCCGTCACGCCGTGACCAGCGCAGCACCAGGGCCGCCATCCCGCCGAACACCACGACCATCAGCCCCACGCTGACCCAGGTCGGGGCGGAGTCGGGCAGCCGGAACAGCGCCCCGGCCACGAGCGTGAGCACGAGCACCCGCCACGCCGCGGGCACCCGGCCCGGCACCGTCTCCCGGTGCGGCCACCGGAACGCGAGCACGACCAGCACCAGCCCGGCGAGCCCGGCCCCGGCGAGCCGAGGCCACGGCGCGGTGAAGTGGTCGCTGCTCTGCGTACCGAACACGTTCAACGCCGCGCCGAGCACACAGAGTACCCCGGCCACGACGAGCCCGGGCGCCCGCAGCCACGGCGTGGTGCGCGTCGCGGGGTTCAGGTTCTCCACGAGCGCGATCGGCACGCTGATGCTCCAGATCGTGTGCACGGCCAGGACGGTGATCGTCCACGGCACCGAGATGCCGAGGCCGGGCACGAACCAGTGCTGGAGCAGGTGCAGGCCCGCGTAGTTGGGGTTGAACAGCGACTGCGTGACGAGGCCTTCCTCGATCACGCCGTACGCGAGCGCGAGCGTCAGCATCGTCGGCCACCCCCGCCCGGTGCGCCGCGCGAACTCCCGGATGAGAATCGCCCCGCCGCCGTACATGGGCGCAAGAAAGAGCAGCGCGAAGAGCGCGTTGATCCCGAAGTCCCCGAGCAGGAACTCGGCGACGAGGGGCGCGAGAAAGAACAGTGCCACGGCTTGTTTCCGCATACCGACAGCGTGCGCCGCAGCTCAGACCGCGGGTAGTTTCGTGTGTACGTGATCGGCCGGTACAAATGTCAGTGTTGCCGCGGCGCACGGATCCTCGCCGGGCGGCCACTACGCCCCGGCGAGGCGCCTCCACCTCAGCCCGGCGGCGAGCGCGAGGCCGCCCGCGACCGCGTAGACGGGGCTGACGGTCAGGTTGTGATCGAGCAGCAGGGACACGGCGGCGGCGAGCAGGGCGAAGGCCGGGACGAGCGCGAGGACGGCCCCCAGGTGGTCCAGGACCCGCGGCCCCGGCCGGGCCAGGCGGTAGCCGCGCAGCGCGGCGGCCAGGACGAGCCCGAGCACGGTCAGCCAGTCGGCGTACAAACTGCCGGTCACCGGCGAGGCGGCCAGGTTGCCGGCCGCGGCGAGAACCACGGCCACGAGCCCGCCCACCTCGGCGGCGCCTGCGGGCAGCCTCGGCGCGGGACCCGGCTCGGCGGGGGCGTCGGCACCGGGGCGGGCCGTCCGGGTCGCCCAGATCGCGACCGCCACGCCGCCCAGAGCGATGGCGGCGAGTTCGGTCGCTCGAATCGAGTCGTAGGAAGCCGCCATCGTCATTCCCCTGCCAGATACCAGATCAGGATCATCCCGACCCCGAGGGCCGCGACGGTGGAGGCCGTCCAGTCGACCGCCCGGGAGCCGGGCAGGCGCAGGCGTACGGCCCGCCAGAGCACGCCGGCCGCGAGCGCGCCGCCGCCGGTGAGCCACGGGCCGCTCGCGCCGCCCATCCCCAGCAAGGCGGGCACGAGCACCAGCAGGGCCGCGACGGCGGCGGCGACCAGCGCGAACAGCTCGGTGAAGCCGGTGCCGTACCCGGCCGGCGGTTTACGCTCGGGCGCCGGCGTCGCCCTCGTCACGGCCTTGGGTTGCGTTGCGGCGTTTGGTTGCGTTGCGGCGTTTGGTGGCGTTGCGGCGTTTGGTGGCGTGGCGGCCTTTGCTGGCGTGGCGGCTTTTGCTGGCGTTGCGGCGTTTGGTGGCGGTCCGGCTTTTGGCGGGTCCGGCCACAGTCGCTCGTCGGGCTGCGGGACCGCCGGGGCGGCGACGGGCGCGGGCGCGGGGCCGGCCGCCAGGTGCAGGGCGCCCTCGGCGACGACCAGCTGCGGCTCCTCGAGGACCGTCGGGGCGACGCCCGTGGCGCGGTGCAGCATCGTGGCGATCAGCGGGGTACGGGTACCGCCGCCGACCAGGAACCACCCGGCGACCGCATCCGGCCGCACCCGGGCCTCCTTGAGCGTGGTCAGGGCGAGCTGCACGGTGCGGGCCAGCACCGGCTCGGCCGCGGCGTCGAACTGCTGCCGCGTGAAGAGCACCTCCTGGTCGGCCACCGGGATGAACATGCTCGCCGAGGACTCGCGCGACAGCGCCTCGCGCAGGTGGCGGGCATCGGTCCACAGCATGGTGGCGTGGCGCAGGTCGGCGGCGGACTGCGGCGCCGCGAGCCGCGGCCACGTGCCGGGCGCGGACGGTTCGACGACGGTGCGGGCGTGGGCGACGACCAGCGCGTCGAGGTCGAGGCCGCCGACGTCGTCGAGGCCGCGGCAGGCCAGGTCCCGGAACCCGTCGGCGGTGCGCTGCACCACGCTGGCGTCGAACGTGCCGGCCCCGAGGTCGTAGACGACCACGCACTGCCCGGGGCGTACCGCATGGCCCAGCACCGCGGCGAAGTACGTGGCCGCCGCGACGGGCTCGGCGACGAGGTCCGGGGCCGGGAGCCCGGCCTGCGCGGCCGCGTCGAGCAGCACCTGGCGGCGGGCCGAGCCCCACGTCGCCGGGCAGGTCATCGTCACCGTGGCCGGCGGGCCGCCCAGCGTGCGCAGCGCCTCCGCGCGGACCCGGGTCAGGGTGGCCGCCACCAGCTCGGGCACGGGCACGGCGCGGTCGCCGAGCAGCACCTCGAGGTCGTCGATGCGGCGCTTGGGGTGCGGCTCGTAGCGGGCCGGGTCGAGGCGCGCGGCGTGCTCGGCGTCGCGGCCGACGAGGAGGCGGCCCGCGTCGTTGCGGAAGACCGCCGAGGGCAGCAGCGGCGAGGAGTCGAACAGCAGCGGGCGCACCTTGCCGCCGGGATGGCGCAGCACGGCCACGGTGCTCGATGTTCCGTAGTCGATTCCGAGCGCGGCGTCCGGCACGCGGGAAGCATAGAGATCGCCTGCGCCCGGAGACGATCGGTCGATCGGGTCGGTAAAAGTGTCAGACCCGCCGCGTAAGGTGCCCATTGCGATCAACCCTGGGGAGGCGGCCGTGTTCGGACTGGTGCTCAGTGCGCTGCGAGCGCGGGCGGCGCAGGCGTGGGCCGTCTTCGTGCTGGCCGTGCTGCTGGTGACCGCGGCCGCCGCCGGGCCGTGGTTCGCCGCCGGGGCCGGGCGCCGGGCGGCCGCGGCCGATGTCGCCGCCGCCCCCGCGGCCGAGCGGACGATCTCGGTCCGCCGCCAGACCAACGCCGACGGCGACCCGGAGTCCGCGCTGGCCGCCTACCGCGACACGGTCGAGCGGCTGCTGCCGGGGTTCGGCCCGGCCAGGGCGGGCACCGTCGGGGTCGCCGCCGACATGCTGCTGAACCGGGGCGAGACAACGACGAAAATCCCGGTGGTGTACCGCGATGAGGCCTGCCGTCACCTGCAGGTCGACGGGCGCTGCCCGCAGGCCGCCGGCGAGGTGCTGCTCAGCGTCGCCGCCGCCGACGCGCTCGGGCTGCACACCGGCGACGCGCTCGAGCTGCGCAACCGGCCCGGCGCGAAGGCGGTGCCGGCGACCGTCGTGGGGCGCTACGAGCTCGCCGGCGCGGCCGGGGCGTACTGGGGCGACTCGCTCTTCCGGGCCGGCGACGGCGGGCCCGACCCGATGTTCACCGCCGTCGGGACCTTCCAGAGCCCGCAGCTGGCCGGGCCGACCTTCGCCTACACCGCCGAGCTGCCCGAATCGGCGTTCACCGACCCCGGGTCCCCGGTCGCCGACCGGCTGCGCGCGGCCGACTTCGCGCTCGGGCGGGCCGGGCTGACGCTCGTCGCGCCCGGCCAGGGGCTCGTCGAGCGCATCGCCGCCGACCGGGCCGCGATCCGCGGCGGCGCCCTTGCCGGGACGCTCGCGGCGGTGGTGCTGTGCTGGTTCGCGCTCGCCCTCGCGGGCCGGCAGACCGCGCGCGAGCGGCGGGGCGACGCGGGGCTGCTGAAGCTGCGCGGCGGATCCCGGCGGCGGGCGCTGCGGCTGGGGGTCGGGCAGCTGGCGGTTCCGCTGCTGGCCGGTCTTCCGTTCGGGCTCGGGCTCGGCTGGGTGGCCGGGCGCCTGCTCGGCGGGCCCGCGGCCGGGCTCGCGCCGCCGTTCGGCGGGGTGGCGGGGGCGTGGCTGCTGGCCGGGCTCGCCGCGGTCGGCGCGGTCCTCGGCGGGCTGGCCGCGATCGCCGCCGGGGAGCTCGCGGTGCTGCGCGCGCCGGTGGCGGTGCTGCTGCGGCGGGTACCGTCGCCGGGAAGGGCGCGCCGGGCCGCCGTCGACGTGATCCTCGTCGTGCTCGCCGGGTTCGCCGCCGCCCAGCTGTGGGGGAGCGGGCTGCGCACGGCCGTGCCGCTGCTCGTCGCCGTCATCGTCGCCGTGGCCGCCGCCCGCATCCTGGCCGGCGCCGCGTCCCGGGCCGGCTCGGGGGCGCTGCGGTCCGGGCGGCTGCGGGCCGGGCTCGCCGCCGTCGCGCTGTCCCGCCAGCCGGGCGGCGACCGGCTCATGGCCCTCATCGCCGTCGCGGTCGCCGGGGTGTGCGCCGCGACCGGCGGCTGGCTCGCCGGGTTCGACGCCCGCGACGCCCGCGCCGCGCAGGAGCTCGGCGCGCCGCGGGTGCTCACCGTCCGGGCCGCCAACCCGACCGCGCTGCTCGAGGGCGTGCGCCGCGCCGACCCCGGCGGCCGCGAGGCGATGGCGGTCGTCGTGGACCGGACGTCCGGCCCGCCCGTCATCGCGGTCGACACGGCCCGGCTCGCGGCGGTGGCGGGGTGGCGGCCGGAGTACGGGCCGTTGCCGTCGCTGCGCCCGGCCGGCACCGGGGCGGACGAGCCGGGCATCAGCGGCGGCCGGCTCGTCGTGCGGGCCCGCAACGACGGCGCCGGGCCGGTCGGCCTGGCCGTGGTCGTGCAGAACACCGTCACCGGCCGGCGCGCCACCGTCACCCTCGGCCCGCTGGACCGCGGCGAGCACGAGGCCGCCGCCGACGTCACCGGCTGCGCCGAGACCTGCCGCCTGGTCCGCCTCGACCTCATCCAGCCACGGCCCGCGAGCGCCGGCGGCCCGTCGGACGAGCCCGTGAAGCCGACCGCCGACACCCCGCCCAGCGACGTCGCCGCCGCCACGCTCACCATCACCGAGGTGCGCCAGGAGGCCCCGGCCGCGCGGGTGCTCGACGCGGCGTTCCTCGGCGACCCGCGGCAGTGGCGCACCGGCCTCATCGGGCCCGCGATGCAGGTCAGCGCGCGGCAGGGGGCGCTGACGCTGTCGCTGCCCAACGCCGCCTGGGGCTTCGACGACCGCGTCTACGTCATGGGCGCCGGCCTGCCGCTGCCCGCCGTCCTGGCCGGCGAGGCCCCGGCCCCGTGGCGCCTCGGCGACCCGGCGCTCGACCTCTTCGGCGGCGGCGCCGTGCCCGTCCACGTCGCCGGCACCGCCCCGCTGCTGCCCGTCCTCGGCGGGTCCGGCGTGCTCGTCGACCTCGACGCCGCCCAGCGCCTCGGCGCCGGCGGGTCCTCGGCCGGCACCGACCAGGTCTGGCTCGCGGCCGGCGCCGGGCCCGGGCTCACCGACCGGCTCCGCGCCGCCGGGCTGACCGTGCTCGGCGAGGACAGCGTCGCCGCCCGCGCTGACCGGCTCGCCGCGCGCGGGCCCGCCGTCGCCGAGCGTTACCGGCTCTTCGCCGCCGCCCTCGGCCTGCTCGCCGCGGCCGCCGCGCTCGCGGTCGTAGATCCAGAACACGCGCTCCACCCGGGCGCCCACGGCCTTGGAGTAGAACCCGATCGGGCCCGCCCAGCCGATCTGGGCCGCCCGCAGTCCGG
>NZ_JBEZDS010000115.1:0-7855 GCF_040648435.1 Dactylosporangium sp. NPDC049140 | reverse complement strand
TGGCGGACAACACGGCAACGGCCGGTCACCCCACCACGGGGCGACCGGCCGTTTCGCGTGACAGGGTCAGAGGGCCGTGAGAATGACCGGGCCGTCGTCGGTGACGGCGATCGTGTGCTCCCAGTGGGCCGCCCGGGAGCCGTCGACCGTCGAGACCGTCCAGCCGTCCAGCAGCAGGCGGTGGCGGTCCGAGCCGCTCTCCACCACCATCGGCTCGATGGCCAGGACCAGGCCCGGGCGCAGGGCCAGGCCACGGCCCGGGCGGCCCTCGTTCGGCACGTGCGGGTCCTCGTGCATGGCGGTGCCCACGCCGTGGCCGCCGTAGCCCGTCGGCATGCCGTACCGGGCGGCGCGGCAGACCGTCTGCACCGCGTGCGAGATGTCGCCCAGGCGGTTGCCCGCCACCGCGGCGGCGATGCCCGCGTCCAGGGCCTGCCTACCCACGTCGGAGAGGCGCTGGGCGGCCGCGTCGACGGTGCCGATGCCGACGGTGATCGCCGAGTCGCCGTGGTAGCCGTCGATGTGGGCGCCGAAGTCGATGGAGAGCAGGTCGCCGTCGTCGAGCCGGCGGGCGTCCGGGATGCCGTGCACGATGGCGTCGTTCACCGACAGGCACAGCACCGCCGGGTACGGGATCGGCGCGAACGACGGGTGGTAGTGCAGGAACGACGACTTGGCGCCCTTCTCGGCCAGCAGCTCGCGGGCCAGGTCGTCCAGCTCCTGCAGGGTCGCCCCGGGCTGCGCCGCGGCGCGCACGGCCGTCAGGATCTGGGCGACCACCCGGCCGGCCTCGCGCATCGTCGCGAGCTCCGCCGCACTCTTCAGCAGCACCATGCCGGATATTCTAATACCAGGATTATCATCGTCCACATGGTGCGCAATCCGCTGACCGAGGACGAGCGGCACCGGGGACTGGTGCTGGGGAGAATGCTGCAGCAGGCGCGCGGGGCGCGCAGCGCGGCGGCGGTCGCCTTCGAGGCCGGGATCTCGCTCGACACGCTGCGCAAGATCGAGCGCGGGGCGATCGCGACGCCCGCGTTCTTCACGGTCGCCGCCCTCGCGCGGGTGCTCGGGCTCGACCTGACCGCGCTGGGCGAGGCCCTGGCGGAGGAGACGCCCCCGGCGACCAGCCGCGTGGCGTAGCGCCCGCCGATGGCCCTGTGGGAGCGCGCCGGGGCGCTGGCCGAGCTGGAGCGACTGGCCCGGGACGGCGGGCGGATCGCGCTCGTCGCGGGCGAGGCCGGCATCGGCAAGTCCAGCCTCGTGCGCGCCTTCGCGGCCGCGCGGCGCGGCCTGTGGCTGGGGCCTGCGACCCGCTGGTCACTCCGCGCCCCCTCGGCCCGTGGCACGACATCGCGCGGCAGGCCGGCGGCGCGCTCGCCGAGGCCCTGGCCGCGCACGAGCCGCCCCTGGACGCGCTGCTGGACGCGCTCGAGCGCCCGGGGCCGCCGCCCGTCGTCGTCCTGGAGGACCTGCACTGGGCCGACGCGGCCTCGCTCGACCTGCTGATCCTGCTCGCCCGGCGCATCGAGCGGCTCCGGGCCCTGCTCGTGCTCACGTACCGCGACGACGAGGCTCCCGGCCACCCGCTGCACGCGACCCTGGCCGCCCTCCCGCGCGACGCCGTGCGCCGGGTGCCCCTGCCGCCCCTCTCCCGCGAGTGCGTCGCCGAGCAGGCCGCGCGGGCCGGTCGCGACCCGGCCGCCGTCTACGACCTCACCGGCGGCAACCCGCTGCTGGTCACCGAGGCGCTGAGCGAGGAGCCGGCGGGTGCGGTACACCATCTGATCCTGACCCGTCTCGAGCGGCTGCCGGCGCCCGCGCGCGACCTCGCCGAGCTGGCGGCCGTCATGCAGCGCCTCGACGTGGCCGGCGACGGACCGGAGCCGGCGCTCGTGGACCGCTGCGTGGCCGCGGGCGTGCTGGTCGCGGCCGGGGACGGGGCCGGGTTCCGGCACGAGCTGCTGCGCCGGGCCGTCGAGGACGCGCTGCCGCTGGGGCGCCGCCGCGCGCTGCACCTGAGGGCGGTCCGGCGGCTCGAGGCCCGCCCCGCGGTCGACCCGGCCCGGCTGGCCCACCACGCCCGCCTCAGTCAGGACGAAGAGCTGCTGCGGCGGTACTCCCTGGGCGCCGCCGAGTCCGCCGCCGCCCAGGGTGCCCACCGTGAGGCCGCCGCGCACTACCGGGCGCTGGTGGACCTCGGGGCCGGGGCCGAGGTCCTGGAGGCCTACGCGTTCCAGGCGTACCTGGCGGGCCTGTCCGCCGAGGCCGTCGACGCGCGCCGGCGCGCGGCCGAGCAGCGGCGGGCGGCCGGCGACTGGGAGCGCGCGGGCGCGAACGAGCGCTGGCTCTCGCGCCTGGCCTGGTGGAGCGGCGACACCGCGCTGGCCCGGCGCGCGGTCGCGGCCGCGGTGGAGACGCTGGGCCAGGGCCCGCCCGGGCGCGAGCTCGCGATGGCCCTGAGCACCCGGGCCCAGCTGCACATGCTCGCCCACGAGGTGGAGCCGGCGGTCGAGTGGGGCACCCGCGCGGCCGAGCTCGCCGAGCGGCTCGGCGACGGCGAGACCGCCGTGCACGCGGCGATAAACGTGACCACCGCGCGGCTGGTGCGCGGCGACCCGGACGCGGCCGGCGAGCTGGTGCGCCTGCACGAGCGCGCGGCCGCCGCGGGGCTCGTCGACCACGCGGCCCGGGCCCTGGTCAACCGGGCCTGCACCGAGCTCTGGATCGGCGACGACCTCGCCGCGACCCTGGCCGCGATCGCCGTGGCGCTGGCCTACGCCGACCGGCACGACCTGGATGGGTACCGGCAGTACCTGCTCGGCGTCCGCGCGGCCGTGCGGGTCGAGGCGGGCGACTGGGCCGGGGCGCTGGCCGACGCCGACGAGTCGCTGGCGTACCCGGCCCGGGGCGGGGTCGGGCCGCTGCCCGCGTACGTGGCCCGGGGCCGGGTCCAGTCCGCGCGGGGCGAGCCGGAGGCCGAGGCGACCCTGGACCTGGCCCTGCGCGAGGCCCTGGCCACCGAGGAGCTGCAGCGCATCGGGCCGGTCGCGATCGTGCGGGCCGAGCACTGGCTGTACCGCGGCGAGCCCGGGCGCGCCGCGGCCGAGGCCCGGCGCGGGCTCGAGCTGGCGGTCTCGGTCGGGCACCGAAGGTACACCCGGGAACTGGCCTTTCGTCTTTCCCGGGCGACCGGCGCACCGTCCGATGTGGATTGGCGGGCGGCGGCCGAGGGCTTCGGGCGCGGCGGGCGTCTCCTGGCGCGGGTGCACGTGCTGGCGCTCGGCGACGCGGCCGCGGCCGGGGCGGCGCTCGCGGCGCTGGACGCGCTCGGGGCCCGGCAGGCGGCCGGGTGGCTGCGGGCGGACCTGCGCCGGCGCGGGGTGCGCGGGGTGCCGCGGGGGCCCCGGCCGGCCACCGCCGCGAACGCCGCCGGGCTGACCGGGCGGCAGGCCGAGGTGCTGCGGCTGCTCGCCGACGGGTGCTCCAACGCCGAGATCGCGGCGGCCCTGGCGCTGTCGGAGAAGACCGTGCAGCACCACGTCTCGGCGATCCTGGCCAAGCTCTCCGCGGCCTCGCGCACCCAGGCCGCCGCGACCGCGCGCCGGCTCGGGCTAGTTTGACCACCATGGTGCGCAGTGGCGCGGTGGACGTGGACTACCCCGGCTCCGGCGGCGGGCGGGCCGCCCTCGTGGTCGGCGCGCTGCCCGGGTTCGCGGTCGAGTCCGAGCGGGTGGCGTGGCTGGACGAGGTCGAGCCGTACGTTCCCGGGCAGTTCTACCGCCGCGAGCTCCCGGCGATCCGGGCCGTCCTCGCCGGCGTGGAGGCGGTCGAGCTGCTCATCGTCGACGGGTACGTGGACCTCGACCCCGCCGGCCGCCCGGGCCTGGGCGCCCACGTGCACGAGGCGCTGGGCATCCCGGTGATCGGCGTGGCCAAGACGTCCTTCCACACCGCGACCCACGCGGTGCCGGTGCGGCGTGGCGGGGCGGCGAAGCCGCTGTACGTCACCGCCGCCGGCCTGCCCCTGGCCGCCGCGGCCGCCTACGTGACCGGCATGAGCGGGCCGTACCGGATGCCTGACGCACTGCGCCGCGTCGATGCGCTCGCGCGCGGCCGCGCGTAGGCTGGCCGGGCGCGAAAACACTGCCCCGTCGGTAGTCGGGGCGCCGTCTGACGGCCCGTCTCCGGCCGGACGCTCCTCGAGGCGACCGGTTGTCCAGCGCAGGACACCTGCTGCCCTGCGCGAGGAGACGACCGATGCCGACCATGACCGTGTACTTCGACAAGCCCTTCTGGGTCGCCGTGCTCGAGCACCACGACGGGGCCGGGTGCGTGCGCGCCGTCCGGCACGTGTTCGGTTCCGAGCCCACCGATCCCGAGCTGTACGAGTTCCTGCTGCGCCACGGCGTCGAACTGCTGCGGCGAGCCGAGTCCGCCACGCCCGTCGCCGGCGACGACGCCGCGGAGGCGCTCGGCGCGGACCGGCAGCACCGCCGGGCCGAGGCCCGGGTCGCGCGCCGGGAGCGGCGGGAGGCCGAGTCCGCCGAGCGCTACGCCCAGCGGCGCGCGAAGGCCCGGGCCAAGCACCGGGGCCATTGAGGCGGCCCAATCTGTTAAGGACCTTAAGAGCACTTGCGGAGGCATCGACAACGTTGTACGTTCCCTCCACAACGCTTAACTTTGTTAACAGTTAGCGTCACGTCCGTAATGCTCGTGGAGGGGTCCATGAAACGCAGAACCCTGATCCCCCTCGCGCTGACCGCCGCCGTCACCATCGGTGCGACGACCCTCGGCGTGATCAACGCGCAGTCCGCCAGTGCCGCGTTGACCAGCAACTGGTACGCGTCCGCGCCGTACCTGATGCCGTTCGACAACAGCCCGCCCGACGCCGTAGCGGTCATGAACGCGAGCGGCCAGAAGGCCTTCCAGCTGGCCTTCATCCTCGCCCCCAACGGTGGTGGCTGCAGCCCGACCTGGGACGGCACGCGCGCCGTGTCCGCCGACACCGAGGCGGCCGCGCTCATCTCGCGCATCCGCGCCAACGGCGGCGACGTCAGCGTCTCCATCGGCGGCTACGGCGGCACCAAGCTCGGCCAGACCTGCGGCTCCCCGGCCGCGACCGCCGCCGCCTACCAGCAGGTGGTCACCAAGTACGGCCTCAAGGCGATCGACTTCGACCTCGAGGAGCCGGAGTACGAGAACGCCGCGGCCGTGCACAACGAGCTCGGCGCCGCGCAGATCCTGCAGCAGAACAACCCCGGCCTGTACGTCTCGGTGACCACGGCCGGCACGGCGGCGGGCACGGGCTGGTTCGGCACCGAGATGCTCAAGGACGCGAAGAGCCTCGGATTCACCCCGAACAACTACTCGATCATGCCGTTCGACGGCGGGTTCAACGGCGGGTCGTCCCAGACGAGCGCGCTGGAGGGCTTCCACGGCATCCTGATGAGCACGTTCGGCTGGGACAGCGCCACCGCGTACGCCCACGAGGGCGTGTCGATGATGAACGGCCGCAGCGACGCCGGCGAGTACTTCCGGCAGGCCGACTTCCAGACGGTGCTGGACTACGCGACCTCGCACCACCTGGCGCGGTACACGTACTGGTCGGTCAACCGCGACCGCCAGTGCGCCGACCCGAACCAGTCCACCACGTCGGGCACCTGCAGCAGCGTGCCGCAGACCGACTGGGAGTTCACGAAGTACACGGCCCGCTTCGCCGGGGCCACCCCGCCCACCACGAACCCGACCACGGGCGGCCCGCCGCCCACCACGCCGGGCGGCGGCACGTGCACCGCGGCGGCCTGGAACTCGGGCACCGCGTACACGGGCGGCGCGCTGGTGTCGTACAACGGCCACACCTGGAAGGCCGCATGGTGGACCCAGGGCGAGACGCCCGGCACCAGCAGCGTCTGGGTCGACCAGGGCACCTGCGGCGGCACCGGCGGCACCACGCAGCCGCCGGCCTGCCCGGCCGCCTGGAACTCCGGCACCGCCTACAACGGCGGGGCGACGGTCTCCTACGGCGGTCACAAGTGGACCGCGAAGTGGTGGACCCAGGGCGACATCCCCGGCAACAACGGCCAGGGCGTGTGGACCGACAACGGAGCCTGCTGACCGGCACCACCGGAAACGAGGCCGCCGCCCGAAGGGTCATCGGGCGGCGGCCCTCGCCGTTTTTGCTCACCTGCCCGGCCGGGGCGCCGAATAGCTGCTGGGGGTGGCGTCCAGCGAGATCGTCGGCGTGCTCACAACGACTACCAGAACACCATCGCCTCGGCGGTCGAGGAGCGGACCGCGACCACCGGGGAGATCAACCGCTCGGTGACCGAGGCCGCGGCGGGCACGCAGGTCATCGCGGCCAACGTCACGAACCTGGCGGGCACGGCGCAGGCGGTGAAGGAGGCCGCGACCGCCTCCAGCCGCGCCGCGTCCTCGCTGAACGACATGGCCGGGCAGCTGTGGACGCTGGTGGGCGCTTCAGCGTTTAGTGGCCGCCGTGGCAGCACCGCGCCCGGGCGTACAGCTCCTGCATGCGGTCGCCGGCCTCCTCGGGGCGGTCCAGGGGCGACAGGAACGGCAGCCGGACGTCGCGGGCCCGCCCCGCGAACTCCAGGCGCAGGACCACGCCGTAGCGGTCGAGCCGCACGGGCACGATGCGCCTGACGCCGTGCAGGTGATGCGGCGGTACCAGCCGGGCCAGGCGGTCGACGGCGTCGGGGTGCGCGTCGCTCAGGTGGCACAGCAGCTCCGCCTCGACGTGGGCGAGCGGGTCGGGCGCGGCCGCGGCGAACTCGTCGGGGTCGACGGCGACCTCGGCGTCGCGGCCGTACGCCGGGTCCTGCAGCGCGGCCTCGGCCAGCTCCAGCGCCACGCCGCCCCCGGGGTGCGCGGCGAGCCAGCCGCCGAGCACGGCCTTCGCGCGCACCCGGGACCGCACCGGCGTGGGGGCGACGTCCGTGAGCTCGAGCACGGCCGCGGTGTCGATGTGTCGCGGGGGTACGTCGAGCAGGATCCGCCCGTCCTCGACCCGGTGCGCGCCGACCAGGTCCCAGCGTTGCCCGGGCACGAGGAGCGTGAGCGAGCCGGCGGCGGCCAGCAGCGAGCGCAGCCGCTCGGCCGGGGTGGGGAGCGTGGACATCTCCGACCTCCTAAGGTTAGGCTTACCTTATTAGAAAGGAGCCCCGTGAACCAGTCACGCCCCAAGGTCCGCCGCTCCCGCGCGCTGGGCATCGCGCTGACCCCCAAGGACGTCAAGTACTTCGAGCGCCGCCCGTTCCCGCCGGGCCAGCACGGCCGCGCGCGGCCGAAGGTCAGCGACTACAAG
This sequence comes from Dactylosporangium sp. NPDC049140, assembly GCF_040648435.1. Taxonomy (NCBI): domain Bacteria; kingdom Bacillati; phylum Actinomycetota; class Actinomycetes; order Micromonosporales; family Micromonosporaceae; genus Dactylosporangium; species Dactylosporangium sp. NPDC049140. The sequence goes on along the minus strand of NZ_JBEZDS010000115.1, from coordinate 528 downwards.
GTGCGGCTGCTGGAGAAGCAGCGGCTGAAGGCGCAGTACAACATCCGCGAGGGCCAGCTGCGGGCCGCCTTCGACCGGGCGGCGCGCCGCCCCGGCAAGACCGGCGAGGAGCTGCTCGTGGACCTGGAGCTGCGCCTGGACGCCCTGGTCCTGCGGGCGGGCTTCGCGCGTACGATCTACCAGTCCCGGCAGGTCGTGGCGCACCAGCACGTGAACGTCAACGGCCGGCGGGTGGACCGCCCGTCATACCGCCTCCGCCCCGGCGACGTCATCGAGGTGGCCGAGCGCAGCCGGACGAAGACCCCGTTCGCGGTGGCGGCGGCGGGCGCCCACGCGGGCGAGCGCACCGCCCCGTACCTGGACACGAACCTGGCGGGTCTGACCACGCGCCTGATCCGCCTGCCCTTGCGGCGGGAGATCCCGGTCCTGTGCGACGAGCAGCTGATCGTCGAGTTCTACAGCCGCTGAGACGCGAAACGGCCGGTCGCCCCGTGGTGGGGTGACCGGCCGTTGCCGTGTTGTCCGCCT
>NZ_JBEZDS010000114.1:0-8407 GCF_040648435.1 Dactylosporangium sp. NPDC049140 | reverse complement strand
ACGAACCGACAGCCGGGTCCCGTGCCACACCGGCGCGGGACCCGCGCACCGCCGGGACCTCCGCCGTCAGAGGGTCAGGCCCTCAAGGAACGGCCCCGGTCAGCGGCCGGCGTGGACGCCCGGGGTGCGCCTGCGCCGCATCAGGAAGGACGCGACCCCGGCCAGGGCGAGCAAGATCGCCCCACCGACCCCGGCGACGACCGGCGTCGAGGCGATCCCGGACGTGGCGGTGAGCTGCGGCGCGCCGCCCGAAGGTGTCGGCCCGCCGGAGCCGGGCACGTCGCCGGCGGCGGCGCTCGCGATGGCCAAGGAGCCGTTGCCGTTGCCTGCGGGGGCCGCCGGGGAAGCCGCCTGCGACGTGGTGCTGGCGGCGGCGAACACCACGTCGGAACACGAGTAGTAGGTGTCCTCGGTGCTGGTGTTCTGCCAGATCGTGTAGATCAGGTGCGGGCCGGACTTGCCCTTGGGCAGCGTGCCCTTGATCGTGTAGGCCTTGTTCTGCAGCACCGGATCGGTCGCCGTGGCGAACGGCGCCGTCTCCAGGTCCGACCAGCGCAGCGCCCGGCTCGGCGAGTAGCCGTCCTTGGTCACGTACACCCGGAAGCTGCCCTTGTGCGGGATGGTTTCGGCGTACTGGAACACGAAGCCCGCCCCGGCGGTGAGCTTGGTCGAGGGCCAGTCCGCGCGGGCCAGGTCGAGGCCCTTGTACGCGTCGATCCCGCCGCTGCACAGCCGGCCGTCGGGGATGACCTGCCGATCGCGGCCGTTCACGTTGGCCACCCGGATGTTGTCCCATTCGGCGACGTCGGCCCCGGCAGCGATCGCGGCCTTGCACGCGGCCGAGCTCTTCTGCTGGGACGTGCCCGCGCCACACGCGTACGCCCGGCTCACCGGGGTCGACGGCGCGCCGTGCGCCTGCGCCGGGGCTGGGAGCAGGGCCAGGGGCGCCAGCCCACCGACCGCCAACGCGGCGATCGCGGCCGACGTACGGCGTACGGTCATGGCGGCAGCCCCAAACCTGAAGTCATCCACCCGGGTGGTACGGAGACGGGGGCGCCAGGGTTCACATGTCCGAACTACGATGGGTCCCGGCTCGATCCCTGGCCTTTCGGGACATCCACGTTCCGCTCGAGTTCGGAGGCACCGTGAAGCTCTTGCTCACCTCAGGCGGCGTCACGAACCCGAGCATCCACGCGGCGCTCGTGCAGCTTCTCGGCAAGCCGATCGCCGACTGCCACGCTCTCTGCGTCCCGACAGCACAGTGGGGTCATCCGATGTGCGGTCCGACATCGGTACGGGGCTTCGTAGCCGCCAAGCCCGAGCCCGACTGGCAGTATCTGTCCGGCCTGGGTTGGGCGTCCCTCGGTGTCCTCGAGCTCACCGCACTGCCCACCATCGGCGCGCAGCGGTGGGTCCCGTGGGTCCGCGAGGCCGACGTGCTCCTGGTCGACGGCGGCGATGCGACGTACCTGTGCCATTGGATGCGGGAGTCCGGGCTGGCCGATCTGATGCCTTCGCTGCCCGGCACAGTCTGGGTGGGAGTAAGTGCCGGAAGCATGGTGATGACGCCCCGGATCGGAGACTACTTCGTCGAGTGGCCGTCCGCGCCCGACGACCGCACCCTGGGAGTCGTCGACTTCTCGATCTTCCCGCACCTGAACGCTTTCCCCACGAACACCCCGGCTGACGCCGAGCGGTGGGCCGCCGACATCGGCGGCCCGGCCTACGCCATCGACGAACAGACGGCCATCAAAGTCGTCGACGGCTCGGTCGAGGTGGTCTCGGAAGGCCAATGGACGAAGTTCGGGTGATTGCCGCCCGGGCGGCCATCCGGATCTGCCTACCCGACCGGGGCACGTTCGCCGGCGCCCGCGGTACGACCGTCACGGAGCTGATCTTCGAACTCCCCGCAGCGCCGCGCTGACGCGCTCGGCGTCGGGCAGGCCCAGGTCGGTGTAGACGGTCAGGGCGTGTCGCCACGCGCGCCGGGCGCCGGTCCGGTCGCCGGCCGCGGCGCAGAGGCCGGCCAGGCCCTCGTGGGCGACGGCCTCCTGAAGCCGCTCGCCGGTCTCCGCGGCCAGGGCGAGGGCCTCGGCGTAGCGGTCCCGGGCCGCGTCCGGCTCGCCCGCGGCGGCCAGTGCGGCGCCCAGCCCGTTGAGCGTGTCGATCTCGCGGGCGCGCGCCCCGATCGCACGGAACAGGCTCAGGGCGCGATGGTGGTGCACGATCGCCTCCCCGGACCGGCCGAGGACGAGCAGCGCGCGGGCCAGGTTGTGCAGCGCGTCCGCCTGTCCGGCGGGGTAGCCGATGTCGGCACAGATCGCGTAGGCCTGCTCGTGACACTCGACGGCCCGGTCGGCGGCGCCGGTCTCCTGGCGGAGCAGGCCCAGCGTGTCCAGCGCGTAGGCCTCGCCGTGCCGCGCGCCGAGCTCGCGCAGCAGCACGAGAGCCCGGTCGAGGCCCTCGGCCGCGGCCTCGAGGTCGCCGAACTGCCGGTTGCCGGTGCTGATGTGGACGAGCTGGATCGCCTCGCCGAGCCTGTGGCCGGCCGCCCGGAACGTGTCGAGGGCGGCGTACTGGTACTTGCGGGCGCTCTCGTAGTCGCCGAGGCGCCATGCGGCGTTGCCGATCAGCTCCTGGCTGCGCCCCACACCGGCGGCGTCACCGGCCGTCCGGAACCGTTCCAGCGCCTGGTGGTGCAGCTCGAAGGCGTCCGCGAAGCGGCCGAGCCGCAGGTAGGTGATGCCGAGATGGTTCAGCGCCGTGGCCTCGGCGGTGGGGTCGCCGTACTGCCGGGCGGCCTCGCAGGCCCGGGAGTGCAGGTCCCGCGCCTCGGTGTAGTAGCCCAGGTCGAGATACCGCTGCAGGGTCCGGGCGATGGCGATCGTCTCGGCGGGCCGGCCGTGTCCGGCGAGCGCGACGGCGTTGGCGCGCTCGCGGTCCAGCCAGGCCCGGGCGGCCGCGACATGCTCGAACAAGCCGGCGAGGTCGGCCTCCGACTCGCCGGGCAGTACGGTCGCGATGGCGGCCGCGGCCGTGTCCACGTAGTACTCGATGAGGCGTCCGAGGGCCGCGATCCGCACGGGGTCGGGGTCCTCCTCGCGGCCGCGCTCGGCCGCGTACGCGTGCAGCACGTCGTGCATCGTGAAGCGGCCGGGTTCCGGCTCGGCGAGCAGGTGCGCGCCCGTGAGCTCGGCCAGCAGCGGCGTGACCTCGGCCCGGCTGTGCCCCGCGAGCCGGGCCGCGCCGGCCGCCCCGAGGTCGGGGCCGGGATGCTGGCCGAGGAGCCGCAGCAGCCGGGCGGCGGCCGGCGTCAGCTGCCGGTAGGAGCAGTCGAGGACGGCGCGTACGTCGGTGCCGGGCTCGTCCCCGTGCAGCGCATCGAGGCGGTCGGCCAACTCGGCCGCGAGACTCGCGAGCGGCAGGCCCGGCCTGGTCGCCGCCCGGGCGGCGGCGAGGGCGAGGGCGAGGGGCAGCCGGGCGCACCGCTCGACGATCGCGTCGACCGCCTCGGCCTCCGCCCGGAGCCGCTCCGCGCCCAACCGGCGGGTCAGCAGTGCGCGGGCCTCGTCGGGTGGGAGCAGATCCAGCGGTACCGGTTGCGCGCCCTCGGCCGCGACCAGCCCGGTGAGGCGGTGGCGGCTGGTGACGAGGGCCATGCAGCCGGGCGCGGCCGGCAGCAGCGGGCGTACCTGCTCCGCGTCACGGGCATTGTCGAGCAGCACGAGCATCCGCCGGCCGGAGAGCAGCGTCCGGTACTGCGCGGCGCGCGCCTCGAGATCGCCCGGCACCCGCCCGGGCGGCAGCCCCAGTGCGGTCAGGAAGCCGTGCAGCGCCTCGGCGGCGGTGACCGCGTCGCCGGTGGGGTGGAAGCCGCGGAGGTTGACGTAGAGCTGCCCGTCCGGGAACCGGGCCCGGACCCGGTGCGCCCAGTGCACGGCGAGCGTCGTCTTGCCCACGCCGGCGGTACCCGACACGACGATGACGGCCGCCGACCCGAGCCGGTCGAGCGCCGCGACGGCGGCCCCGCGCCCGGCGAACGCCTGCAGGTCGGCCGGCAGCTGGGCCGGTGCCGGCCGGGCGGGCGCGGCGACCGGCGCGGGTGCGTGCGGTACCACCGCGGGCTCCTGCCGCAGCACCCGCCGGTGCGCGGCCGTCAGGTCGGGGCCCGGCTCGACGCCCAGCTCGCCGACGAGCCGCTGCCGGATGCGCCCGTAGACCGCGAGCGCGTCGGCCTGGCGCCCCTCGGCCGCCAGCACCGCGATGAGCCGCGCGTGCAGCAGCTCGTGGAGCGGGTGCGCGGCGGCGAGGTCGCGCAGGGCGGGCAGGCAGCGATGGGCCTGCCCGGCGGCGAGGGCGAGCCCGGCGTGGCGCAGCGCCATCCGCACCCGCTCCTCCACGACGGTGGTGACGAGCGGGTGGTCGCGCAGTCGCGGCACGTCCTCCAGCGGCGCGCCCCGCCACTGCCGGGCGGCCCGCTCCAGCAGATCGAGCGCCTGCTCGGGCGGGGCCGCGGCGGCCGCCAGGACATCCCGCCGGAACGCGCCGAGGTCGAGCCGGTCGTCGGCGACCTCGAGCCGGTACCCGCCCGGCGTCCGGTGGATGACCGGGTCCCCGTCGCGCCCGCCCGCGCGCAGCGCCGAACGCAGCCGTGACAGGTGCGTGTAGAGCGCGCCCGCGGCATCCGCCGGCCGGCCGCCGTCGTGCAGCAGCTCGAGCAGGTCCGCCAGCGGTACCGCCGCATTGGCCGACAGCGCGAGCCGCCCGAGCACCGCCCGCCGGGCCCCGCGCCCGACCGGCACCGCCTCGCCGCCGCGCTGCACGAACAGCGGCCCGAGCACCCCGATCCGCACGGGCGCTTCGGCATCGACGCTCGGTCTCCCGGCGTCCAGCCCCAGCACCTCCGCGAGTGCCTCGGCCGACCCGCGGTGCGGCCGGCGGGTGCGCCCCTGCTCGAGGTCGCGGATCGCCGTCACGCTGAGCCCTACCCGCTCGGCCAGCTCCCGCTGACTGAGCCTGGCCGCCACCCGGTGCCGCCGCAGCAGCGCACCGAACTCCTCGCCACCCATACGGGCAGGGTACGGGTTTCACCTGCAAGATCACGGAAAGGCCTACCCGTGATGATCGATCCGCGCCATGTCGGACGGGCGCCGCGGCCGATCACGGGGCGGCCGCGGCCCCGCCCTGCTTACCCTGCCCTCAATGGCGCCCGAAGCAGCGTCTCATCGCCGCCGGGGTTGTCACACGCCTGATGACCTTCACGTGGTCTCCCCGTCGTCCAAACTCGGGTGGAGTGCAGGGCGGTAGCCCGCCCGTAACGCTGCCACCGACGCCGGCGGGGTGAGCAGCTCGGCCCGGTGCGGCAGCGGTCGCGGCGGGCCGTATCCGTTGCTCGTCCACGGCAGGAACCGCCGCTGGGATATGAGCCCGATGGTGCCGTCGTGCCGGACCATCGCGCCGGTGGGCAGCTCGGCGCATCGAACCGGCCGGGTGACCTGCCGGCGGGTCCGTGATTCGACGCGCTCATCGTGCAGGCGCGCGTCCATCTCGTGCGCCCACGGTCGCCGGGCGAGGCTCTCGGCAGCGCGCCACGCCTCGGCGTAGGCGAGGAAGTCCGCGCGCCGGCAGTACGCGCACGGCCGGTGCCCGGCGGCGAGCGCGGTCGCCTCGTCGAGGAAGAACAACGCCGTCCAGCGGCCCGGCGGCATCGGGTCGCGGCGAACCTCCTTCCAGGTCAAGGTACAGCAGATCCAGAGCTTCGACCGCCAGCGGGCGACGCCGAGCTCCCGGCCGATGCCGTGCAGGCAGCCCCGATTGCCCATCAGCGTCCCGCGGGCAGGGTCCGCGACGATGTCCCCTGTCGGCAGGACCCGGTTCTGCAGCGGTCGGCGATCCACCAGGCGAGCGTACGACCCGGCCTGAAGGACCACCGGCCCGCCTCGACGCATCGTTGATGTATGGCTATCTACCGATAGAGTGCCTCGCTGGGTATCGTCCGTCGAACGGAGCCACCGAGATGTTGAGCGGCTTGGTAGAGCGAGTCGGCGTCCCGTTCGCGGGTGACGGTGGCGGGGTGGGCCCGCTGAGCTGGGGTCAGCAGTCCATCTGGAAGGAGATGGCGACATCCGGCAGCTCGCTGGCGATGAGCGCGGTCAGGGCGCTGGAACCCGGCGCGACCCTGGACCGGTTCGTCGATGAGTACTCGTTCTACCTGAGCCGGTACCAGTCGATGCGCACGCTGTTGCGTTTCGCGCCCGACGGCAGCGTCTCGCAGGTCGTGGTGGACTCGGGGACGGCCGAGATCGAGGTGTACGACTCGGGAGACCGGGATCCGGCCGCCGTCGCCGCCGAAGTGAGCGCGCAGCACTACGCCGTTCCCTTCGACTACGAACGGGAATGGCCGATGCGGATGGCGCTCGTCCGGCAGGCCGGGGCGCTGACCCACCTGGTGGTGACGCTCTCGCACCACGTCGCCGATCCGACGGCCGCGATGGCCATGTTCGAGGACCTGAGCAACCGCGACGCCTCGACGGGCGAGCCGCCGCGGCCGCCCGGCCTCCAGCCGCTGGAGCAGGCGCGGCTGCAGCTGACCCCGTCGGCGTTGCGCCAGAACGAGGCGGCGCTGCGGTACTGGGAGACGCAACTGCTGACACTGCCGCCCCCTCGGCTCCCAGTACCGGACGATGCCGCGCCGCCGGAGGACCGCTACTGGGAGTTGGACTTCCTCTCGCCCGCCCTGTACCGGGCCCTGCGCGCCGTCGCCGCGCGGCTCGGCGTGACCACGACACCCGTCCTGTACGCGGCGTTCGCGCACGCGTTGGGGCAGGCGACGGGCACCACCCGGGTGGCGACGATGATCACGGTGAACAACCGGTTCCGCCCCGGCCTGGCCGATGCCGCCGGGCACATGAGCCAGCACGGCCTGTGCACGCTCGACCTCGCCGAGGGCGGGTTCGACGACCTCGTACTGCGGGCGCGGCGCCGCCTGCTCACCGCGCACAAGAACGCGTACTACGCGCAGGGCGACGTCGACGGGCTCATCGCCAGGATCGGCCGGGAGCGCGGCGTCAGCTTCGACCTGCTGTGCCTGTTCAACAACCGGCGCTCCGAGGACGGACCCATCAAGACCGCGCCGGCCGCGGCGGACGTGCGCGCCGCCGGTGCCACCACGTTCGACTGGCGCCGGCTCCCGAGCCTCCACCAGCGCCTGATGGTCCACGTCAACGACGCCGTCGACGCCCTCAGCGTGCGGGCGCAGGCCGACACCACCGCCATCAGCCGCGGCGACCTGACGGTACTGCTGCGGCGCATGGAGGCGACCGTGGTCGACGCGGCGCTCGCATAGGTCGGGGCGGTGAGCGGTCAACGCGGCCAGTATCGTCTCGGCCATGTTCCGTCGGATCATTGCCGTGGCTTCGTGCGGTGTCGTCCTCGCCGGCTGCAGTGAACCGACCGGGGTCGGCACCGCGCCGCCGCCCACGGCATCGCCGGCGCCGCGCCCGATGCAGGCCCGCTGGTGGGAGTGGGCCACCACCGAACCCGTCGACACCAATCCGGTGGCCGACCGCACCGGCGCGCACTGCGCCCGTAACCAGCCCGATGATGTGTGGTTCCTTGCCGGTACGTTCGGCGGGCAGGTACAGCGGCGTTGCACCGTACCGCTCGGCGTACGACTGGTCGCGCCCGCGATCAATCTGGTCAGTGGCGACGAAACCGACTGCGGCAGCTACATGGCCGGCGCCGATGGCACAGTCCAGTTCGACGGGGTGGAGGTGCCCCTCGAGCGCATCGAGCACGAGACCATCACGTTCGTGGCCGCGCCGGGCAACCCGGTAACCGGCACCTCGGGCAAGACCCGAGGCATCGCGTGCGGGCTCTGGGCCCGGATCGATCCGCCCAGCACCGGCGAGCACCAGGTCCACATCCACGGGAAGTCGGGCACCTTCGCGGTGGATGCGCAGTACACGTTGGTGGTGACGGCAGCGAGCCAGTCCGCGGCATAGGCGAGTCGCCGCCCGGCGCCGTGGGTGACGAAGCCGCGCGGGAGGCGCTGCGGGAACGGCTGCTCGTCGTGCATCGCCGAGGGCCGTGACGTCGTCGTGGACTCGGCCTTCTGGCAGCGGTCGCGGCGGCGGGAGTACCAGACGCTCATCGAGCGGGCCGGCGGGCGCTGGCGTCTCGTGTACCTCGAGGCCGACCCGGAACTGCTCCGGCAGCGCCTCGTGGTGCGGGCCGCGCGGTTCGACGCCAACGCCGCGTTCCCGATCACCGATGACTTGCTGGCCTCCTACCTCCGGGACTTCGAGCCCCCGTCGGGCGAGGGCGAAGAAGTGATGGTCGTGCGCGACTGACCGGCAGCAGTGCCACGGTGTCCGCGGATACCGTGGCACTGCGTTAGGGCGAGCCG
>NZ_JBEZDS010000113.1:0-8462 GCF_040648435.1 Dactylosporangium sp. NPDC049140 | reverse complement strand
AGTCGGACGACTACACCAACTACAACCACAACGCGTCCGAGGACGACCACGTCTTCGCCGCCGAGGGCAGCGAGGACTCGCACCAGGCCGAGTTCGGCGAGCTCGACGCCCTGTCGCAGCGCTTCGACGCCGCGTTCGCCGAGGGCACCCAGTACCACGGCGGCGAGGGTCAGTACGGCGTCGCGGCCAACTGATCGCCTCCCCCTGGCCGAAGGCCGGTCACCCTCGGGTGACCGGCCTTCGCCGTGTTTCAGGCAGGGCCGTGTTTCAGGCAGGGCCGTGTTTCAGGCAGGGCCGTGTTTCAGGCAGGGCCGTGTTTCAGGCAGGGCCGTGTTTCAGGCAGGGACGTGTTTCAGGCAGGGACGTGCAACAGGTCCCCGCCGCGCGACCGGGCCGCCACGAGCACGGCCAGGATCACCAGGTCGGCCAGGCCGAGGATGACGCCGAGCGCGGCGAACCCGCGCCCGCGCCGCCCGTTCGCCGGCCGCCGCAGCGCCCACAGCCCGAGCACGACCGCGAACGGCCCGAAGACGACGTTGAAGAAGAACAGGCCCGCCACCCCGAGCACCAGCGACGCCACGATCCGGTCATCGGGCCGGCGCCGCGTCACGGCCGGTTCCGCCATGGTGTGCCCCCTCATCGGTCACGCAGCCGGCGCAGCGGCCACCGCCGGGCGACCAGCAGTACGGCGCCCGCGAGCGCGACGCCCAGCAGCATGAGCAGCGGCTGCCCGGTCAGCGCGGCCGGCCCGACGACGAGCAGCGCGACGAGCACCGCCCCAACGAGCAAGGCCATCGGTCACCCCTTTCAGTGGACAGTTGTTCACTCAGTTCTACACGATTTCGGTGCACGGGTGTTTACTGAGTGACGTGCCCCATACCCGGCAGGAGCAGAAGGCCCAGACACGCCAGTCGCTGCTCGACACCGCCCTGCGCCTGCTCGAGCACCGCAGCCTCGACAGCCTCGGCCTGCGCGAGCTAACCCGCGAGGTCGGCATCGTGCCCACCGCCTTCTACCGCCACTTCCCCGACGTGCCGAGCCTGGGCGTGGCGCTGGTCGAGCAGTGCCTGGGCGGCCTGCGCACGGCCGTGCGCTCCGTACGCGACGGCATCGCCGACAGCGACGCGGTGATCGGCCGCTCCCTGTCGGTGCTTGTCGCGCAGCTGCACGAGCGCCGGGAGCAGTTCCGGTTCATCGCCCGGGAGCGGTACGGCGGCGTCGCCGACGTCCGCCGCGCGATCCGCGAGCAGCTCGACCTGTCGGCGGCGGAGCTGGCCACCGACCTGCTGACCCGGCGCCTGCCCCACGCGGCCGCGCTGGAACGCTGGGACGCCCAGGACCTGCGGATGCTGGCGGGCCTGCTCGTCGACCACATGGTGCAGACGGCCGCGGCGCTGCTCGAGCTGCCCCCGTCCGACCCGGCCGCCGAGGCGGACGTGCTGGACCTGGCCGGGCGGCAGCTGCGCCTCATCGCCCTGGGCAGCCGCCACTGGGCGACCGGCCCCGCGCCCGGACGGTAGGGTCGCGGCATGGCCGAGCCGACGGTGCGCGCGACCGACGCGAGCGGGAAGACCTGGGACGACCCCGACGCGACCGCGCTGCACGACGCGCTCGCCGACCTGAACCTGCGCTGGCGCTTCCTCATCGTCAGCCGGCTCGACCGGGAGCCCGCCGGCCAGCACTACATGCAGGCGTACATCAACGACGACTGGAGCTACCAGGTCGAGTACCGCGACGGCGGCGCGGACCGGCACTTCGAGGCGTACGTGCCGCCGCAGAACGAGCTCGTCGGCCCCGAACCGGTCGCGCGGGTCCTCGCCGCCTACGCGGCCGACCGCCCCGGCTGGCGCAACGCCCTGGACTGGCGGCCGCGGCCGCCCGATGCCTGACCGGAGCCCGATCCGGGTGTCTACGCTTCAGCCCCGGCGGGGCTTCTCGCCGTCCGGCTTCACGAGCCGGTCGCCCACTTCGAGCTGGCTCCACAGCTCCCGATCCACCTTGACGTCCAGGTGGGTCCCGTCCTCGAGCCGCACCTCGAGCCGCCGGTACAGGTTGGAGCCGTCGAACAGCGCCCGCGACTTCTTCGCCACCGTCCCGCTCCACGCGTCCTTGTTCGTCGTCATGTACAAACCGTAGGAAATCGCGGAGCCGGGCACCTCCGGCTCGGGACGGGTCTTGCGTCTGCGACTTCAGGATGAGAAGAGCACCGTACGATTCCAGGGGTGCTGCTGACCGATCATCTCATCACCGTGCCCCTCGACCACGACCGCCCGGACGGCCCCACCATCGAGGTGTACGCGCGGGAGATCGCGGCCGCCGACGGGCGCGACCGGCCCTTCCTGGTCTACCTGCAGGGCGGCCCGGGCCACGAGGCGCCGCGGCCGTCGGCCCGGCCGATGGCGCCCGCCTGGCTCGAGCGGGCGCTGCGGGACTTCCGGGTCATCATGCTGGACCAGCGGGGCACCGGACGCTCGACCCCCTATGGTGCCCCCGGTCCGGACGCCGCGGCGGACGCCGAACGGCTGACCCACTTCCGCGCGGACGCGATCGTGCGGGACGCCGAGTGCCTGCGGGAGCATCTCGGCGCGCGCCGCTGGAGCCTGCTCGGGCAGTCCTTCGGCGGGTACTGCTCGCTGCACTACCTGTGCGTCGCCCCCGACAGCCTCCGCGAGGTCCTGTTCACCGGCGGCCTGCCGCCGGTCGGGCGCCCGGTCGACGACGTCTACTCGGCCACCTTCGACGCGATGCGCGTGCTGAACCGGCGCTACCACCGCCGGTACCCGCAGGACGCGGCCCGGCTCCGCGAGCTGCTCGACCGCTGCGACGCGGGCGAGGTCCGGGCCCCGGACGGCCATCCGATCTCCCGGCGGCTGATGCGCACCATCGGCCACCACCTGGGCGCGGACGGCGGCGCGGAGAAGGTGCACCACGTCCTGGAGCTGGGCCACGCCTCCCCCGGCTTCCGGCACGACGTCGCCGCGATGCTGCCGTTCGACGCCCGCAACCCGCTGTACGCGGTCCTGCACGAGTCGAGCTACGCCGACGGCGGCGCCACCCGCTGGTCCTCCGACCGCGTGCAGCCCGACGACTTCGCCGGCGACTCCCTCCTGCTCACCGCCGAACACCTCTACTCGTGGCACTTCGAGGACACGCCGAGCCTGCGACCGTACCGCGACGTCGCCGCGATCCTCGCCGAGCACGAATGGCCACGCCTCTACGACGCCGAGGTGCTGGCCCGGGTCGACGTGCCGTGCGCGGCAATCATCTACGCCGACGACCCGTACGTGATCCGGCGGTACTCGGAGGAGACCGCCGACCTGCTGCCCGGCCTGCGCCGGTGGCTCACCGACGAGTACCTGCACAACGGCCTGCGCACGGCCGGGCACCACGTGCTCGACCGCCTGCTCACCCTGGCCCGGGACTGAGCCCGCCGACGGCATCGAGGATCACCCGGGCGATCCGCCCGGCGTCCCCGTGCGAGCCGCCGCCGCCAGGTCCTGCCCCGTCACGCCTCTGAGGCCCGGAGGCGGCGCACCCCGGTCACAGGTGGGCCTTCACCCACGCCGGGGCCGGGTTGACCCGCGACTCCCCGCCGAAGACGACGGTCGGCACGGTCTCGTCGCCGCCGGTCACCGCGCGTACCGCCGCCGCGCCCTCCGGGTCGGCCCAGATGTCGACCCAGTGCAGGCGCCGGGCGCGCCGGCCCAGCGACGCGCGCAGGCGGACGCAGTACGGGCAGCCCGGCCGCCAGTAGACGATGCCGCGGCCGTCGGCGGCGCTGAGCCGCTGCGCCTCGGCCGCCGGCAGCGAGCGCGGAAAGCCGCGCGGCGACACGGCGACGGCCAGCACCACCAACACCGCGGCCAGGACGTACCCCACCGGCTTCGTCGTGCCGAGCGAAAGCACGCCGACGGCCAGGGCGACGATCGTCGCGGTCCATCTGCGCATGCCGCCGACGGTACCCGAGCCGGCCGCGGGCACTAGGCTCGGCGGGCGAAGGCGACCGCGAGGAGCGTGCCGCCGGCGGCCAGCGCGAGCCAGGTGAGCACGACGGCGATGACCTCGAAGCGGTAGTCCAGCCGGGCCCGGTAGGCCGTCGCGAACAGAACCAACGCGGCCGTGATCGCCGCTCCGCCGCCGAGAAACGTCCAGGCGGCCGCCCGCGCCGGTCGCCCCGGTGCCGCCCGCAGTGCGGCGCCGAGCAGCACGAGCGCCACGCCCAGCGTCGCATACCCGAGGTCCTCCAAACCGACGAACATTCCGTGCGGGTTGTACTGCGACCAGGGCGACAGCCCTTCCGTCTCGCCGCTGAGCAACCCGGGCTGCAGCACGGTCAGCTGCAGGACGTAGTCGATCGCCAGAACGCAGGCGCCGATCGCCGCCGCACTCAGCCCGGCCCGGCTCAGCGAGCGGTGGCCCGCCGGCAGCCGATCGTGCAGGCACGCCACGGCCACCACCAGCGCCAGCGGTGCCAGCGTCGCCGGATACATCCACAGGTAGTCGCGCGGAACGAACGCCGCCGCATCGGTGTACGGGTAGCCGATGCACCCACCGCGGCAGTACGGGCCCGACCGCGGCGGCGTCGTGACCCCGATGGCCAGCGCCGCGGCCGCGGCGGCGGCGGTCGTCCCGGCGGCCCACGAACCCATCCGGGCGGGCCCGGCACTTGTCCAAACCATGCACTCCACGCTCGAGCCCGGCGAGGCCGTTCACCAGAGGCATAGGTCCCGCTGCGCCGCGCGGTCGGCCCACCGGCGACCGACGTGGCCGCCGGGTGGCCAGGCTCGGCGGATGCGGTGTCCAGGTCGTGCTCGCGCCGGGCTGCCGCTCATCGACATGAATGAGCCCGAGCGAGCGGGCCGACCGTCCGTCGCACGCCGCAGCAGCCGGCAGGTTTACCAGATCAGGAACCCTGATCGATCCGTCCTTCGCGTCGCAGCAACGCGTGACCAGGGCCTCGCCCCCCGAATCGCGCCGGCGAACGCCTAACCCGTCAGCACGCCGCTCAGCGCTACGCCGGGCGTCGGTGCTGATCGCGGGCAGGAACGACGTGAACTTCTTCCCGGCTCAGACGCCATTCGATCGCAGATCACCCAGATCTACGAGGGCACGAACCAGTCCAGCGCATCGTCATGGCCGGCAGCTCCTGAACGGCTGATCGGGCCGCGGATACATCGCAGTCCCAGGGTTCCTGGCGGCGATGAGCTACTCCATCTGCCCATCGCGGCGGACTGGTCGACCGCCAGGGCGTCGAGGTGCCGCCGCCGGGCAGCCGCTGCCAGCCGTTCCCGACCGGCCCGGTGGCATTTGCACTATGCAGACAGCGAACGGCTGCGGGCACAACGTGCGCTCGCAGCCGTTGGTGGTACTCGGAATCAGGACGCGATGTGCAGCTCGTTGCGCACGCTCGTCACGCCGGCGGCGCTCCACGCGGCCCGCTCCGCGGCACGGAGCTGCGACCACGATCCGACACTGCCGTGCAGCGTCAGCTCGGAGCCGTCCAGCCCGATCGTGATGTTGGCGGGGTTCAGCTCGGCGCTGCGCCGGATGGCCGCCTCGGCCGCCGCCTTGGTGCCGGCGGTCGGCACCGCCGATTCGAGCAGGATCTCGTTGCTGACCAGCTTGACGCCCTTGAGGTAGGTGACCGCCCGTGTGGCGGCGTGGCGCTGATAGTCCCAGGTGACCCGGCCGGTCAGGGTGACCCGCTGGTCACGGACATCGGCCTTGACGGCGTTCGCCGGCACGTCGACGGTCCACGCGAGAGCCTCGCCGACCGCATGGGCGAGGGTCTGGTCGTTGATCTCCGTGGGCAGCAGAGCCCGCACGGCGGTCTTGTTGGTGACGTTGGTGACGCCGCCGACCCGCATGGCGGCGTGTTTCGCCGCGAGCCGCTCCGGCAGGCTGTTGACCTCGCCGGAGAGCGTCACCGTCCCGCCGTCGACCTGAACCTCGACGCCGGATGCGTCGACGTTCGGGGTGTAGTGCAGTTCCTCGGTCACGGCGGTCTTCAGTTCCTGGTCGGTCTTGCGCATTGTCTGTGTCACAAGCACCACGATGTGCCGCCGCCGGCCCGAGCGCCAGCCCAATTCGGCCGATATTGCAGAGTATTTTTGGGATGCGCGAAAATCGACCGGATTTAATCCGATATATGCGCTTCATCCGGTAAAAGTAATTTGACGGTCGATGACACGGGCGTCACCCATGACCGGCACCGCCGGCCGGGGCGCGGACTCCGGCCGGGTTCAGCTCATTGTAAGAGCGGTGACCGAATGCGGCGGTTCGGGAAGCGCGCGGGACGGGTTCCGGATGCCGGCCCGCAATTCGTGCAAGGAGTGTCGCAGCAGCCGGGAGACGTGCATCTGCGAGATGCCCAGTGCGCTGGCGATGGACGCCTGGGTCATCTCGTCGGTGAACCGCATGGCCAGGATGCGCTGCTCGCGGGTCGGCAGCTCCGCGACCAGCCGGCCGAGCAGTCCGTGCGACAGCCGCTCGTCGACCGCGGCGAACCGCGGGTCGGCGGTCCCGATCACGTCGAGGAGGTCGCCGTCGCCGGTCGGGCCGGCATCGAACGAGTGCACGCGGTACACGTGCGTGGCGCCGATCGCGTTGGCCAGCTGGCCGGCCTCGACGTGCAGGTGGGCGGCGAGTTCGGCGGCCGTGGGCGTACGGCCGCGCAGCTGCTCGAGCTCGCCGGTGGCGGTCTGCAGGTTCATGGTGAGCTCCTGGACGAGGCGCGGCACGCGCATGGCCCACCCGGTGTCGCGGAAGTGGCGTTTGAGCTCACCGACGATGGTTGGCACGGCGTAACCGACGAACGAGGCGGGCCGAGCCGAGTCGTAGCGGTCGACGGCCTTGACCAAGGCCAGCGCGGCGACCTGGGTGAGGTCCTCGAGGAGTTCGCCGCGTCCGGCATATCGCCGCGCCAGCCGTTGGGCCAGCGGCAGCATGCCGACGATCGCTTGCGCGCGCAGCGTTGCGCGGAGCGGGTTGCCGACCGGCAGCCGGTCCCGGGCGCGGAGCAGTTGTTCCGTCCTCGACGACGCGTCGGCGGCGGGGATCGTGCCGGACCGGGGTGGCGGGGCGGTCGCAATGGCGCTTGGTATCGATTGCATGCGGTGACCTCGATCGGGGCGCTTGTCCATCACGGATGTGCCGTCGCCGCCAAGGTCCGGAGCAGTAACACCACCCTACGCCGATCGACCGGTCCGCATCCTAGGCCGGGCCGGGTCCGACGGGCACGGCCCGCGCGGCGCGCAGGCGAGACCGGGCGACCTCGGCCTCCGCCTGCGTACGGTCCGCCCAGACGCCGTGCTCGGTGTCGATGGCCTTGCCCGGCTCGAGATCCTCGTAGATCTCGAAGAAATGCTGGATCTCCAGCCGGTGGAAGGGGTCGAGGTCCGGCAGATCCGCCAGGTAGGTCAGGCGCGGATCGGCGGTGGGCACGCAGAGCACCTTCGGGTCGGGGCCCTTGGCGTCGCGCATCCGGAACATGCCGAACGCCCGGCAGCGGATCTGACAGCCCGGGAACGTCGGCTCGCGCACCAGCACCAGCGCGTCGAGCGGGTCGGAGTCCTCGCCGAGAGTGTCTTCGATGAAGCCGTAGTCCTCGGGGTACTGCGTGGCGGTGAACAGGGTCCGGTCCAGGCGAATCCGGCCGGTGCGCCGGTCCATCGCGTACTTGTTGCGGGTTCCCTTCGGACTCTCGACCGTCACGTCGAACTCCATGGTTGCCACGCTACCCCGGAGACCGACCCGCGCGGCAACGCTTGTGGTCCGGGCCGAGGAGTGCTGCACTGGTGTTAGCACTCACCACTCGCGAGTGCTAACCGATTGGGATGCAACCTCGGGATGACGAGTTCGTCTCGCGGCCATCGCAGGTCGGTCCGAACAGTGCCGTCGACCGGCACGACGATGTAGAGGACGACGCAGATGGCCAAGTTGATCGCTTTCGGGGAAGAGGCCCGCCGCGGGCTGGAACGTGGCATGAACGTGCTCGCCGACACGGTGCGGGTGACGCTGGGCCCGAAGGGCCGCAACGTCGTACTGGGCACGGGTTGGGGAACGCCCACCATCACCAACGACGGTGTGAGCATCGCCAAGGAGATCGAGCTCGACGACCCCTACGAGAAACTCGGCGCCGAGCTGGTCAAGGAGGTCGCGAAGAAGACCGACGACGTTGCCGGTGACGGCACGACGACGGCCACCGTGCTCGCGCAGGCACTCGTGCGCGAGGGCCTGCGCAACGTCGCAGCCGGCGCGAACCCGATCGCCCTCAAGCGCGGCATCGAGGTGGCGGTGGCCGCGGTGCTGGAGGCGCTCGGCAACCAGGCGCGCGAGGTCGAGACCCGCGAGCAGATCGCCGCGACGGCCTCCATCTCCGCGGGTGACAACACCGTCGGCGAGATCATCGCCGAGGCGATGGACAAGGTCGGCAAGGAAGGCGTCATCACCGTCGAGGAGAG
>NZ_JBEZDS010000112.1:0-8846 GCF_040648435.1 Dactylosporangium sp. NPDC049140 | reverse complement strand
GTGACCTGGTTCAACCTGGTCAGCACGGACCGGAGGTCCTGCTGTGATGTCCTGTGGGTCAGTGCCCGGATCTTCGCCTTCAGCGACCGGATCGGCCGTTGAGCGATGAACGTGTAGACATGCCACTTGTTCGATCCTCGCTTGCGGCGCCACCGGATGTGGAACCCCAGGAAGTCGAACCCGTCGCTCATGTGCACCACCGTGGTCTTGGCCGGTGACAGCCGCAGACCGAGCGGCGCGAGCACGTTCGCGACGTCCTCGCGCAGCGCCTGCACGTGGTCCTCGGTGCCGTGCACGAGGACCACGAAGTCGTCGGCGTAGCGGACCAGCCGCCACGTCGGCAACCCCTTGCCGCGCCGGTAGTTGCGGCGTGCGCTGGTGGACATCGTCCCGCCCGGCTTCCACGGCGCCATCAGATGCTCATCGAGCACCGACAGTGCGATGTTGGCCAGCAGCGGCGACAGGATGCCGCCCTGCGGCGTGCCGGTGTGCGTGTCCTGCCGCTCACCGAGTTCGGTGAGGATCCCGGCCTTGAGGAACGCTTTCACCAGCGCGAGCACGCGTTTGTCCTTGATCCTTGCCCGGACGCGGTCCATCAACGCCGTGTGGTCGATGGAGTCGAAGCACGCTTCGATGTCCGCGTCGAGCACCCATCGGTACCCGTTGGTGCCGTAGAGGTGGATGTCGGCAATCGCGTCCTGCGCCCGCCGCTTGGGCCGGAACCCGTAGGAGACCGGCTGGAAGTCGGCCTCGAAGATCGGCTCCAGCACCAGCTTCAACGCCGCCTGCACGACCCGGTCCGCCACCGTCGGGATGCCGAGGCGACGGACCTTGCCCGACCCGCCCGGCTTCGGGATCTTGCGTTCCCGCACCGGCAGCGGCCGGAACGTGCCCGCCTTCAGGTGGGCACGCAGGTCGTCCAGGAATCCCGGGACCCCGAAGGTCTCCTCGACCTGCGCGACGGTGAGGCCGTCGACGCCGGGGGAGCGGGCTCCCAGGTTGCCCGCGACCCGGTCGAACGCCAGCCGCAGCGTCGCCGAATCGTGCACGAGGTTGAACAGGTCATCGAACCGGCGGCCAGGAGCGGCCGCCGCCCATCGGTGAAGTTCGGCCTGCATCTTCGCTACCCACCCGTGCGGGCCAACTGCCCGTTCGGGTGGAGCGTCGCCGTTCGGTGGCGCGTCTTGCGGCATTACAACCTCCAATACTTCGCGTAACCGCTGCCGCCCTTCCCCATGTGCCGGGCTTTCCCCGGCGCCGAGTACTACGGCGGCTCCGCCCCACCCGGCCCGTTCAGCGGTCGATGCGCCTATCCCGACCGGTCGGCTGGCCGCCGACCGCGTCGGGAACCGCGACCGGGTGGTTCCCGTGTTCACTGCTGCTCGTTCGTCGAAGGAGGAGCCCGACTTTGTCCCTGCGGCATCGCCATGGGTACGCCGCAGACCTTCCCCATGGCCTCCCGGACCGGCGATCCTGTCCAACCCGGAAGCTCCCCACCACTACGCACGGCGGGAAAGCACCGCCCCCGGCCCTGATCCACCAGGTTCGAGCCGGCAACCTATTGAGGGACGTAATGACGCCGGTTCCTCGCGTACTCCTCTTCGTCTCGCTCGCCGGACCCGCACCATCTGGCAGTGCTGACACGTCCCGGCTTTGTCAGGGCTGCTCCCACCCTCCCCGGCATCACCCGGGTCGGGCTGCCCTCAGCTACTTCAACCTGCTGCGACAGGCCGACGGTGGCGGTCTTGCACCTCCACTCGAACAACAGCGCCTCACGGCGCACCGGATCAGAAGGTTAGGGGTTCGAGTCCCTTCGGGCGCGCAAGATCAAGAGGCGGTCTACCTGCGGAAACGTTGGTAGGCCGCCTCTGTTTTTTCGTCCATTGTGGACCTGTAGTGTTCCAAACGTGATCCGCTGCTTTGGAGCGGTCCAGGTCGCCGCGTGTCGAACCGTGCTGGCCTGTCTGGATCTTGAAGAATTCCCTACCGCGACCGGCGGGTCCGGGCGTGCGCCAAAGCCGCGGGGTGGTCAGGTCCTGCCGAACGCCTGGCGTCCCCGGCTGCATGGAGACGGCGCGGCGGACCGGCTAGCGACCGGTCAGGGCGTCCAGTCGCTGTCGCCATGACCGGCGGATGCGGTCAAGGTCGGTGAGATTTTGTTCGCGGACGTGGCCCGAGGGCAGGTCATGGTGGATGCGGATCTCCCGGGACAGCACGATGGCGAGGTTGATCGTGAACGGCACCTGCGCAGCACCGCCGCGACCCGGGCCCGGCAGCGGGGCAGCGCCTCCAGCGACGCCTCGTCGACCGCCGCGGTGCCCTCAGCGTCGCGGACGGCCAGCGCCAGGCGAAGCAGATCACGCATCAGGCGCAGCGGCCCCTGCGGATGGTTGGCCCGATAGTCCTGCAGGGCGCTCGGCCCGGACCGGGTCATCCGCGGCCGCCCCCGCGGCCGCAGCCGCCAGCGCCGGTGTCCCAGCCACCACGGCGGCAGTGTAGCGCTCCAGCAAGATCGCCGGTAGATGCGGCGCCAGCCAGTCCGGCTCGTGCTGCCGGTACTGCCCACGCAGCCAGTCCGCCAAGCGGCCCGCATCCTCGGCCGAGGCCATGGCGGGCAGGCGCGACAACAACGCCCGCGCCGCCTCCGGGTCGGCGGCGCCGACCAGTGCCGTGAGCACCACCGCCTGCTCGAACGCCACCTGCGGGAGCCGGTCCAGTTCGGCCCGCGCCGTCGCGGCACTCCACCGCGCGCGCTCGACCGCGAACACCTCCGCCACCACCGTGCCGGCGTGCACCGGGCCGGTCGCCGCAGTATGCGCGGCCCACGCCGCGCCGGCGTGCAGCAATGCCACCGACGGCGGCGGCCGCACCGGCGTCCACACCGCGTCCGGCACGACCGCGTCCTCCGCGGTGAAGTACCGCAACGCCCGCGCGAACATCTACTGCTGCGACCGGCCGTCCGCCGAGACCAAGGGCGGCACGGTCACCTGCGCCCGGAACGGCAACGCCGCCACGACGTCAGCCGGCAGCTCATCTCGCGGCCGCGACCACCACACCTCGTCGACCCGCCCGGCCACGACCACCCGCACCCCGGGTGCGCCGGCCCGCGCCCACGCCATCAAGGCTGCGGCGACGTCCGACCGCGTCTCGGCGTCATCCAGCACCAGCACCGTCGCTCCACCGAGGCCGGCGGCCGCCTCCACCGCCGCCACACCACGCCTCGGCCGCGCCCAACCCCACACCGCCGCACCGTCCCTGGCCGCCTCTACCAGTAGCCGGGTTTTGCCTGAACCGGCCGCACCGTCGACGTACAGGACTGCCTCGACCACGTCGCCGTGGCCCTGAACCCACCGCGTCACCCGCGACAGGACCGGCTTGTGCGACACGCTGTACGGCACCAACGCCAGGCCCGGCCACAGCAACCCGACCAGGCCCTCGCCGTCCGGCGAGTCGCCGGCCCCGTCGGGGCCCGGCGTCGCTGCGGCCTGCCACGCCGCCTCACGCGCCGCTGCCTCGGCTCGACGCTGCAGCAGCACGCCGCCGTACAGGCCGGCCGCCCCGGACAGCGCACCGAGGCCGGCCGCCGTGTACCACGCCACGAAGTTCGCCAGCGCCGCGGTCACACCGGCCGCCACCAACAGACCCGCGCCGACCACCGCCACAGCCCGTCGCCGCAGCTGTCCCGCGCCTCGCCCAGCAGCCACTCGACCCTCCCCGCCCGACACCACTCACCCAACGCTCCCGCCAGCGATCCCGGACAGGCATCCAGCAAACGGGCAAACCCCGCGCAAAATGGCTCGGACCCGGGCTGGGTCTGGACGGGCAGGAGCGCACGGCGCTCAGATCAGATTCACTGAGAAGGATCGAGGAAGGCCCAGTTCCAGTGAGAACGAATCAAGTTCAGTGAGAACTGACATCCACCATCGCCCGGCATCTGCCCTGGTCACGACGTCATGACGCGGATCACCAAGTTACACCGGCGTGATTCTTCGTGGCCGTTTGAGTGCCGGCGCGCGGTGGCCGGACGCCGCCTATTCGCAGCGCTCGTCGGTTATGTCGAGGCCGGTGCATCCTCGACGATGGCGTTGAGGTCGGCGGCGATGCGGCCTGCGTTGGTCTGCAGGTAGGCGGACAGGGTGAGCTGTCATACGCCCCTAACTGCTCATGGAGAAGAACCCGACGCCTTGCAGGGCGGTCGTCTGGTTCCCGGCGACGGCGACGATGCACGCGCTGTCGTCGACCTGGTCCCGGCCGCATTCGGCGACGAACTGGCGGAGCTCGGCGAGGGTCATCCCTTCCCAGGCGGCGGCGTCGCGGATGGTGGCGCGGCGGATGGTGGCGGTCTGCGGCATGGTGGTTCCCTGCTGCCGGTGACGGTGGGGTCCACGATGGCCGATGGGTAGCCGGACCGTCATGGGCTGGTGGCGTGACCCCGCACGTGGTCGCCGATTCGGGCCGTAACCGGTCCGGCAACAGACCGATATCGAAATGTCCGAGTTGGGCGGCATTGCTGCGTATCGCTACGTGAGGCCCCGGAAGACCTGGTACGGACGGACGACCCCGTCAGTCGGAACCCCTCTCCGATGTGTTGCCGTCTCACCCGAACTCACACCAGTGTGGGCGCCGCACCCGTCACGCACCACGCGTCCGCAGAGCCCGCCGCCGTCCATCGTGACGGGTCGACGGCCGCAGGGACGCGGACCAGCGGGCGGCGCCCGATCTGTCGAGGCGCCGCCCGCCAAGACTCTCCAGGAAGGCGGCGAAGCCGTGCGCGCAACCACGCCCGACAAGCCGACGACGATCGCCGGTGCCCGGACATTCGAAGACCCGGAGCGCACCGTCATCGTCAAAGCCTTCCCCCGGCAGCGCAGCAAGCCCGCCAGGCCGGCAGCCAGGATCGTCGCCCTCGTGCCCGCCTACAACGAAGCCGCCACGATCGGCGCCACCATCGAAGCCCTCCGCCGCCAATGGGCGCCGCGCATCGACCGCATCGTCGTCGTGCCGAACAACTGCACCGACAACACTGCCGCAGTCGCCGCCGCAGCCGGCGTAGAAGTCCGCGAATACCCTGGACATAACCCGCACAAGAAGGCCGGCGCACTCAACTGGGCCATCCGCAACCTGCTGCCCGACCTCGCCGACGACGACTTCCTCCTCGTCACCGACGCCGACAGCATCCTGCACCCAGACTTCACCCAGCACGCGATCAGGGCGCTGACGAAACCACGGAGGGGGCATCGCTGGCGACGGCCGATCGGGGCCGCATGCGCGAGCTTCCACACATCCCGCGACGGCCGGAGCCTCCTCGACCGCCTTCAACGCAACGAGTACGCGCGGTTCGCCCGCCAGGTGGCCCGACGCATGGACAAGGCACTCGTCCTGTCCGGGGTCGCCACGCTGTTCCAGGTCAGGCTGATCCGGGACGTGCTGATCGCCCGCGGTGAAGGCCGCCTCCCTGGCTATCCGGCCGAGCTGTATCACCGCGACACCGCGACCGAGGACATCGAGCTCACCTTCGCGGTGCAGGCGCTCGGCTATCGGCCGGTGGCGCCGGCGAAGGCGACCGCGACGACCGACTCGATGCCGACGTGGAAGGCGCTGAAGGATCAGCGGCTGCGCTGGCAGCGAGGCATGCTCGACTCGTTGCGCCTGTACGGCGTCAACCGGCGAACGTCCGGGAACTGGCTCCGGCAGGCCGGTATCTACTTCGGGTCGCTCCTCGGCCCGGCGTACGTGGCATTCCTGGCGGTCTTCGCCGCGGCAACGGGTGGTTTGCCGTTCGACCCGCGATGGCTTCCGCTGACGCTGCTGTTTGTTCTTGAACGGGTGTGGACGGTCCGGCAGGGCCGGCCCGGAGACGTCCTGCTCGCAGCACTGCTGCTGCCGGAGTGGGTGTATGAGCAGTGGCGGTCGGGTGTGTACTGGCTGGCCGCGTGGAAGACGGTGCGCGGCGCAAACCGTGAATGGATTAACGCCTGAAGGAGATGGACATGTACGAGAGCTCTGTGGTGGGCGGTGCCGGCGCTGGTGTCGCGGTACTGCCGGTGACGGGGTTGTCGATCGGCTGGCAGCTGGTTTTGGCGGCGACGCTGATCGTTGGCGGTCTGGCGCTGCTGCGCCTGGCGCCTCGCGTTCGACGCCGTCGCGGCTGAAGCATTTGCAGGGGGTTACGGGGTCTGCGCCGGTGTGGCGCAGACCCCGCTGTGTCGTGTCGGGCCTGTGGCGGCCCGGCGACCTGGGATGATCGGCGCCGAGTTCCTGACGGCTGGAGGCTGCATGTCTGCGATCAACCCCGGCTCAGACCCGGTCGAGGGCGCCACGGAGGGTGAGGCTGCCGCGAACATCGTGGTGTTCACCGCGGCGGTCGCCGAGCGCTCGGCCGGCCCGGTGCCGGAGCCGGTGCGTGTCCCAAAGGCGGACGCGGACGGCCGATACGGGTGGCGCTTCGGGGACGTACTGGTGCTCATGCCGGGCCTCCGCTGGTCGCGGTCCGGGACGATGCGCGGCCGTCGGCGCCGTGTGTGAAGGTCGGGCCGAGCTGGTGGTGGCGGGACGCGGCCGGCCAGGTGGCGGTGTGATCGCGGAGGGCTGCGGCTAGCCCTCGTCCTGCGGTCCGAACTGCTCCGTCACAAACAGCTCTGCGGGAAGATCGGAGAGCGCCCGGACGCGGATCGGGTGGCCCTCAATCGACCGGATTCGCATTTTGAGCTCGAACATGTGCGTCATCTGCTGCAGGATCGCGAGCGGGTCGACATCATGGACGAGGAGCTCCGTCACTTCGATCTCGGAACCGTCACCGAGCTTGACCTTGTCCCACACGTCGCGGGGCGCGGCGACCACCTGCAGGTGATAGCCCATTTCGCCACCGCCGATACTGAACCCGAGGATCTGCCACTGCTCGCGGTCGAGACCGACCGTCTGTTCGAGGCCCTCCCACGGAACAGTGCGGCGCTCGTCGAGTTGCGCCGTGCCTTTCCAGTCGGGATAGGTCACGCCCGCCTCACCCCAGATGTCGTCGTCCACGCTCACTTCGTTCTCCCAATCGCTGGTCAGGCTGCGTCGCGCCGTCGGTTTGCGGTCAGATGTGCCGCAGCGCGCTGGGCGGCTTCGAGATGCCGGTTCAATGTTGTGACTGGGTCCGGTTCTGCCTCGTCGAGGGCCTCGAGCCCGGCGACGATTAGGTCCCGCATCACCGCCGAGATCGACGTGCCGCGGGCTTCGGCGAACGCCTTGATCGACGATCATAACGATGTGCGGTCAGGTCAAGGGCCCGGCTAGGGGATCTGCCGCTTAAACTTGGCGAACTCCTCACGGGACAGCAACTTCTGCTCATACATCTGATTCAGCTTCATGAGCTGCGCCACCGACGATTCCGGGACGAACCACTGCGGCCATCTGCGCACGTACGCGATCGCCAGCTTCACCGCCTGGCGCAACTCCTCAAACTTCGCCTCCTGCGGCTTGCCCTTGAACAGCACGCTGTGCTCGTCACTCGCCGCTTCCGCTTTCGTCTGCCACCTGGCGCTCGAGCGGGTGCTGCCCTGGCGGGCTGTCTCGAACTGGATGAACCCTTCTTCTAGCCAGAAGCCCGCCGACATCCAGTGGACATCGGCGAGCGCGTCGACGGTGAACTGCTGCTCGCCGTTGCCGATCGTCGGGTGGGTACGAAATCCCTTGCGCGTGATCGTGATCGTGAAACCGTCGAACTGCACGCGACCGTTGTGGCCCTCGACGGAGATCGGCTGCGTGGAAGGAGTCATCCCAGCAGTATGTCGATCACGCCATCGGAACGACATCACTCGATCAGGCAAGCGAAACGTCGGCGGGCATGAGGCCCTCGCGGCGCTGCGGATCGCCGAGCTCCACGCCGCCGGCATGCTCGGCTCCGACGACATGGTCACCGTGCGGGACCCGTTCGACCCAGACCGCGTGATGATCGAACTGCGGGAGGACTGCGATGGGTGAGACGCCTGGGCGCGACCTGCCCGTCCGCCGGGTCGACCTCGCGGGGCAGGGCGGCTACCGGTGGCAGGTGTGGGTGTACGGCGACGGGACCGCCAGGCTGGTAAGGCGCCGGCCGGACCGGACGATCGTCGGTGCGATCAGTCGGCGGCCCGGAGCGGACCTGCGGGCCGAGATCGTCCAGCTCGGCATCCCCGACGTGCTGTGGACGGACTGAACCGGGCACTCCGCGACAGCGCGCGGTCAGCTTCGGGCGGCGTGGGGCGGCGATGTCTTGCCGTGGCGGCAGCGCTAGACCTTGCGGCGGAAGGCGTAGATGCAGACCAATTGTCCGATCGTACGTGCCGGGGTGATGGCCATGCCGGCGAGCTCCCAGCCTTCAGCGACGATCTGGCTTAGCAGTTTAGAGGCGCCGTCGTCGGCGGCTGCCGGGTACCTATATCCCGACTGCATCATGATGTCGGTTTCGCACAACAACCTGCACTGGAACACCATGAGGCCGGCGTTGGCGGCGTTGCGTGCTGCGGTGACGACCGCGTTCTCGCTGGGCATCCGGGGTCTCCGATAACTGTTGGGCGTGTTGAACGCGCAGCGCGGGCAACGGCCCGATTGGATCGACATCTTGAGTGGAATGCCATCGGCAAACGGTCGGTACTCAAGCCGGTGTGGTCGATCTGGCGCAACGAACGCTGGCCGGGGCGGCGGATGTCGTGCTGCGGAGAGCGATGCCGCCGCTACTGAACGGAGGCCTCCAGATGCGTGGAAAGGTCGAGTTCGCGAAGGAGTTCTACAAGTCCTAACAGAATGATCTAGGGACTTCCGTCCTTTGTGGACGGTGATCTATAGTGTCGAACGTGCGGAAGGGCTAGCAGCCACCATGGATG
>NZ_JBEZDS010000111.1:0-9158 GCF_040648435.1 Dactylosporangium sp. NPDC049140 | reverse complement strand
AACTGCAACGCCGAGACACCCTCGGCCGAGTCGAGCTTCGTCAGGTTCGCACCGGAACCCCAGAACCACGGCAGGAACTGGAAACTGCCCTCCTCAGTCCCGATCGCCGAGAACGTGATGCCCTTCTTCCCCGCCGCCTTCACCTTCGTCAACGCCGCCGTCAGCGACGCCCAGTCCTTCACCCCGGCCGGATCGACCCCGGCCGCCGTCAGCACCGCCTTGTTGTAATACAGGGCCAGCGTGTTCGCCCCGATCGGGATGCCGTACGTCTTGCCGCCGGACTGCCCGGCGGCGAGGAGGTTGGGCGCGATGGCGCCGGTGTCGAGCTTGTTGTCGTCGGTCGTGGTCAGCACGCCCGCCTCGGCGAGGGTGGAGACGACCGGGTTGTCGACGATGAGCACGTCGGGTGAGCTGCCCTGCTGGGCGGCCAGCAGGGCCTTGTTGGTCAGGTCGGTGGTGTCGTAGCCGGTGCGCTGGACGGTGACGCCGGCGTCGGTGCCGCACTGCTGCAGCAGCTTGACCCACGCGGAGGAGCCGTCGTACTGCGGGTACGGGTCCCAGATCGTGTAGGCGCCGCCATCGGCGGCCTTGTTGGTGGACGTCGAGCAGCCGGCCAGGGCCAGGACGAGGAGCGACGCGCCGAGGGCGCGGCGAACGGATACAGGCATGGGGTGCCCCTAGTGACGGTGGGGGTGAACGGGGGTGTCGAATCGGTTCGCGAATCGGTTCGCGGCGACGATAGTCAAGTTCTCCGCCGGGCGTCAAGGGTCGCGTTGACACCGAGCCGGGCCGTCCCTAGGCTCGGGTCGAACCGATTCGCTGGAGGGCGCGTGAACATCGGCGAGATCGCCAAGCGCGCGGGCGTGTCCCGCAGCACGGTGTCGTACGTCCTCAGCGGTAAGCGCACGGTGTCGGAGGAGACCCGGCGGCGCATCGTCGCCGTGATCGAGGAGCTCGACTACCGGCCCAACGCCGCGGCCCGCGCGCTGAAGGAGGGCCGCACCCGCACGCTCGGCCTGGTCATCCCGCCCGCCACCCAGCGCCTCACCGACATGCAGCTCGGGTTCGTCGCCAGCGTCGTGGAGGCCGCCGCCCACGCCGACCTCGACGTCCTGCTCTCACCGTCCGGCGGCGACCACGAGCGGTCCTTCGAGCGCGTCATCACCGGCCGCCGGGTCGACGGCATCATCCTCATGGAGATCCGTCTCGAGGACGACCGGGTCGACCGGCTCCGCCAGAGCGGCCTGCCGTTCGTCACCATCGGGCACCCGGCCGACACCCACGACATGTGGTGGATCGACGTCGACTACGCCGCGCTCATCGCCCGGTGCGTGCACCACCTCGCCGACCTCGGCCACCGCCACCTCGCCTTCGTCAACCGCTCCGCCGAGCTCGTCGCCGCCGGCTACGGCCCGGGCCACCGCGCGCTGGCCGGCTTCGGCGAGGCGATCGCCGAACGCGGCCTCACCGGCGTCGACGTCTGCTGCCCGGACGAGGCCGCGGGCGGCGAGGCGTGCCTGGAGCGGCTGCTCGAGGCCCACCCGGACGTGACCGGGCTCGTGACGATCAACGAGGCCGCGCTGCCGGGCCTGCAGCGCGCGCTGGACCGGGCCGGCCTCGTCGTGCCGCACGACTTCTCCGTCGCGGGCGTCGCCGGCCGGCACTGGGCCGAGGACTTCCGCCCGCCGCTGACCTCGGCCGACGTGCCGGCGCTGGAGATGGGCGCGCAGGCCGTGGACCTCCTCCTGGAGCGCATCGCCACGCCCGATGCCCTGCCGCGCCATGTCGTGCACGCACCGCCGATCTCGCTGCGCAGCAGCACCGGCCCGCGCCGGCTCAGGTGAATGCGCCGCGCCCGGTGCCCGGGCTGTCGCCGGGGCCCGGGTTGCATAGGGTGGTGTCCATCGCCGAGCGTTCGCAGGTAGGGCGCGCCGCCCCGCCGGGCCCCTACCTGATCGTCCGCGGTGCTCCGACCTGTGGGCGCCTAACCGCCGGTCGGGTGGTTGGTCAGGGGCGTGAGCTGGTGAATGTCGTGGCGGCTCCGCAGCGCCGCGATCGCGGCCTGGTCCGGTGGTCCTCCGGCGGCCAGCAGGTCGGTGAGCTCCTGGAGGTAGAGCTCGTGGCCGGCCGGGGACACCAGGAACAGCATCCGGGCCGTTTCGCGTCCCGGGTTGAAGAAGGCGTGCGGGCATCCGGCGGGCACGAACATGAAGCTCCCCGGCCCGCCCCGGAAGACCGTGGCGCCGGTCTGCGACTCCCAGGTGCGCCAGTCGCCGCCGGCGTTGCCGGTCGGGTGGAAGGCGAGCAGGTCGAGCTCGCCTTCCAGCACGTAGAACACCTCCTCGGCCTGCTGGTGCCGGTGCGCCCCGACATCGAACCCCGGGGCGACCTCGGCCTCGAACGCCGACCAGGTCGCCGACTGTCCGGCGCCCGACTTCAAGGTCATGGCCTGGATCCGGCGGCCGCCTCCCGGCGGTAGCAGCAGTCCATCGGTCATTGTCCGCTCGCTTTCTGGGCTCGGGGCTTCCAGCCGGTCGTACGCAACCAGGTATCCAGCCGCATCAGGTCCGGGTGCTGCGCCCGCAGCGCCGGGAGGTCGACCGGCTCGGAGGGGTGCTCGTTGAAGAACGTGAACATCTGGGCCAGTTGTTCGTCGAAGGCGCGGACCTGCGCGACGGGGGTCTGGCGGAAACGCGCCGGGAGGCCGCAGACCCGGCCGAAGGTCTCGGCGATCTGCGGCGGTGTGAGCCGGTCCCCGGCGATCTCGACGGTCCGGCCGAGGTAGTGCTCGGGCCGGTCGAACGCGATCGCCGCGAAGGCGCCGATGTCGCGGACCGAGATCAGCTGCATCGGCAGGTCCTCGCGCACGGCCAGGCTGACCACCAGCTCGCCGTCGTCCAGGACCGGGCGGTTGTAGGTCGCGAAGTTGTCCATGAACGATACGGGACGCAGGACGGTCGCCGGAAGTCCGAGCGCATGGATGTGCTCTTCGATCCGGGCCTTGCTGTCGTAGTACGGGATCCGGGACATTGCGTCGGCGCCGTTGAGCGAGCTGTAGACGAGATGCCCGATGCCGGACTCCCGGGCGAGGCCGGCCACCGCCTTTCCCCGCCGTTCCTCCGCCACCACCGCATCGGGACTGATCCGGGGACCGTCCATCATCGTCAGCACGAGGAAGACCCCGTGCATGCCCCGCATCGCCGCGCGCAGCGACGCCGGATCGTCCAGGTCCCCGACGACGAGGCCGGCTCCCGCCGTCCGCAGCGCCCGGGCGGCGGCCGAATCGGGGTCGCGCACGAAGGCGTGGACCGTGTGACCGTGTTCGAGCAGTTGCCGCGCGGTCGCGCCGCCCTGCTGGCCGGTGGCCCCGATGACCAGCACCGGCCCCTCGTGATCTGCCATGAGCGGCAGAATAGTGAGCGTTCGCCCGGCTGGTCCTGGTGCTGATACTGCTAGCCTGCGGTCGGTAACCGTCCACTCCGCCCGGGAGCCGAGCCGGCGTGACGAATGACAACGAGACGCCGCGGCCGGCGCGCCGGGCCGAGCCGGCCGCCTCCCCCCGGGCTCAGAACGGGACGCCGCGGCCGGCGCGCCGGGTCGAGCTGGCGGCCTTTCTCCGGGCTCAGCGGGCCCGGCTCCGGCCGGTCGACGTGGGGCTGCCGGAGGATCTCGACCCCGGCCGGCGCCGGACTCCCGGCCTGCGGCGGGAAGAGGTCGCCGAGCTCTCCGGGGTCGGCGTGACCTGGTACACCTGGCTGGAGCAGGGCCGGAACATCGCGGCGTCGGAACAGGTCGTCGACGCGCTGGCCCGGGCGCTGCGGCTCGACCCCGACCAGCGCCGCCACCTGCGCGCCCTGGCCGGTCTCGCCACCGCGGTGGGCGAGACACAGCTCGGCGACGCGCTGCCCCGGCTGCAGCGCCTCGTCGACGCGGCCGCCCCGACGATCGCCTCCATCTATGACACGCACTTCGACTACGTGGTGTGGAACACGCCGTACGCCCGACTGCGCCACGACCCGGCCGCGCTCCCCGCCGACCGGCGCAACCTGCTGTGGATGATGTTCACCGACACTCAGAGCCGGGCCCGCATGGTCCGCTGGGAGCCGGCCGCGCGGGCGGTGCTGAGCCAGTTCCGGGCCGTCGTCGGCCGGCGCCCCGACGACCCGCGGTTCGCGACGATGGTGGCGGAGCTGAGCGAGGCCAGCCCGGAGTTCCGCGCGTGGTGGGCGACGTATCCGATCCGCGACTTCCGGCCGGCGACGATCCGGATCGACCACCCCGAGGCCGGCCGGCTGGACCTCGAGCTGTTCCAGTTCCACCCGGTCGAGCACCCCGACCTGCTCATGGTCCTGCAGGTACCGGCGAGCAAGGACGATCTCCAGCGGGTGGTGTCGCTGCTCGACGGATCCTGACCGGCCCGTTCTCGCCTGCTCGGCTCGGCCACCGGCGCCCGTCCCTCGACCTCTAGGTGCATCTGGACCATGCTGGGGGTGCCCTTCGCCATCACAGGCGAACGCGAGCCACTCGTGGCCGATGAGCGAGCACGGGATCTTGATCGGGTCGGCTCAGTCCGCGATCGCGCTTCGGGCGCTCGCCGTCAGAGGGTCAGCGTGAACCCGCCGTCGGACGGATCGATGGTCAACTCCACGTCCTGCCAGGCGGGCAGGGTCTTCATGTAGGCCAGGGCCGTCTCGCACAAGTCCGCGGCCTCGCGATGGCCGCCGCGGTCCGCGCTCATCATCGCGATGAGCACACCGAACGCCACAGCTTCAGCGTCCATGTTCTCGCCGGGAACCGGTTCGGGCCGGCCGCGCAGCAGCGACCAGAAACAGTGCTGCATGACGTCGGCGTACCACAGCTCCGGTGGCGTGCGCGGCCAGTCCGCGGCGGCCGCGGCGAGGTCGTGCAGAAACTCGCGCACGCTGATCTGCCGGTCGGCGGCGAGCTCGCAGACGGTGTCGGACACCGGATCCAGTGCGTACCCGGCCGCCTGCAGGAATGCCTGCGGAGAGTCCAGCATGGCGCTCAGTGTGACACCGCAGTGCGCGACCGGTCGCCTTACGGCAAGGCCAGACCTTGAGGGCCACGTCGAAGGTGCCGTGGACCGCCGTGGTGACCCGCAGGTCCAGCTGGACCTGCGGCTGCTTGTTGAGCTGGGCGCCGGTCGGCCGCGGCGAGCAGTGCGCCACCGATCACGAGCTCCACGGAGCCGATCACCCACATGCCAGTGGGCCCGCGCTCGGAAGTCATGACAGCAGCATGATCCACAAGCGCCACCGGCGCGGTCATGTGGACGACTCCGATGCCGCGCGCTGCTCAGGGGTCCGCTACTCGGGCAGCAGCATGTGTCCCTCGGCGTCGCGCTCGACCGGGACGACCTTGCTCACCGCGCTGGTTGGTACCGGCCCGTAGATGTGTGGGTACCTCTCGGCGCCCGGCTCCGGGGCTTCGTACTCGACCGGTGCGCCGAGGCGTTCGCTGTCGATGACGAGGACCACCAGGTCGTCAGCGTCACCGTAGACGTACTCGGCGACAGCGCATAGCTGATGGGGCAGGGAGCAATGGATGAAGCCCTGCTCGTCGAGCGACACGCCTCGGGTCGACGTGCGGTACCAGCCTGTCCCGAGGGCGTCCTCCCAGCTGGTCCGTTCGGTGATGTGGAGGAGTCCGTCATGCCGGGACGGTATCTCGGTGTCGTACATGACAGCCGGTTGCCATGATCCGACCGTGCTCGACGACCTCCTGCTGCAGCGCGCCCGACGGCTTTGGGCCGGCCTGGCCGGGACGCCGGTCGTCTTCCGGGACGCGGCCGTCGAGGTCGTGGTCTCCCCGCAATCGTCGCTGTGCCCGCCCGGCTGGGTCGGCATCGTCGCGCTGGGAGGAGCCGTGATCGTCACTGCCCCCGACGGCGACACTGCCGAGACCGTGCGGCGCGCCTTCGCCGATCTTCCCACGATGGCCGAACTTCAAGGCACGCTGCCGATCGACGAGACGTTGGGGCCGGCGACTCTGGCCTACTGCGACGCGGCCGGCTTCCGACCCGCCGGCGCCGCCGCGCTCGAGAAGATCCCCGCGGACCACGCCGACCTCAAGACCCTGATCGCCCGTGTACCGGCTGACGACGCCGACGAGTCCGGTCTGGCCGAGGTCACATCGCCGGTGTTCGTGGTGCGCACCGCAACGGAGGTCGTCGCGGCCGCCGGCTACCGGGCCTGGCCCGGCGACACCGCCCACCTCAGTGTGCTGACCGCGCCGGCGCAGCGCGGACGAGGACTCGCGCGGGCAGTCGCCACCGCCGCCGTCGCCGACGCGCTGCGATCCGACCTGCTGCCCCAGTGGCGGGCCCGGCCCGAGGCCTCCCGCCGGGTGGCCCGGGCGCTCGGCTTCCGCGAGCTCGGCTCCCAGCTGAGCATTCACCTGCGGTCAGTGTGACCGGGTCTCCCAGGCCGGCTGCCGGGGCTCGTCGTTGTGCACGACTATGTCGGCGTGATCGGCCGGGCGGACCTGAGCGAAGTACAACTGCTGGGAAGGGATGTATCGCTCACGCCAGCGCCGCTCGACCTCGGCCCGGGACGACACCTGGCGCTCCCGGACCACGGCACGGTCCACGGTCTTCTCGAGCGCGGTCGACACGAAGACGCGCAGATCCCACCGGTCGAACAGCTCCGGGCGCATGAGGAAGACGCCGTCGAAGACCAGCACGGCGCCGGCCTGGGCGGTCGAGATCGGCGGCGACAGTACCGCATCCGCAGTCCGGTCGTAAACCGCGTTCTGGAAGCACCGATCGCCGCCGGGGCCGAGCGGATCGAGCAGCACCCGGTTCAGCGCGTCGTAGTCGTGGGTGTCGAAGTAGCAGCCTTCGGCCGAGTACTCGCCGCGTGGATAGCGCTGTGCCCGGGGGAAGAGGAAGTCGTCGATCGATGCGCGGATGACGTCGCGGCCCTGGGCGCGCAGGACGACAGCGAGCTCGTCGGCGAGCGTGGTCTTGCCGGCGGCGGGCGCTCCGTCGACGGCCACCCGCACCGGGTGCGCGACTTCGACGGCCCCGACCGCCGCCGCCAGGCGGCCGAGCAGTTCGTCGCGGGTGCCTCGGTCCATGTTCTGCCCCGTCCTGATCTGGCGTAGGTCACCATGTCGAGCCAACCTTATGCGTGCGGGCCATTGGTGGTACGGCCCGATCGTCCACGTCACAGGCTCAGCTCATCCACGTGTCAGCCCGGCCAGCCGGCTTGCTCACAGAGGGTCTGCATGTTCCGGTACGTCGCGCCAACCTCACGCAACGCTTGGGCGTCGGCCCGCGAGGCGTCCGCGCTGCCGGTATCGTTCCCCCGTTGCCGTCTGACTTCGTCGTCGGCCGCAGCGGACTTTTCGAACGCATCGGCAGCCGCCAGCATCGCCGCGCGAAGGTCGGCGCTGTCCGCCTTGCCCGCCGCCGTCCGGAAGTCCCCGGCCATCGTACGGAAGGTGCGGACGTCGGCGGCGTCGGTGGGTACGGCGGCGTTCATCGCCAGGTCGCAGGCCGCGATGTCACCCGAGGTGCGGCCGAACTGCCGGTACGCCACCACTGCGGCGCAGGAGCAGAGCAGGAACACCCCGACGACGCCGGCGATGACGAGGTGATACCACTTGAGCCGCGGTCCGGCCTTCGGCGGCGGTACGGGCAGCATGGGTCCATCCTTTGTGGACGGTTGGTGGTTCCTGGTCGCCCAGAAGGGAATCAGCGGTGTGTGCGGCCGACGGGCACGTCGGGGTGGGTACAGTCGGTGAGGCTGTCACAGCGGGCGTCGACCACCCCGGTCAGCGCGCCCCGGATCGCGGTCAGGTCGGCGATCTTCGCGTCGATCTCGGCGATCTTGTCGAGGGCCCGCCGGCGCAGTTCCGGGGTGGGGTCCCGCCGGCGGCCGGCCTCGAGGAACTCGGCAACCTCGTCGAGAGTGAAGCCGAGCCGCTGCGCCGTCTTGATGAGGTGCAGCAGGGCCACGGTGTCCGGCGGATACAGGCGATGGCCGCCGATCGAGCGGATCGGCTCGGCGAGCAGGCCGCGGCGCTCGTAGTAGCGCAGGGTCTGGATGTTGAGGCCGGCGAGCGCGGCGACCTCGCCCGTGCGCAGGCGGGCAGACGTCACGCCGACGCCAGCCCGTCGGCGGGCCGCGGCGGAACCGTGACCGCCTCGCCGTCGCCGTCCGGCCTGGCGTGCCGTTCGGCCGTCGGAGGCGTGCACGCGTCAGCAGCGATGAACATGAGTCAACGGTAAGCCTGTACCTAGGTACAGGCTGCAAGTCCCCGGGCCCTGTTGAGCAGCGTAGTCCTCAGGTTCGAGAACGGACCGAAACTCGCCGCGGTCGTCGACGGGATGCGCGAACAGCGACGCGCGATCGATCAGAGACGCTATCGCGTCGACGGACTGACTGCCGGTCACCGGCCCTGGGATCGCAGGCGCCCGGCACGGGTCTTGGCGAGGTTGCGGACCCGTTTCGTGCGGCCGGTCTCGCCCAGCACCGCCAGTACCGCGGCCGAGTCGGCCTCCTCGACCACTTTGCGCTGGAGCCAGTTCGACGCGGCCGCCAGCGCCTCGCGATCGACCGGCTCGCCGGACTGCAGCGCCTTGAACAGGGACCACTCCTGCACGCGGCGGGCGATGAATCCGTCGGCGCCCACCGCGTCCAGCACCGGCTCCGCCCACGCGGCGAACGACGCCGCCGACGCCAGCGCCTCGGCCCGGGTGTCCACAAGGGAGGTCAGCACCGACTCCGCCATGAGCCGGTCGGGCTCGGCGAGCAGCGCCGCGAGCAGCGCCGGGTCGTCTTCGGGCCGGCTCTCCCGCACGGCGGTGCTGAGCTGGTTGAATCGGGCGTGCCCGTCGGCTGGGTCGTCGTTGGAGGTCACCCGGCGAGGGTACCGGTATGTGCCGCCCGGCCGTCACCGGCGAGCGCTGTCGGCCGCTTGGTCGGGTATCCCCGGCAATCCGGCCGGAGACGTGGCCGCGTCGGCGTGCGCGGCAGCCGGACGGTCGTACCGGATGCCAGCCAAGAAAAGCGAAGAGCGAAGAGCTTCAAATTTCTTAGGTCGAGTAGCCGGGAGGAGTCTCACCTCCCGGCTCTCACAGATCTGGGCGTGACAGTCTCCCGTCACCCAGCTCTTGTCATCCTGTCTGCCAG
>NZ_JBEZDS010000110.1:0-9339 GCF_040648435.1 Dactylosporangium sp. NPDC049140 | reverse complement strand
GACCTCGCGGCGCACCGCCGTCTCCAACCGCACCAACCCCAGCCGGCGGGTCCGAG
The DNA here is from genome assembly GCF_040648435.1 of Dactylosporangium sp. NPDC049140. NCBI lineage: Bacteria > Bacillati > Actinomycetota > Actinomycetes > Micromonosporales > Micromonosporaceae > Dactylosporangium > Dactylosporangium sp. NPDC049140. Next base: position 9,283 of record NZ_JBEZDS010000110.1, on the reverse strand, counting down.
CCAGATCCCCGCCATCACGGTCCACCACAACGCTCATCGCGGCGGTCCACGTCAGGGAACGAAACGGTTGCCGCGCGGTCTGCAACGCCGCCGGCCACACGCACTCCAACAAGGCTCGGATCTGCTGGACCTGACTGACAGCTTCCACCAGCAACTGCTCCCGGCGCGCGCCCAGATGCCGCAGCCGCCCCCACGTCTCATCGATCGGCTCAGGGACGTAGCAGCGCAGCTGAGCGATCAGACGGGGCGATGATGACGGCGTCTTTCTCGTCGGTCTTGTCGAAGGTCAGGTCCTCGCTGCGACGCGCCCACGACGACAGCATCGGCTGGACACACACGAACGGCATCCCGCGTTCCCCGGCCAGCTGCCCCAGCACCCGCCAGCGGTGACCGGTCGGCTCGCACGCCACCGTCACACCGGCGAACCCGCCTGCTTCCCTGCTCAGTCCAACGCCGTGCCCAGATCCCAGGCGTGACACCGGAATGTCCTGCGTGCCAGCACTTTCGAGTCATGGTCCGTGACCACAACCATCTGCTTCTTGTGTGCCAAGTCGATGCCGACGATCGCGTTCACGGTCGGGACCAGCATCCGCAACCGAGCGATCCGCGCATTGCGGTTGCGATCACCGCGGGACACACCGCTACCGTTACCCACGAACGTCCTCCTCCTGCGATGGGACACCAAGCCCGACAAGCGCATCAGGGGGACGTTCCTACGTCCTGCATCGACACGCAGAACGTCTTTCTATGCCGATGAGCGGGTGTGCGGATGTTTTCACTCGCAGATGCAGAGTTGGAGCGGCGAATCCACGCCAAATGACCGACGCGTCCAGTCGCCGAAGCGCTCGACGAGCCGAAGGCCGCCGAGCCAGATGAGCAGCGGCAACTCCTGCGGGAAGATGCTCCTGATATGGAGCGGTGCGACCACGAAGTCAGGCTCGATCGCGCTCCACCCGCGCCATCCCGTCCTGCTCGACCTGGCGCTGCGCGACACCCGACCACGCTAATTTCAACGTCCGCGAGTACCGGTCGGCACGCCGAACAATCGTGGCATGAATGACAGACCGCACCCCTCACAGTGGTACATCCGGGACCAACGCAGTTCTTCGGCCGCGAACGTCGGCAACTTTGCCTGCCGCGCGCGCCACAGCATGAGCGACAAGCCTCGCCTGGGCCCTTCGCGAGGCCTGCCTGCCCCGGCGCCTGGTCTTCGCGAAGCTGGCAGTTGTCTCTGGTGCTGCGCGGCCGCGGCACGCCGTAACGCGGCGCGGCCGCGCTCCGCCCTTTATACGGTTGGTATGCGTCGGCGCGAGTCCGGCGCGGCCGACGCAGATGTTCCCCAACAGTTAGGTCAACGGTGTTGTGGTCGGATGAGTCGGGCCGGCGTGTGCCCGCGTCGGTGTGGACCGCTGGGATGCGCGTGCATGACCGGTTCACGCTGCGTGAGCGGATCGGCGTGGGCGGGATGTCGGAGGTGTGGCGGGCCGAGGACGAGGTGCTGGGCCGCGCGATGGCGGTGAAGATGCTTACCGCCCCGCTGGCCGTGGACCCGCTGCTGCGCGCCGCGACCTGGACGGAGGCGCGCGCCGCGGCCCGCCTGGCCCATCCGCACGTGACCCAGGTGTACGACTACGGCGAGGCCGCGCTGCCGGGCGGCACCACGGTGGCGTATCTGGTGATGGAGCTCGTCGAGGGGCAGAGCCTCGCCGATCGGCTGCGGCAGGGGCCGCTGCCGTGGCCGGAGGCGACCGCGATGGCGGCTGAGGTCGCCACAGCGCTGGCGGCCGCCCATCGCGTCGGCGTGGTGCACCGTGACATCAAGCCCGGCAACGTGATGCTGACCGGCACGGGCGCCAAGATCCTCGACTTCGGCATCGCCGCGCTGGGCGGGGGCGAGCCGGCCGCCGACGGCGGCCGGCTGGTCGGCACCCCCGCTTACGCGGCACCGGAGCGGCTCCAGTCCGGCGCGGCGGCGCCCGAGAGCGACGTCTACGAACTGGGCGTGCTGCTGTACGAGGCGCTGACCGGGCGCCGGCCCGTCAAGGCGCTGACCTGGAAGGAGGCGGCCGAGGCGCACCGGGCGGCGGCCCTGGGGGCACCGGTGCCGCCGCTCGACGTGCCGGGCCTGCCCCGGCAGGTGCGGCGGCTGTGCATGGACTGCATGTCTGCCGATCCGGCCCGTCGGCCGACCGCGGAGGAGGCGGCGCGGGGACTGGCCGCGGCGGCCGGCCGGCGGCCACCGGTCACGACGGCCCTGCCCACCGTCGTGGGCGCCCCGCCGCCGGCAACACACGGCCCGCCGTCGGCGGCGCAGGGCCCGCGGGCCGGCTATGCCGTCGGGTCCGCGCCGCTGCCGCACCCGGCCACCACGGTCGCGCCCGCGGAGCCCGACTTCGATGTCGAGCCGGACGCCGAGTCCGGCGGCGTGGCGGGGGAGGCGCCTGCCCCGGCCGGTGCTGGGCGCGCTGGTCGGCGCCGTGGTGGTGCTCGGCCTCGCCCTGGCCGTGGTGACCGCGATGCTGCTGTCCCGTCCCGCGGACCGGACCGCCCAGCCGGCCGGGTCCGGCGGGCCCGGTCAGCCGAGCCAGACGACCCAGGCCGACCCGACGGGGCCGCCCACCACGACGGCGTCCCGGCTGCCGGCCGCCACCACCCCGCAGGAGATCGCGGACCGCATCGAGGCCGCGGTCGCCGACGCGGTCGTTGCGGGCACCATCGACGCCGAGGCGGCGGACAAGCTGCGCGAGAAGGTCGACGACCTGCGCCAGAACGCCGGCCGCGGCAAGGCGCGCAAGTCCGCGCAGGAGCTGCAGCGCACGATCGACCAGCTGCGCGAGGACGGGCAGGTCGCCGAGCAGACGGCGGCGCAGCTCACCGGCCTGCTGCGGCCCCTGTTGGGCGGCGACTGAGCGACCGGCGGCGCCCGTGCCCGCCGGTCGCCCTCGGGCGGATCAGCGACCGAGGCGCACGGCGGCATCATCGAGCAGTGCCACGGGCGGCAACCTGATGTGCGACTCGACGTACTCGGGCAGCGGGAACGGCTACCGCCCCACTGGCGCCCTCCCGAACGCCCCGTCCCGCGGCGCCTGGTTCTCCGCCCAGTTCCGGCAGCTCATGGCCAACGCCTACCCGGCGCTGTGACACCACCGCGCATCTCGAAGACCGACAGAACCGTCCGCACGCGGCGCGGCTTGACGTCCCGCAGGTCACGCACGCCATGATCGGGTGCGCGCTATGCCGCGTAGTGCGCGCCGGCCACGTGCCCGCCACGCGCCGCTAGTCTCACGGACCGTGACGGATGCACAGGCCACCGAGGCGCACTGAACTGGCCGATGTGCGGACGCAGAGGCGCGGTCGTCATGACCCGCTCTGCCAGGTCCATGAGCAGGTTGCGGGTCTGCTGCGTAGTCCACGCGCCGTCGGGGTTGGTCGTGACCCCGAGGATGTGCACGTACCGGGTGGCGACCTCCATGACGAAGAACACGTAGTAATGCGACACTCAGCCGGCCGCGACGTTTTCGTGGGGACTGACTGGAGGGTGGCAGGGCATTGTATTGATGGCATACGCATCTGGCAATGATTAACTAACGTTCTCACCGGATTGGTGAGCGCGATCACCCAGTCCGCCATGCACATCCAATCGACCCGTTCATGACGCGATCAACTGGCGGAAAGCTAAGGTCGGGTCCCCGTCGACCGCGCTCCCACGCGGGCAATGTCCTGCAGAGAGTGATTCATGGCCATCTCGACATCCCCCGACCGCCGGTCCCGCGGTGCCGTCGCATTCCTCGTGCGGCTGGTGCTGCCGGTGGCGCTCATCGCGCCGACGGCCGTGCTGTTCGGGCTGCAGCGTCAGTCCACCGACGACGATTCCGCGTTCGCCGTCACCGAGCGCCACGGCGTGGCGTACCTGCAGGCCCTCGTGCCGCTGGAGATCGAACTCGTCAATGCGCAGTCGGTCGCGGCCGCCGGCAACCCGGTGCAGGGCGGGCCGCTGACCGCCGCCGTCGGCAGCGCGGCCAGGCTCGATGACGAGTACGGCGGCGAGTTGCTCACGTACGACCGGTGGGCCGACGTACGCAACAAGATCGAGGCGGTGCCGCCCACCGGCACCCCTGCCGCCCTCTTCGACGCCTACGGCGAGGCCATCGACCTGCTCGTGGACCTCGTCGACAATGTGCGCAGCGCATCCGGCCTGGCCCGCGACCCGCACGCCGAGACCTACAACCTCGCCGACGGCGGCGCCCAAGAGCTACCGGAGGGCATCGCCGCCGCCGGGCGGTACGCCGGCCTTGTCCTGCAGGCCCGGCGGCTGCCCGCGGCCGCGCAGGCCGACGCGCTGTTCGGCATCGCCGCCGCCCGATCCGACCTCATCGGGTCCGCCCGCGACCTGTCCGAGGACGTCCAACGCGCCGCCCAGGGCACCGCGAACCAGAGCCTCGACACGTCCCTGCTGACCAAGATCGACGGCTTCAGCCGGGCGGCCGACGCCCTCGTCCCGTCGGCGGAGACGGCGAGCACGACGCTCGCCGTCGACCCGGCGCGGTTCGCCAAGGACCGCGACGACCTCGTGCGCGCCGGGGCCGACCTGTCCGCGTCGCTGCTGAGCAAGATCGACGGCCTGCTGCGTGAGCGGGTGTCGAGCCTCGAATCGCGCGAGGCCGCGGCCGTCGCCACCCTGGTCGCGGCCATCCTGCTCGGTCTGGCGGCGCCAGCGCTGACCCTGCTGCAGGCGCTGCGCCGACGCAGGCGGCGCAACGACGCCGTGAGCAACCCGCGGCCGGCGTGGCCCAGCGTCGCACCCGGCCCGCAGTACGACAACAGGGAGCGGTTAGGTGCTGCTCGGTAGGTTCCGCATCCGCGGCAAGCTGACGCTGCTGGTCGCGGTGCCGCTGCTGGCCATGTTCGGCCTGTTCGTGCCCGTAGTGGTGAATTTGGTGGGTACCGCGAACCGCGCGGCGGACACCGACGCCGCCGTGAGGCTCACCGAACGGGTCGGCCCCCTTGTGGAGGACCTCCAGCAGGAGCGGCTACTGTCCGTGGGCTACCTGCTCGGCGCGGTCGACCGCACCGACCTGGCCCGGCAGTCGGCCCGGGTCTCCGAGCAGCTGGCCGCCGTGCTCGCCGCGGGCAATCTGCCCGCGGAGCTGGTGACCTCGCTCGACGCGATCCGCCAGCAGCTGCCGCCGCTGCGCGAGCGCGTGCGCATCAGGGCGGCCACCCCGGACGAGATTCTCGACGCGTTCGCGCCGTTCCTGGACGACACGATCGAGGCGCTCGGGCTCGTCGGACGCGCCGACGCCACCACCGCCACCGGCCGGGAGCTGCTCACGCTCGATGTGCTGCTGCGCGCGAACGAGTCGCTCACCGAGAGCACCGCCATCCTGGCCATGATGTCGCGCGGCGACGCCGAGTCGCTGTTCGTGCGGTACCGCGAGGAGCAGATCGAGCGCGAGTTGTACGAGGAGCGGTTCGCCGCCTTCGCCACGCCCGCGCAGGCCCAGCTGTACGGCCTCGTGGCCACCGCCTTCCATCAGCGGCTGGGCACCTCGTTCGACGACGACTTCGACGTCAACCCGGTCGCCACGATGCAGGAACGCCCGCTGGCGGAGCTGTTCCCGAAGCTGCTGTCGTTCAGCGTGCTCGGCGGGTACGTCGAGAAGCGCCTCATCGACGACCTCAGCTCCACCGTCAGCCGGGAGCAGCAGCAGGCGCTGACCACGACGTACGGCGCCGGCGCGCTGACCGCGCTGATCCTGCTCCTCGTGCTGGTCCTGGTCGCCTCCGTGGTCCGCGCCGTGGCCGCGCCGCTGACCCGGCTGACCCGGTCCGCGGAGCGGATCGCCGAGGCGGGCGAGGAGGAGCTGCGCCGCGTCGCGGACGACGATGTCGAGGCCGGCACGCCGGTGCACCTCGACGTGCTCGACGCCGGTGGCGTCGACGAGATCGGCGACCTGGCCCGCGCGTTCGACCGGGTCCAGACCACGGCCGCGCAGCTGGTCGAGCGTCAGGTCGCGAGCCGGCGCAACGTGGCGGAGATGTTCGGCCACATCGGCCGGCGCACCCAGAACCTGGTCGGCCGCCAGCTCGGCATCATCGACCAGCTCGAGTCGCGGGAGACCGACGGGGCCCGTTTGGAGCAGCTGTACCGCCTCGACCACCTCTCCAACCGCCTGCGCCGCAGCGCCGACAGCCTCGTCGTCATCTCCGGCTCCGGCCAGGGCGAGGACCACGTGGCCCCGGTCCGGCTGATCGACGTCGTCCGGCTCGCCCTCGGCCAGATCGAGGAGTACACCCGCGTCGACACCGACATCCCGATCGAGCTGCTCGTCGCCCCTGGTGTCGCCGGCGACCTGGTGCTGCTCGCGGCCGAGCTGCTGGAGAACGCGTCGAACTTCTCGCCGCCGCACACCCGGGTCACCGTCGCCGCGCGCGCCGTGCCCGGCGGCCTGCGGATCGCCGTGATCGACAACGGCATCGGGATGAGCGACGAGCGCCTGGCCGAGGAGAATGCCCGGCTGGTGCGCCGCGAGCGGCTCGACCTCGCGCCCAGCCGCGTCCTCGGCCTGTTCGTGGCCGGTCGGCTCGCCCGCCGTCACGGCTTCGGCGTGGAGCTTGGCCACACCCCGGCCGGCGGCGTCACCGCGACCGTCGACCTCGGTCCGTCGCACGTCGTCTCCGCCCCGGCGATCAGCACCGACGGCGCGTTCCTGTACGACACCCGCCCGGTTGTCGGTGTGCAGGTGCGGACCGAACCGGCGGTGTCGCTGACCGACGCGCCCACGCGCGAGCTCGAGGCACCCCGCGCGGCCGTCGCGCCGGCCCGCCGGCTGCAGGAGGCCGACGAGGCGATGCGGAACTGGCGGCCGTGGAACGCCTTCGAGACCGCCTCCCGCGCACTGCCCGCGGCAACCCCGCAGATGCCGGCGACCCAGGAGGACCGCGGGCCGTCCGGCCTGCGCCGTCGGGTGCCGGGCCGTCAGCTGCCGACCGGCCTGGAGCGTGTGGTGCCGGAGGCGCCGCCGGGGCCCCCGGACGCGCTCGCCGCGCGGGACCTGATCGAGCAGTTCGAGGCTGGCGTGCGTCGCGCCGATGCGGACGCCGCGGCACTGGTCGTACCGCCGCCGGATTGTCCTCCCACGCCACCGCCTATGAACGGGACCGGCCCGCGGCCCCTGCGGCGGCGGACCCCCGGCGCCGCCCTCGCCGGGATGGACCGGCCGAACCGCCCGCCCGAACCGGGCGCGGCCGTGGCTGATCCCGAGACAGTCCGTAGTCTCGTCGAGCAGTTCGAAACCGGCGTGGCCCGCGCGCTGCGCGACGCGCCGCCCGCAACCGACACCGAAGAGGGAACACCACGATGAGCAGCACCTTCACGCCCGCGAGCAGCCCATCGGGGCTCAGCGCCGATGCGAAGAAGTTCAACTGGCTCCTGGACTCGTTCACCACGAACACCGCGGGTGTCCGGGAGGCGATCGCCGTATCGTCCGACGGTCTGGTGATGGCCATGTCGGCGGTACACGACCGGGCCAACGCCGACCGGCTGGCCGCGATCGTGTCCGGGATGACCAGCCTCGCCGCGGGCGCCGCCGGCTGGTACTCGCTGGGCTCGCTCAACCGGGTCATCGTCGACATGGCCGGTGGGTACCTACTCATCACTGCGATCAGCCGGGGATCGGTGCTGGGTGTGATCGCCGACCGGTCGGCCAACCTGGGCACGGTGGCGTACGAGATGACCCTGTTCGCGGGCCGGGCCGGCGCCGCGCTGACTCCCGCCCTAATCGCGGAACTGAAAAACTCCGTCCAGACGTGACCGGGTCGATCGGGCGGATCCCGCCGTATCTGCGTGGTGGCTTGAGCGGCGCCGACGACCCCGCCGAGGAGGCCGGGGGCGGCGCGGCCGAGCCGCGCCCGTTCGTGCTGACGTCCGGCCGGGTCGAGGCGGTCGATCGTGAGATCGGCCTGGAGACCCAGGTGACGCTGCGCGGCGACGCCGCCGCAACGGCGGCGCTCACGCCGGAGATGCAGGCGATCGTGCGGCTGTGCAAACGGCCGATCTCGGTGGCCGAGCTGTCCGCCCTGGTGCCCCTCCACCTGGGCGTCGCCCGCATCCTCGTGGCCGACCTGCGCGTCGCGGGCTACCTCGACGTGCACGTTGTCGACATCGTCAACTCCCAATCCGCCGAGACCATCCTGCGAGTGATGCATGGACTTCGTTCAATCAGCTGATAGGCCCGCTGCCACCCGGGCACCCGTCCCCGTCAAGATCATCGTTGCCGGGGGATTCGGCGTGGGAAAGACTACGACCGTGGGGGCGATCTCCGAGATCGCCCCGCTCACCACCGAGGCCGAGATGACGTCCGCCTCGTTCGGCATCGACGACCCCGGCGAAGCCAGCACCAAGACCACCACCACGGTGGCGATGGACTTCGGCTGCGTGACCATCGACCACAGCCTGAAGCTTTACCTCTTCGGGACCCCCGGCCAGGATCGCTTCGGGTTCATGTGGGACGACCTGGTCCGCGGCGCGCTCGGCGCCCTCGTCGTGGTGGACAGCTCCCGGCTGGACGACTGTTATCCGGCGGTGGACTACTTCGAGCGGGCCGGGCTGCCCTTCGTCGTGGCGGTCAACACCTTCGACGGCCGGATGGCGCACAGCCTCGAGGAGGTGCGCTGGGCCCTCGCCGTCGCCGACCAGGTCCCGGTCGTGAGCTTCGACGCCCGCGTGCGCACCTCGGTGCGCGACGCGATGCTGATCGTGCTCGAAGGCGCGCTGCAGCGCGCCCTGGTCACCGGAGCGCAGTAATCGCCATGGGAGCCCGCCCACCCGACGATGCCCTCACGCGCCTGGCGAGATGGGACGCGCTGCGTCGCCGCGCGGCCGGCGGCGGGGCCGCCCCGCCGGTCATCGACGACGTGATCCAGACCGCGCGGGACCTGGCGGAGCGCCACCCGTCGCTGTCTCTGTCCGTCGTGGCCGAGGACGCCGGGGTCGCCTGGCGCCTACGTGTCACCCGCACCGAGAGCGGGGTCGAGGTCGAGGCCGTGCTCGACACCGACGCCGGACCGCCGGAATCGACGGCCGCGCGTCTGGCATATATTTTGCGGGAGAATCCCGGGATCCTCGATTAGTCCGATGCGGCGGCGGACTCTTCGGCCTCCCACATGGAGATGACTACACCTGGCGGGGCTCCGTTGCGTTGAGCGTTGGCAGGATCGAGGCAGTCTTGAGCAGTGAAGTCATCGATCCGCCCGTGCCTGTGGCTGCCGCAGCGGTCGGCGT
>NZ_JBEZDS010000109.1:0-10097 GCF_040648435.1 Dactylosporangium sp. NPDC049140 | reverse complement strand
CCGGTCCTCCTGGTGCAGCCACAGCAGGTCGACCCGGTCGATCCCGAGCCGGTCGAGACTGCCGGTGCTCGAGCTCGCCCCCCCCCGTCACCCGCTTCGGCGACGGCGTGGTCGGCCTGCGCCGGGCCCGCGCCGCCGCGCTGCTGATGCTCGGGCTGCCCGGCTCGGCGTACCTCTACCAGGGCGAGGAGCTCGGCCTGCCCGAGGTGCTCGACCTGCCCGGCGAGGCCCGCGCCGACCCGCAGTGGGTCCGCTCGGCCGGCGCCGAGCTCGGCCGCGACGGCTGCCGTGGGAGGGCGACGAGCCGCCGTTCGGCTTCGGGCCGGGCGGGCGCTCCTGGCTGCCGATGCCGGCGGACTGGGTCGCGCGCACGGTCGCCGTCCAGCGCGCCGACCCCGACTCCGTCCTCAGCCTCTACCGCGAGGCCCTGCGCCGGCGCCGCCCGGCCGCGACGCTGGCCTGGCGCTCGGCGCCCGACGGCGTGCTGTGCTTCGAGACCGAGGGCTTCCTGGTCGCGGCCAACCTCGGGGGGTCGGCGTTCGGCCTGCCGCGGGCGCCGGTGCTGGCCAGCTCGCCGGTGGGCGGCACGCTGCCGCCCGACACGACGGTCTGGATGGAACGGAACTGACGGTTCGTCAGCTGCTCAGCTTGGCCGCGATCCGGGAGAAGCCGGCGCGGATCTCGTCGACCGACGGCGGCTCGTGCGTGTGGTCATCGCCGTGTTCGTGGTCGTGTTCGTGGTACTCCTCGCCGTAGCCGGCAAGCTCCGCGTCCAGCGCGGCCGTCTCCAGGTCCTCGTTCTCGGCCGCCATCCGGGAGGCGGCGATGTCGCCCTGGATCTGGTCCACCGTCACGTGCGGCTGGAGCGGCTCGACGACCGCCATCAGGTCCTCGTCGGCCACCACAGCCTCCGCGAGCGCCAGCGCGTGCGCGCGCTCGTAGGGGCCGCACACGACCGGCTCCCACTCCTCCTCGTCGTTCATCGGGCCGAAGGTGATGATCCACGGCAGGGTCAGCGCCGGCGCGTCGGCCGGCAGGTCCAAAGTCACGAGTGCACCCACGGCGCCCATCATGACGGTTCCGGGCGCTCCGCACCCGCCGAACCGCCGGACACCATGCCGGTCGATCCGGGCGGCGGCACGACGTTCGCGGCCACCTGCGCCGCGTGCTCGGCCTGCTCGGCCGCCTGCTCCACCAGCTCCGCCGCGCGCCGCGCCGCCTGCACGTCGGCCCGGGGCGCCCCGCCGGCCAGGTCGTGCACCTGGCCGTGCGGGCTGGTGGCGGACAGCGCCGCGGCGAAGAGCAGGAGCTGGTGCAGCAGGTACATGTACAGCAGCAGCCCGATCGTGCCGGCCACGAGCTGGTAGGCGGGATTGTGCTCGGTGCGGGTGATGTACCACTTCCCGAGCGTCTTGAGCAGCCCGAGCCCGATCGCGAAGAGCAGCGCCGACGGCCACAGCCGCCGCAGCGACATCCGCAGCCGGGGCACCCCGACGAGCAGGGCCGCGCCCAGGGACACGTCGACCACCCCGGAGAGCACGGTCGAGAAGCCGCGCAGGGCGACGCGCACCGGGTCCTGGTCGAAGTCGCCGGCCAGCCAGTAGATCAGCTCCTGGACGCCGCCGAAGATGCCGATCGAGATCAGCAGGAGCAGGCCGAGGCCGACCAGCACGGCGAGGTCGAGCAGCCAGCGGACCACCGGATTGCCGGGATGCTCCTGGAGCTGCCACAGCGCGCGCTGCGACGAGCGCAGGTTCTCCACCCAGCCGACGCCCGCGATGACCAGGCCGACGAGGGCGATGATGCCGATCTGCTGGCTGCCCGCGAAGATCTGGTCGCTCTGCAACTGGGGCAGGTTGGCCTGCAGGTAGACCTGCACGCGCTCGACGACCAGCCGGTTGTTGTCCAGCACCTGGCCCAGGATGAAGAACAGCACGACCACCATCGCGAAGACGGCGAAGAAGCCGTAGTACGCGGTCGCGGCGGCCAGGCGGACGGCGTCCACGTCGAAGTACCGCTGCTGGGCCCGCCAGACGTGGTCGAACACCCGCGAACGACCGCGGGCCGCCGCGATCATGCGGTCGAACCCGGCCTCGAGCCGGTCCAGGACGCTCACGCCGCCACCTCCGCAAGCTCCGGCGGCGGCGCGTAACAGCTGTGCTTATGGTTCACGGCTCCTCCGCTCCGCTCCGGACCGCTCACGTGTTAATGGTCCGCCGTGAGGCCGTACTCCGCACAGGGACGCCACCGCCCGCCGTCGTCGTGCTCGAACAGCGTGAACCCGCGGACCGCGAACGAGGCCTCGTAGCCGGCCAGATCCGCGAACGCCGCGTCGAGCTGCTCGGGCGCGACGTCGTGGGCGATGGTGACGTGCGGGTGGTACGGGAAGCGGGCGGCCGGGGAGATCGCGCCGGTCGCGCGCACCGCGGTGTGCAACTGCTCGCACTCGCCGATGCCGGCCGCGACCGCCACGAAAACCACCTGGGTGATCGGGCGGAACGTGCCGGTGCCGCGCAGCTGCACGGTGAACGCCCGGTGCGCCCGGGCCACCTCGCCGAGGTGCCGGTGGATCTCCGGCAGCCGTGCGGCGTCGATCTCGGTCGGGCCGAGGAGGGTGACGTGCGCCGGCACGTGCTCCGCGACCCGGTCACCGGCGGCCAGGCGGGCGGCGGTGAGCTCGCCGCCCCACGGCTCCGGAATGTCGATCGCGACGCCGATGGTGGTCCTGTCCACCTCAGTGCGCGGCAGCGCCGGGAGCGAGGAAGCCGATGCGGTCGTACACCGTCCTCAGCGTCGGCTCCGCCACCGCCCGCGCCTTCTCCGCGCCGATCGCGAGCAGCTTGTCGAGCTGCCCCGGGTCGTCGAGGTAGGCGTTCGTGCGCTGCTGGATCGGCCGGACGAACTCGGCCACGACCTCGGCGAGGTCCTTCTTCAGGTCGCCGTAGCCCTTGCCGTCGTACGCCGCGACGAGCTCCTCGACCGTCCGGCCCGACAGCGCCGAGTAGATGGTGAGCAGGTTGGACACGCCCGGCTTGTTCACCTGGTCGAAGAGGATCTCGCGGCCGGTGTCGGTGACCGCCGAACGGATCTTCTTGGCCGCGCGGGCCGGGTCCTCCAGCAGCTCGATGAGGCCGTTGGCGGTCGACGACGACTTGGACATCTTCGCCGTCGGCTCCTGCAGGTCCGTGATCTTGGCGGTGTCCTTGATGATGAACGGCGCCGGCACCGTGAACGTCTGGCCGAACGTGGTGTTGAACCGCTGCGCCAGGTCGCGGGTCAGCTCCAGGTGCTGGCGCTGGTCCTCGCCGACCGGGACGGCGTCGGCGTGGTACAGCAGGATGTCGGCCGCCTGCAGGATCGGGTAGGTGAACAGCCCGACGCTGGTGCGGTCGGCGCCCTGCTTGGCCGACTTGTCCTTGTACTGGGTCATCCGGCCGGCCTCGCCCATGCCGGTCAGGCAGTTCATCACCCAGCCGAGCTGCGCGTGCTCGGGCACGTGGCTCTGCACGAACAGGGTGCACCGCTCCGGGTCGAGCCCGAGGGCCAGCAGCTGGGCGACGCCGACCCGGGTGCGCTGGCGCAGCAGCGCCGGGTCGTGACCCATGGTGATCGCGTGCAGATCGACCACGCAGTAGAAGGTGTCGTGGGTCTCCTGCATCGCCACCCAGTTGCGCAGGGCACCGAGATAGTTGCCCAGATGGAACGAGTCGGCGGTGGGCTGAATCCCGGAGAGCACCCGGGGCCGGGCGGGAGACGACATACCCGCCATTCTGTCAGGCGCAACCAGATGCTTCACACAGGCGTCTGTCTGGATAGCGTGCTTGGCGAGGGAGGTGGCGCGTGGGCGACGAGCTGGAGGCCCGTGAGGCCGTACGCGACGCGTACCAGGCGCACTACCGCCGCCTGGTGGCCGCCCTGTACGCCCTGACGGGTGACCACGCCGAGGCGCAGGACCTCGTCCAGGAGGCGTACGCCCGCGCGCTGGCCCGGCCCCGGCAGTTCCTCGACGTCGCCGACCCGGAGGCCTGGCTGCGCACCGTCGCGATGAACCTGGCCCGCACCCGCTGGCGGCGGCGGCGCCTGTTCGACACACTGGTGCGCAGCGGCCGGGTCGCCCGGCCCGTGGAGAGCGTGCCGGGCGTCGACCCCAACCGGGTCGCCCTGGTCGCCGCCCTGCAGCAGCTGTCGCAGGCCACGCGGGAGACGATCGTGCTGCACCACCTGGCCGACATGTCGGTCCACGAGGTCGCCGACGCCCTGGGCGTGCCGGTGGGCACGGTCAAGGCGCGGCTGTCCCGTGGCCGCGCCATGCTGGCCACCCTGCTCAGCGACGTCGAGGGCGGCGAGGCGGCCCCGCGCCGGCGCCCCGCCCCGCCGCCGGCGCCGGAACCGGATCGGGCCCAGGAGGTGCGAGATGCGCCCTGAGCTGGACTTCCGCACCCTGCGCGCGCAGATCGAGGCGGCCACCTGGATGCCGGACTTCGCCACGCTGTACCGCCGCGCCGGCCGCGTCCGCCTGCGGGACCGCCTCGCCGTGCTCGGCGCGCTGGTCGGCACCCTCGGGGTGCTCGCCCCGGTCGCGCTGGCCGGGGTCTTCGGCCGCCCGGGCCCGGTGGCGCTCGGCCCCAACCCCGACCTCGGGGAGGCCTGGAGCCCCGTGGCGTCGGAGACGCCGCCGGCGGCCGGCAAGTACCCGTCCACGATCACCGTGATGGCCGCGGCCGGCGACCTGCCCAGCCTGGTGGCCGCGGTCGACGTGTGCGTGGAGGTGCCCCAGGCCCGCCGCTGCAGCCTGCAGGTCACCACGCTCGGCGGGCCCGAGCGGCGCAACCCGTACGTCGTGGACGCGCTGCGCACCAGCCCGCTGGAGCGGATCTCCAACGTCCAGCTGCTGCGGATCGCCGCGACCAGCTACATCCTCAGCGGCGAGGTCGGCGGCGGGTCGCGGGCCAGCGTGCGCTTCGAGCTCACCACCGACATCCAGACCCAGCTCAACCCCCAGGACACCTCCCCGGTCATGGGCCCCGCCGACCGACTCGCGCTCGGGCCGGGCGACCGGACCGTCCAGCTGGTGCAGTACGGCGACCTGTTCGGCGTCCGCGAGAGCGACGGCGCGCTGAGCGTCATCGGCCAGCCGCCCATGGCCCGGCGCACGATCGCCGCCGGCCTGCCCGCCAAGGCCGGCTGGTGGGTGACCGGCGCCGACCTGCACACCGGCGCGCCGGCCGTGGGCGTCAGCCTCGACCAGGGCGGCGGCTGGCTCGCCCGCACCCTCGACGCGCCGGCCGGCAGCGACGTGCCGACGGTGGCCTCGGCGGACAGCCACAGCGCGTGGGCCTTCGTGCCGTACAGCCACGCGATCCGGCTTTTCCGCACCAGCGACGGCGGCCTGAACTGGCGCGAGGTCCGCGGCGCGGTCGAGCTGCCGGCGCAGCTCAAGACGCTGGACAACCGCACGCTGGGCGCCCTGGTCCGCGCGGACCGCTCGGTGCTGTTGTGGGTGCACTCCGACAGCGAGACGGTCTTCTTCGAGAGCAACGACGGCGAGCACTTCACGGTCGTCTCCGGGCCGGGCGGGGCGATCTCCGTCGTCGACAACGGCTACGCGGCGCTGGGCGACCCGGCCCGGGTCTCGCGCGACGCGAAGACCTGGCAAGAGGCGGCCGTGACCGGCACCATGCAGCCGAGCTGAAAATAGCGGGAACCCGCGGGGCCCCCGGAGGATCGTGGTCAGCGTGGGCGACGTCGGAGAGGTGTACCACGCCTGCTACCGCAGGCTGGTGGTGCAGCTCTACGCGTTCACGACCGACCTCAACGAGGCCCACGACGCGGTGCAGGAGGCGTTCGCGCGGGCCGTCGCCCGCCCGCGCGGCTTCGCCGGCATCGACAACCCCGAGGCCTGGCTGCGCACGGTGGCGCTCAACGTGGTGCGCCGCCGCTGGCGCCGCCGCCGGGTGCTCGACCTGCTGATGCTGCGGGAGCGGCCGCTGCAGGAGCACCCCGCCCAGCCCGATCTCGACACCCGCACCGACCTGACCGACGCCCTCGACGCCATCCCCCGCGGCTACCGGGAGGTCATCGTGCTGCACTACTACGCCGACCTCAGCGTGGACGAGATCGCCGCCGCGCTGCACGTCCCGGCCGGCACCGTCAAGTCGCGCCTGTCCCGCGGCCGCGCCGCGCTGGCCGGGCGCCTGCGCGGATACGAGGTGGCCCGTGCCTGACCAGCTGGGGCCGCGGCTGCGGGCCGAACGCGACCGGCTCGACATCGAACAGCCGCCGATGGAGGTCATCGCGGCCCGCGCCGCCACCCTGCGCCGCCGCCGGCTCGCCGCCCGGACCGGCGCCGGCGCGCTCGCCGCCCTGGCCGCCGTCGCCGTGACGATCGCCGGGCTCGACCGCCGGGAGGGTCCGGCGCCGATCGTGGCCGCCTCGGACACGGCCGACCCGGCGGGCACCTGGAGCGCCGCCGGTATCGCCATCTCGGGCCTGCCGCACCTGCCCACCGACCTGCCGGGCACGGTCCGCGACGCCGAGTTCCTCGACGCCGACCGCGGCTTCCTGCTGACCTCCGACTGCTGCCAGGCGTGGGTCAGCAGCACCACGGACGGGGGCCGGTCGTGGCACACCGTCCGCTCGCCCGTCGCCGACCGGCCCCAGCTGGTACTGATCCCGGGCGGGGTCGTCGTGCTCGGCGCCGGCCCCGATCACCCGTGGGCGGCCAGCGCCGACGGCGAGCAGTGGAACACCGGCAACGGGCCGCCCGGCCCGGCGGCGGCGCTGACCGGCAACTCGCGGCTGCTCGCGCTGGCCGATGACGCGTGCGGCGCCCCGACGGGCGCGATCACCAAGACGGACCTGGCCCCGGTACCGCAGCAGCCGCCTTTGACCGTGTGCTGGCGCTCCCCCGTCCGCGCCGGCGACGGCTCGTGGTGGGTCGGCGGGCGCACCGGGGACGGGCGGCCGGCCGTGGCGGTCTCCCGCGACGGCGGCGCGAGCTGGGCGCTGACCGCGTTCCCAGGCTTCCCGGCGAAGTCCTCGGCCCGGGCGGCGCTGCTCGGCCGGGCCGTGTACGTCACGATCGTCGCGCCCCAGGAGGCCGCCGCGACCCCGGAGCGGCTGCTCGCCGTCGCCGCCTCGGTGGACGGCGGGGCGACGTTCGACGCGCCCCATCCGACCGCGGGCCAGGCCACCATCGGCGGCGACCTGGTCCCGTTGCTGGACGGCCGCCTGCTCATCGTCGACGGCTACGGCCACTGGCTGGTCTCGGAGGACGGAGGTGCGTCGTGGGTACGCCTGGAAGGCCTGCACCGCACCATGCGGCTGGCCCGCACCGAGGCCGGGTACGTCGCCTACCAGATGACGGACATCTACACCGCGTTCTCGGTCGACGGCACCGCCTGGCAGAAGCTCGACGCGCAGTAGCTCTACCGGTTCATGAACGCCCAGGCGTCGGCCACCATCGTCGCCAGGTCGGCGTAGCGCGGCGTCCAGGCCAGGTCGTGCTTGGCCTTGTCCGAGGACGCGACCAGCTGGGCCGGGTCGCCGGGGCGGCGCGGCGCCATCTCCACCGGGATCGGGTGCCCGGTCACGGCGCGCACGACCTCCACGACCTGCCGGTTGGAGAAGCCGGTGCCGTTGCCCAGGTTGAAGATCCGGTGCCCCGCCCCGTCCATGGTGCCCAGCGCCAGCAGGTGGGCCGCGCCCAGGTCGGCGACGTGGATGTAGTCGCGGATGTTGGTGCCGTCGGGGGTGTCGTAGTCGTCGCCGAAGATCTGCAGCTTCTCCCGCTTGCCCGCCGCGACCTGCAGCGCGATCGGGATCAGGTGGGTCTCCGGGTCGTGGCGCTCGCCGATCATGCTCCCGTCGGGGCGGTGCAGGGCGCCGGCGACGTTGAAGTACCGCAGGCTGACCGCGGAGAAGCCGTGCGCGACGGCGAACCCGGTCAGCGCGTGGTCGGCGGCGAGCTTGGAGGTCGCGTACGGGTTCGGCGGGCGCACCGCCGCCGTCTCCGGGATCGGCACGGTGTCGGGGTCGCCGTAGACGTTCGCGGTGGAGGAGAACACCAGCCGCCGTACCCCCGCCGCCTTCATCGCGTCGAGCAGCCGCAGCGTGCCGACTGCGTTGTTCTCCCAGTACTTCTCCGGCTTCTGCACGCTCTCCCCGGCGGCGATGAAGGCCGCGAAGTGCAGGACCCCGTCGAAGTCGGGCGTCAGCAGGTCACCGACCGCGTCGTGCACCCGGCCGCGCACGAAGGTCGCGCCCGCCGGTACCGCCGCCTCGTGGCCGGTGGAGAGATCGTCGAGCACCACCACCTCGTGCCCGGCGTCGAGCAGCAGCGCGGTCACGATGCTGCCGATGTACCCGGCACCACCGGTGACGAGTAGCTTCACTACAACCTCCCAAAATTCGACGCGTTCCAACAAAAGTACACGCCGCTACACTTTTGTCCATGCCGGAGCCTGGCCCCGGAACCCTGCGGCAGGCTGCGGCCGCCCTGCTGATCCGCTGGGCGCGGCGGCTTCACGCTACTCCCGACACGGCCCGCATCTCCGAGGCCCAGCTGCGCACCCTCATCACGGTGAACTCCGGCACCAGGCACGTGCGCGAGGTGATGGTGCCGCGCACCGAGGTGGTGTTCCTGGACGCCGCGCTGACCGTCGCCGACGCCGTGCTGGCCGTGCGCGGGGCCCGCCACTCCCGCTTCCCGGTGATCGACGGCGACCCGGACGACGTGCTCGGCTTCGTGCACCTGCGCGACCTGCTCCTGACGCCCGCGGTCGACCCGGCGGTGACGCTGCGCGGCCTGACCCGCGAGGTGAAGCGGCTGCCGGCGAGCAAGCGGGTGCTGGCCGCGCTGGCGGAGATGCGCGGCGAGGGCCACCACCTCGCCGTCGTCGTCGACGAGTACGGCGGCACGGCCGGGATCGTCACGCTCGAGGACCTGATCGAGGAGCTCGTCGGGGAGATCCACGACGAGTACGACGCCCCGCCGGCCCCGGCCCGGGTGGACGAGGTGGACGGGCGGCTCAACCTGGCCGACCTCGCCGAGCGGGTCGGGCTGCGGCTGCCCGCCGGGCCCTACGAGACCGTGGCCGGCTTCCTCATGGCCCGGCTGGGCCGGGTGCCCCGGGTCGGCGACCACGTGCGCCACGACGGCTGGCACCTCCAGGTGAGCACCGTGGAGGGCCGCCGCGTCGCCCGGATCTCGGTCAGCCGGCCTCGATGATCATGCCGGCGCCGACCGTCCGGTTGGTCGTTTCGTCGATGATGATGAACCCGCCGGTGGTGCGGTTGCGGCGGTACTCGTCCGCCAGCAGCGGCACCGTCGTGCGCAGCCGGACCCGGCCGATCTCGTTCAGCGCGAGCTGGGTGGCCGACTCGTCGCGGTGCAGCGTGTTGACGTCGAGGCGGTACTGCAGGCCCCGGACCACGGTGCGGGCCGAACGGGTCGTGTGCTTGATCGCGTACTTCCCGCCGACCGTCAGCGGCCGGGTCTCGTCCATCCAGCAGACCATCGCCTCGATGTCCTGGGCGACCTGCGGGGCGTTGTTCGGCCGGCAGATGAGGTCGCCACGGGCGATGTCGATCTCGTCGGCGAGGCGGATCGTGACCGACATCGGGGGGTACGCCTCGGCGAGCTCGCCGTCGGCGGTCTCGATGTGCGTGATCTTCGTCGTGAACCCGGACGGCAGCACCATGACCTCGTCGCCGGGCTTCATCACGCCGGAGGCGATCTGGCCGGCGTACCCGCGGTAGTCCGACACGGTGGTGGACTGCGGGCGGATCACGTACTGCACCGGGAACCGCACGTCGACGAGGTTGCGGTCGGAGGCGATGTGCACGTGCTCGAGGTGGTGCAGCAGCGACGGGCCCTCGTACCACGGCATCTTGTCGCTGCGGGAGACCAGGTTGTCGCCGTGCAGGGCCGAGATCGGGATCACCGTCAGGTCGGGCGCCTCGAGCTTCGCCGCGAACGAGGTGAACTCGTCGGCGATGCGGTCGTAGACCTCCTGCGAGTAGTCCACCAGGTCCATCTTGTTCACGCACAGCACCAGGTGCGGCACCCGCAGCAGCGAGCACAGGAACGCGTGGCG
>NZ_JBEZDS010000108.1:0-10801 GCF_040648435.1 Dactylosporangium sp. NPDC049140 | reverse complement strand
ACCGATCCAGCTCAGCCGACCACGCCTCAATCTCCGCCGCCACAGCGAACATCATCCATGCCCGGTCAACCCAACTGCCGTTGCAGTACTAGGCGCATCTAGTCGCCCAGTTGTGCCTTCCGGCGCTCCTGGAGGAGCGCTTCCCATCGGTCCACGGCGACGCTCATTTCGTCCTGGATGAACAGGAAGAAGTCCCGTACGTCGGCCAGCCGGGCGCCGGCGGTCGACTTCTCGTCGCCGACTGCCAGCACGCCCTCGTGCACGATGTCGGCGAGCCTCTTGTAGAGCCCGCTACGGACGCCGGAGGTGTACAGGCTGGATGCGGCCGCCTTGTAGCGGTCCCGGCGGGAGGATGGAGCCGGCTCGCGCACTGCCACGTTGACCTGGATCAGGTACCGCACCGCCCCGGAGACTGCGGCTGGGCTATCCGTGTAATGCGCGTAGGGCGGCGGCGAGCAGTTCGGCACGCCGAGCCGAGTCGAGGGAACCGTCGGCGGTTCCCATGATGGCGAGCGTGCCTTGCTTGGCGACTGCAAGCGCCGCGTGAGCACGGACGGTCGCGGCGACGGTGGGGTTCGCCCCTGCGAGCACGGCCGTCAGGGAGTCGTTGATGTCGTGGGCGTGCTGGAGCCCGGCCCGCTCATTGAGGATTTCCTGGACGGACGGATCGTTGCCGATCATGGCGGCGATTGAGCGGGTGGCCGCGGTTGTGTCGATGAGTGCGGCGAGCACCTGCTCGGGGGTCTGTCGTTGCACGACCGCGTATTCCGCGAGGTGCGCGAACTCGGCCAGTGGGCCGGCGACCAGTTCTTCGAGGATCTCGGTTTTGGCGCCGAAATGGTGGTACAGCGCCGCCTTGCTTATCCCGAGCTGGCTGGTGATGTCGGCAATCGAGGTTCCGGCGTAGCCCTTGCTGATGAACAGGCGTAGCGCGACCTCCAGGATGCGGCTGCGCGTGTCGTCAGAGCCGGCCACCTTCGGCATGTTGCTCCCTCAAGACCATCGTTGTGACGACAAGCATACTTGCCGACCGTTCGGTAAGGCGATACGGTTCCTTACCGAACGATCGGTAAGCGGTTCGGATGAAGGAGCTCCCCTTGTCAGCCATCAGCGCACGCAACGTCCTCGACCAGGTCGTCCGGCTCACCGGCGACGGGCCGGCCATCGAACTGGCCGACATGTTCACGGACGACGCCACCTTCGACATGCCGCTGCTTCCCCCTGGCCTGCCCCGGCAGGAGCCCGGCCGCGAGGCGTTCCGCGCCCATCTCCGGCAGGGCGCCGCGGTTCAGCGCTTCGACCGGGTCAGCGACGTGCACATCCACGAGACGAGCGACCCCGCAGTCGCTGTGGCCGAGTACCGCATCCACGGCAGGATCCTCGCCACCGGCAAGCGGTTCACCGCGCCGGTCGTGATGGTCGCCGGAATCCGCGATGGACGGATCGCCTGGTCGCGCAACTACTCCACGATGCTCGACGACCCGGAAGAGCAGTAGCCGGCACGCTGCTGTGCGCGGCCTGCGGTGGCGTCTTCTCTTCGTGATCACGGCGAGCCCGGCGCGCCGCGGCGTCGCACCGCATGATCACGGAGACTTACGTCTTCGGCTTGCGCTGCCGGGGTACAGGTCCGGCGACACGACCGCGACCCTGCACGTACACGCTCGACGTCGAGACGGACCGGATCCGGTCCGTCAGCTCCACGGACGGAACGACGACCACGAACCAGGTCAACCACTACGCCGCCGACACAGACAGCCCGTCCTGGACCGACGAGTCCGACGGCACGTGGACCCGGCCCGTCGTCGGCCTCCAGTCGGTGGCCGCAATCACGACCACCAACGGTGTGACGCACACGGACTGGCAACTGTCGAACCTGCACGGCGACAACGTCGCCACCATCCACGACAGCGACGACGGCCTGACCAGCACGAGCCTGTACACCGAGTACGGCACCCCGAAGAACGCGGCCGACACCGGCAGCAAACGCTACGGCTGGCTCGGCACCAGCGAACGGGCGGCCGACACCCCGGGCGGCATCGTCATTATGGGCGTCCGGCTCTACAACCCGGTCACCGGACGATTCCTCCAGCCCGACCCGGTCCCGGGCGGCAGCTGCAACGCGTACGACTACGGCTGCGCAGATCCGATCAACAAAAAGGACCTGGACGGCCGGCTCGCCGACTGGTTCGTCGAAGGCGCGCTCGCGGCTATCGGCGGCTTCCTGCCCAACGTCGCATGCATCGCCGCGGCGCTCGCGAAGGCCATCTGCGGAGCCATTGTCGGTGCCCTCTTCTCCGGGGTCGCCTACTACGTCCTGTATCGCGTCCAGCACGGCAAGTGGCCCAGCCTGGCCTCGGTCGGCCGGGTGGCCCTCATGGGCGGCATCAATGGATTGTTCAACTCGCTGCCCGGCGGGGCGGTCATCAGAAAAGCGGTCTCCGGCATCCTGAAGAAGGTGGGCGACTTCATCAGGCCTCGCCTGGCCAGAATCGGGTGGTCGGCCGCCGTTGCCGCCTACCTCTACCTTGACAGTATCTTCCTTGGTGCGCTTCCGAACCGGGCGCCGCAGAACAACCGCAAGCCCGCCGCGAAGATTCCACCGGGAAGCCGCGGACATTCCCGATCCTGGGACACGTAGGCCCATCCCGATCGCCGGCGCGGCTCACCGGGCCGCGCCGGCGCCGGCCACGAGAGGCAGTTCGATGACGGAAGATACGACCCCGCCCCCGGCCGCCGGGTGTACCGCTCCCGGCCGATGGTCTGGGTCGGCCCGCTCCTGGTCGGCGCGCTCTGGCTGGCGTTCGCCCCGACGGTCCGCCCGGCGTCGACCCTGCTGGTGGTCGCGGCGGTGACCGCGCTGCCCTGCCTCGCGCTGCTGCTGATTTCGTGGCGGGCCCGGACGGTCATCGGCCCGGACGGGGTGCGGTTGTATCCCTGGGCGGCGCAGCCGGTTCATTGCGTGGTCCGAGGTCGAGGAGGTCGGCATCAGGCCGTACGGCCGGACTCAGGCCGCCGCGATCGTGCTGCGGGCAGGCGGCCGGGACACGGTGGTGCCGGCACCGACACCGAGCCGATACGCGACCCGCTACGCCAACCAGGCCGTCGCCGACCTGACCGCGGCATGGCAGGCATCCTGAGCGTGCCCGGGTGACGACTGTGTACCGTGCGCGGCCGTACGTCTGGCTCGGGCCGCTGTTCGCCGGGGTCTCGCTCCTCGTGTTCGGCGCCCTGGCGGGCTACCCCGCCCGCGACCGCTGGGCCATTCTCGCCTTCGAGGGCCCCGTCTGCCTGCTCATCGTGCTGGGGTCGGTGCGGGTGCGGACGGTCGCCACGCCCGAGGGGCTGTGGCTGCACCGCACCTTCTCCCGGCGGTTCGTGCCGTGGCGCGCCGTGGAGGCGGTCGGCACCAGGCGCGCGAGCTGGGCCGGCAACCAGCTGATCACCGTTGCCGTCGGCGGCCGGACAGTGCCGCTGCCCGGCCCCACGATCGGCGTGTTCGCCCGGCGCTACGGCCGGTCCGTCCTGGCGGACGTGCGGCGGCGCTGGGAACAGGAGCGGGCCCGGCCGGTCACGTGACGGTCAGGCTGTCGATGTTCGCGCCGTTCGCACCGGTGGTGGTCGCTCGGACCAGGACCTGGCTGCCGGCCGGCAGTGCGGCGGCGAACGACGTGGTGGCCCAGGTGTCCCAGCTGCCCGTCGGGTTGAACGGCAGGGCGGCGTTGACCGTCGTGCCGTTGACCGTGACGGCCAGCGGCCGGCCGGTGGTCACCCCGTTGGCGTAGCGGAACGTCAGGGTCCGGGTGCCCGCGGCCGGCACGGGCACCGTCCACTGGACGAAGGCGCCGGTGTTCTCGGTCAAGTCGACGTAGCCCGTGCCGGTGTAGTCCGGGTGGCGGGTGTCGATGACGGCGCCGCTGAGCGTGGCCCGCTCGGCCGGGTAGGCGGTGCCGCCGGTGACGGCCCTTATCATCGCCGCCGCGGCGCCGGAGCTCGGCACCTACCTGCCGGTCCTGCACGCCACGCTGGACCGCGTCATCCAGGACTGGTCCGAGCCCGCCGCTGCGGCACCACACGGGCAGCGACCCACACCGGCCACCACGAAGCCGGCACAGCGCCGGCCGCAGATCCCAACACCACGGTCAACTTGGTCACCCTGCCGCACACCGGTATCCAGGTCCCGGACGCGGCCCTGCGGGTCACGACCTTCCAGGAGCTGCCCACCCCGGACGGGGTGGCGTACACCGCCACCGTCGGCTGGGGCCGCACCAAAGTCGGCACCATTCACCAGGAGGGCCGCGGCGGCCTGCCCTACTACCTGCCCGTGGCCGGATCCACCGTCAACCAGCGCGACCTGACCGCGTTCGCCGCCGCCAGCCGCCACGGCGACGGCCAACCGTTGACCGAGGAGGATTTGCTCGAGGAACAGATCACCGAATACGAGCACGCCGCGCACGTCGCCAAGGCCACCCGGGCCGGTCGAAGCGCCGTGCAGCTCCGGGCTCCGCTCGGCGCCGGTCCCGGCCTGGACGAGGTGTACTACACCGCCGAACGTTTCCCCGCGGCGAAGATCACCACAGTCGCCCAGCGGGCCGCCCTCACAACACAGTTGCGGAAATTGACCATCCCGGACGGGGCGTGGTGGCAGCTGTGGACCGGCCAGGCATGGGAAGACCTCACCACCCCGTCGCAGCCCGGCCCGGACCGGCCGGGTCCGCGATGAGAGCCCGCGGCCGGCGGGTCGCCAGCAGGCCCGACACCACCACAGGCCGGCCGGCGCCGCGCCGTCCCGCACTACCCGCCGGGCAGCTGTACGCCATTGGTCCTGGAGCACCTGCGCGCCCATCCCCACGCTGGACTTCAGCCCGGGCGAGCTCGCCAACGTCCTGGACCGGCGCACCTCCCGCGGCGCGATCATCAAGATCTGCCGGCGGCTCGCGGACGAAGCCCTGGCCGTGCGCACCACACTACGGCCGGAACGCTACCAGGCCGCCCCACACGCCTAGCCAGCAACGATCACCGGCTCCGGCCGCACCATGAACCGTCCACAACGGACAGTGACGTGTCCGGCCGGCACTGATCGACCGTATGACCGCGGCTGCCCGCGATCCCGGCGGCAGCGCCAGACCCGGTTCCCGCACCTGCGGGACGCCCACGCCTTGCCAGGCGCAGCGTCCTGCGACCAGCGGGATGCTGCGCCTGCACACCTGTGCAGGAGGAACCCCAGTGCACTTGACCATCGACCGTTCCCGCCGCCGGGCAGGTGGCGCATGAACTCCACCTCCGCCGGCCCTGAGGCCCGGATCAGCAACCACAGCCAGGCCGCCGAACGCGTGGCCTGGGTGTTCTACTGCATCGCCGCGGCCGGCTCCACCATCGGCCAGATCTGGGTCGGCGTGCACCGGGCTGCAGCCGCCGCGGCCGGTCCGCTACTGGGGGATGCTGAGGCGGTGCGGGTGCGCGGCGCGCACGTACCGCATCGCGTTGCCGGCTCGGATGCCGAAGAGGCGGATCAGCGACCCCACCCGCCGCATCCACGTGCCTGACCGGCTGGGACAAGCGCGACTTCGCCCGCACCGTGGCGGCGGACCTGGGCCTCGACCTGGCCCGGTGCGCGGCAATCGGCGACAGCCGCTCCGACCTGCCGCTCTTTGCTGAGGTTGGCTGCGCGATCGCGTTCAACGCCAGCCCCACGGTCCGCGCAACCACCCACGCCGCCGCCGACGGCCCCGACCTGCGCCTCGTCCTGCCTCGCCTGGCCCGCTGGCTCGCTTCGTAGCGAGCGGACCGCGGGCGAACACGCAGCGAACGGCGCTCAAGTTTTCGTCAATGTGCCGCGCTTGCGGGCCCGCCGATACGTTGATGATCGCTAATGTCGAGCGCACTTGGCCGAGTTCATGAACGCCAATACTTCGACGAGGGCGAGGGCTCCATGAGGGTTCGACGTTTGATTGCGGCGGCCAGCACGACGATCCTGTCCATTGCTGCCGTGGTGCTCGTGACGGGATCACCGGCCGCCGCGGCGGGCACACAACCGTTCTGCACGCAGCCCGGCGCGCACGCCGGGTACGGGTGTTTCTGGCCGCAGGGCGACATCATCGGCGTCAACGACATGTTCAAGGACGGGCTGCGCACGGTGGTCGAGTGGCGCACGGACGACCGTACCGGCGAGTGTCACGACGCGAACGGCGGGCAGAACGGGTGGACGTACTGCAACTATGACTTCAAGGAAGGCCGAGACAAGATCATCGTTTTCCGGACGGTGGCCCGTGACGGAGCCCACGGCGCGGACAAGTACCCCACGGTGCCGGTCGTCGGTTGGATCTCGGGTCGCGCGTGATCGGGGTCGGACGCCAGCCGTGACATCGGCGGTGCATGACGCGTCCCCCGCACCGAACCGCCGCGATGGTTCGGTGCGGGGCCTGAACGTCGCCCCGGGCGAGACCCTCAGGCTGTGCGGCCCCTCCGGCTGCGGCAACTCGAGCCTGGTCCTCGTCCTGCTGCACCGCCCCGACTACCTATCTGTGACGAGGCCACCACCATGGTCGACGCCTCCACTCACGACTTGACCCCGCGCGTCGGCGATAGATCAATCGGTGCATGCCGCAGCCACGCGCCGCCGAACCGCTACCGATGCCTACCGACGATCGTGTGGGGCTCGTAAATTCGGTTCGGGTCTGTGACGTGCGATTTTGTGTGAGGCTCGGCCGTGCGTGGCGGCGAGTATGCCGACCATGACAGCCTCGCTGGTCTATGCAGTCCTGCGCCAGCTCCTGCAGCTGTTGACGCAGCTGGCCCGCGACGGCGGCGCCAAGGACGTCGAGTTGCTGGTGTTGCGGCATCAGGTGGCGGTGCTGCGCCGGCAGGTACACCGCCCCGATCTCCAGCCGGAGGATCGGGTGGTGCTTGCGGCGTTGTCCCGGCTACTGCCGCGGCAGCGATGGGCGGCGTTCTTCGTCACCCCGGCCACGTTGCTTCGGTGGCACCGACAACTGATCGCCCGACACTGGACCCACCCGCACGCGCGACCCGGTCGGCCATCCGTCGACCGGCAGATCCGCGACCTGACCCTACGCCTGGCCGCGGAGAACCCGACCTGTGGACACCGTCGCGTGCACGGCGAACTCTCCCGTCTCGGGTGGAGGATCGCGGCCAGCACCGTGTGGAAGATTCTCCACCAGGCAGGTGTCGATCCGGCGCAGCGGGCCGACCTGGCGACAGTTCCTCACCGCCCAGGCCCACACAATCCTGGCCTGCGACTTCTTCACCGTCGACACCGTGCTGCTGAGACGGATCTACGTCCTGTTCTTCCTCGAGATCGCCACCCGACAGGTCCACATCGTCGGCGTCACCACCCACCCCACCGGTGACTGGGTCACCCAGCAAGCCCGGAACCTGCTGATAGACCTCGGCCAGCGGGCTGACCGGCTGCGGTTCCTGCTCCGCGACCGGGACACGAAGTTCACCGCCGCGTTCGACGCGGTGTTCACCGCCGCCGGCATCGATGTGCTCCGTACACCCCCGCGGGCGCCCCGCGCGAACGCGTTTGCGGAGCGCTGGGTCGGTACCGTACGACGCGAGTGCACGGACCGGATCCTCATCGCCGGCGAACGACACCTGGTCGCTGTCCTCGACGAGTACACCACCCACTACAACACACATCGGCCGCACAGATCACTGCAACAGCGACCACCCAACCCGCCACCGCAGGTCGTCGATCTCGCCACCGCCCGCATTCAACGCCGCCCGATCACAGGTCGCGTAGGTTAAAGCCAGGTTTACGAGCCCCACACCCGTCCAGCTGGTCACCGTGACCCCCGGCAAGAAGAAGGGAGTCGTCGACCAGAACGACGGTGCTGTTGCGTTGAGCCTGGGCAAGATCGCATCATGCTTGACTCGTGAAGCCCTCGACTCCTTCCCGCCCGTCGCTGCCACCGAAGTCGGCGTTCGCCGGGTTCCGGTTCCCGCCCGAGGTGATCGTGGTCGGGGTGCGTTGGTACCTGCGCTACAACTTGTCCTACCGCGATGTAGAGGAACTGCTGGTCGAGCGTGGGGCCGAGGTCGACCACGTCAGCGTGTTCCGGTAGGTCCAGCGGTTCACGCCGCTGCTGGCCGACGCCGCCCGGTTCACGCCGCTGCGGTCTACCCCGCCGTGCTCGACGAGCTCATCCCTTCGGCGTGGCACCACGTCGAGCGGTACGCCAACAATCCGATTGAGGCCGATCACAGCCAGCTCAAACACCGGCTCAGACCGATGCGCGGGCTGCGGACCGACCGAACAGCCACCGTGATCATCGCTGGACACGCCTTCATGCAGAACATCCGCCGCGGCCACTACGAACTCGGACTCGACTCCCCACCCGCTCTGCGGCTCGCCGCGGCGGTCACCGAACTCGCCCGGGCGCTCTGATACCAGCGCAGACCCTGGGGCATCAACACGCCCAGCGATCCGACAATGCAACAGCCCCTATGACTGCAGGTGAGCTACACACTCACCTCCAGGTCCGCTGGGCGCACGAAAGACCGGGGTTAGATCAGCCCCCTGGGGGTAGCACGAAATCTGGACCGATCCGGGAGGATGCCATGGCCACAGTCGGTTTCGTGGGCCTCGGGGACATGGGTTCCCGCATGGTGCCCCATCTGCTGCGCTCCGACCACCGGGTAGTTGTCTTCGACGTCGTACGGGACCGAATTGATGCGATGACGGCGCTGGGGGCCGTCGCGGCCGACAGCCCAGCCGCAGCCGCACGCGACACAGATGTGGTGATCAGTACCGTGATGTCCGACGACATACCGGTGGCACATCTGGGACAGGACGGCATTCTCGCCGGAATGCGACCCGGAGCAGCCCTGGCGGTCCTGTCGACGACAACTCCGGATATGCTGCAATCGGTTGCGTCGAAGATGCCGGCAGGCGCACACCTGGTCGACGCCCCGCTCATCGGCGGCGTGCGTTATGCGTCGGAAGCCGCGTTGACCGTATTGCTGGCGGGCTCCGACGACGCGATGGCGTTGGCCGAGCCGATCCTCAGAACTTTCGGGGATGTCGTTCGAGTCGGGCCGCTCGGATCCGGCGTGGCCTACAAACTGATCACCAATGTGGTCGTCATGGCTGCCGAGGCGGGGTTGCGTGAAGCCCTCGACCTGGCCGACATTCTCGGTGGCTCGTACCAGACCACGCTCGACCTCCTGGCCCGCGGTCCGATGGCGGCGGTGGTGAAGCGTGCGTTGGATCGTGACAATCCGCGCCCCCTTCGCGATTCGGCCCTTGACTTCGATGTCCTGGTGGCCGCAGGCGGAGAGGACAACTTGTCGATCTCGGCGGCCGGGCGTCGCCGGCTCTGGGCCGCCGCGGAAGCCGCTTCCCCACCTCCGGTCTTCGTCGACCTGACCTCCCGCATCACAGCGCTTCCCAGGTTCCGCGGCGAATAGAACAAGTGGTCGGCTGCGCGCGAACACGGGGGTAAACCCTCACCGGTTGCGCCGCGATGAGGTACCCGCCCAAGGTCGAGCGCCTGTTTCGCCCGGACCACAGCGGGTAGCGCACATGCGAAAGGCTGGTGACCATTCGGGAGAGCTTCTCCCGCTCGCTCTTTACAGCTAGGAGGAATGCGATGGTAAGCCTGCCCAAGCGTGACCCGGCAAAGGACAACCTGCTCAGCCCGGGAAATGCGGCGCTCATCATCATCGACTATCAGCCGCCGCAGATCACCACCGTACGGTCCATGAATACCGGGCGCATGCTCAACAACATGATCGCGCTTGCGCGCCTCGCTAGGGTGTTCAATGTGCCGACCATTCTTTCGACCGTCAACGTGAAGTCGGGCGTGAACCAGGACACGGTCCCGCAGCTGAAAAACGAACTCCCCGACATTCCCTCGTATGACCGGACGCAGATCAACGCGTGGGAGGACAAGGAATTCCTCGACGCGGTGAAGGCCACGGGCCGCCGGAAGCTGATCATGGGCGCGCTGTGGACGGAAGCGTGTCTGCTGTTCCCCAGCCTGGACGCGCTCAACGAGGGGTACCAGGTCTTCCCGGTGGTCGACGCGCTCGGCGGTACGACGATCGAGGCGCACGAGAATGCTCTCGAGCGTATCAATCACGCCGGAGCGCAGCCCACGACGTGGAACTCGGTGGCGTGTGAGCTCCAGCGGGACTGGGCCCGCACGGAGACGGTGGAGGGCTTCCTGCAGACCGTCATCGACCAGAACGAGGACTGGGGTTGGTTCGAAGAAATGCGCGGGCGCGGCAAGCGGCAGCAGACTCCGGTCCCCGTGTAGCGCTGGACTCCGGTCGCCGAGCTTGCCGTTGTTGAACGTGGCGCCGGCGCGGACGAGGGCGACGAGCGAGGGTCCGTTGATGGCCCGCCAGCGGGCCTGGGCCGCTTCGATGAGCTTGAACGCCATGGCGCAGTCGCGCAGCAGGTCGGCCCACGAGCCGGTCGACTCGCGGTAGCCGTCGGCCAGAGCGATGAGCTCCTTGGTGCCGTCCACGCGCACGCCGATGAGCACCAGCAGGCACAGCCGTTCCTCGTCGAGGCGGATGTTGACGTGGATGCCGTCCGCTCACAGGTAGATAAAGTCCACATTGGACAGATTACGCTCGTTGAAGGCGCGGGCGTCGTCCTGCCACTGCACCGTCAGCCGGGTGATCGTCGCTAGTTGAGTCGGCCTGGAGCGCGGTGTCAGTGTTGCCGCTGGTCCGGTTCTCCAGGCCGCTCGCCGAACCCGCCGTGCGCGTCTCGGCGCAACGGGCTCTCCACGGTTGCTGTCGTCAGGCGTTGTCGGTTGCGGGCCAGGGG
>NZ_JBEZDS010000107.1:0-10841 GCF_040648435.1 Dactylosporangium sp. NPDC049140 | reverse complement strand
GACGAACCAGCCGCTGCATGACCCAACACAAACCACCGCGGCTCCGCCCCGGTGCTGCCGCCTGCCCCACGCACTCAAGATTTTCGAGTCAGCCGATGTGCGCGCACGTGATCATGGTGGCTGCCGCGCTCGGTGTTTAGTTGGCGACGGCGATGACCGCGGCCGCGATCCCGGTGGGCAGCGCGACCGGCCAGGCCGACCGGTGCGCGGCAGGCTCTATTCGCACGTGGACGCTGTCTCGTGAACGCACGACGGAAGCGTGTTCCACCCCGTCCAGGCGCTCATTCACGAAGACTCGCCGTGCTGTGGCTGCTTCTGCATCGGCGTACGATGACAGCCGTGGTGGGCCCTAATCTGCCGATGGACGTGCAGCTCAACGTTGACGCCTCGGCCGGGCCGTTCGCCGATCTGATGCACCAGTGGATGGACGTGGTCTCCGCGACCGTGCGACCGCAGTTCCGCGCCGGTCTGGAGGCTGGCGCCGACGGCGGGTTGCCCGGCCAGCCGTTCGGTACGCTGGAGGTCTGCGCCCGCCGGGCTCTTGAGGGGCCGTGGTCGCCCGACGGGCTCGCCTGGCTGGGCGAGACGCTGCGGCGCGAGCTGCCGAGCAGGACACGCCTGTGGTTCGGTGTGCGCGATGTATCCGGCTACCAGGCCGGTCAGGTGCTCGACATCAACGCCCGCATCGATGCGGAGGAATCGCCCGGCTGGCTCACCCTCGCCGGGCATCCGCTCGAACGCGACCTGCTCGACCCGGCCGGCGGCGCGGAGGAGCAACGGCGCTGGCTCGACGCGCTGTTCCAGTTCGCCGACCGGACCAACCCCGGATTCGGCCACATCAGCCCCTACTACGACGGCGGGACGACGGCGCTCGAAGGCGCCGTCCCGCCGGCCGGCCGGCCGTTCGTCGCGCGCTACCAGGAGTACGCGGTCAACGAGTGCCGCAGCTATCTGCGCGGCTATTCCTGGGTGACGATCGTTGCGCAGGAGCTGCTGCCGAAGCTCGGCGGCGTCGAGCGGCTGGTCGAGAGCAAGGCCTTCGCCGACGTGCGGCCGCTGGCCGCCGGCGGGGTCTGGCTGCAGGCCACCGCGGACTACCGGAACTACGATGACGCCGCGATCGAGCTGGTCTTCGAGGCCGTCGCCCCGGCGTTGCGGCCGGGGTTGCCGCGGTGGACCGAGCCACACGCCGGCGAGCACCCGTACCGCCTGGCCTTCCGCGACGCCGCCGAGCTCGGAGCGCGGTAACCGCACCACCCACATCATCACCGGCACGGCACGGACCCGTTCCGCGCGGTTTTTGGTGCTAGTCACGTCGCCGCGAAGAAGATGGCGCCCCTCTGTGTCAAGACGCCGCCAAAGTGAGTGTCCTAGAGTGGGTCGTGGCGGGTCCGGGAAGTGGCTTGTCCGAAGTGCCGGCTGTCGGGATTGAGCCGGCCGCGCTGGATTGCACAGTCGCTCCCGTGTGCCCTCCCGGGCCTGCCCCGGCGCGTTGCGCGTCGGTGACCATGCGCTGATAGACGACGTTGGACAGGCGGCGTTTCAGGGCGCGCATGGCTTCCATCGGCTTTTGCCCGCAGCGAGTTTCCGTCGGTAGTAGGCGCGGCCTTCGGTGTCATTGCGCAGCTGGACGATGGCCATGATGTGCAGGACCCGGTTGATGCGCCGGTTGCCGGCTCTGGACAGCCGGTGGCGGCGGTGGTCGCCGGAGGACGCGTCGATCGGTGCGGTGCCGTTCCAGGACGCGAAGTGGTCCCGGCTGGCGAACCGGCTGACGTCGCCGATATCGCCCAGGAGCCGGGCAGCGCCGGACGGTCCGATGCCGTTGAGCTGCTGCAGCGTGCTACCGGTCGAGGCGACCAGCTCGGTGAGCTGGGTGTTGGCGGTCTTGATCTTCTTGTCGATGACCGCGACTTCGGTGATCAGTTCCGAGGCCAGCTGCCGGCGGGTGCGCCCGACGATGTCACGGGGCCGCACCGTGTTGAGCAGGGGTCCGGGCCTGCGGGGCGGACAGGAACTGCTTCGCCCCGCCGGGCACGAGCTCGAGCAGCACCTGGTGCAGCCGGCTCAGCACCTCGCTGCGCGCCCGGCCCAGCTCGTCGCGGCGGTCGACCAGCAGCTTCAACGCGACCGTGACGTCATCGACGACGACCTGCCGCAGGCCGCTGGCACGCAGCGCGGCGACGGCGATGCAGTGCGCGTCGGCCGGGTCGGTCTTGCGACCCTGCCCGGTGTCGAACAACCGCGCCCGCGCGGACAACTTGGCCGACACGTCCAGGACGGTTTCACCGTCGGCGACCAGACGCTGGGCGACATGCCGGCCGATGCCGTTGCAGCCCTCAACCGCCCAGACCCGGTCCTTGTACTGCCGGCCAAGCTTGAGCATCGCCATGTAGCCGTCGCGGTCGGCGCCAAACCGCCCCTGCCCGAGGATCTTCTCCCGCTCGTTGATGATCTCGATCGTGGCGGACCGCTTATGTGGATCCATGCCGATGATGACGCGCCCCATACACTGCTCCCGCTTCGACTCGACGATCTGATGCCGACGGGAGGGCAGCGCATCTTCGAGCGTTGGGCATACCCCTCTGGAGCCACTCCACGCCGCGGCGACCGGCAGGACGCACGCCACGAGAGCCACGCCCAACCACAGCGGGCAGCCGATGAGAGAGCGACCCTACCGATCACCTCGACCCAGCCTGGCCGGGCTGCGGTCGTACCGCCAGTCAACAAGATGCCGATGAGCGGCCTTGCGTCCGGCGGTCACTATGGAGTTATGTTGGCGGCCGGAGGGTTGGACTGGGGGAACATCCCCGACTGGGTTCAAGCACTTGGCGGAATACTGGCTTTTGGCGGGTTCACTATCGGCCTGCTATACGAGATCCGCCGACGACGAATCGACGACGAGTTGGCTGCCGCCGACCGCATGGACGCCTGGCGCCAGCAGGCGCGACTCGTGTTTTTCCAAGACATCCGGACGGAGCCAGGTTCGATAAGCGGAGTGCTCCGCAACGCCAGCGATGCCCCGATCTTCGACATCTATATGCGCATCGATCGTCCAGATGATCCCAAGCTGCAGTGGCCGAATCCGAAGCGTTCCCTGCGCGCGCGAGTGGTCGATCTAATACGTCGGCGAGCACGCTGGTCCGACAAGCTCGAACCGACTCCCAACGTGGTCAACTGGGTCAGGGCGATGCCGTACCTGCCTGAACCTAACGCTCACCTACTGGACGCGAGCTCGACTTGGCCGGACCAGCTCGACCCTGGGGAATCAGCCGAGTTCGACATCCGTGTCAACATGGTCCTGGAAGGCACTGTCGGACGGCACGAATCCCTGCCGGCCAAGCCGGTCTTCGGGGCTACCTTCACTGATTGCAACGGTCGCCGGTGGGCGCGTGTGGGTAACGCACCACCAGAGCTGAACTCACACGACGGTTGGCGTCGTTCACGACTGCAACGAATGTCAATAAATATTCTCGGCCGCGAACTTGAGCCGGCGGACATGGTGGTGCACAAGCGCGGTCCTCGATACTTCCGGACGCAGTACGTGCCATCTCAGCGGCAGAGCGATGAACGGACAGACGGCAAGTAGGACCTCCGCGGAGCGGAGCGTTGGTCGAGGAGCCCTGAGGCTCACATAGGTAGCCGTAAGTCGGCACGCTATAGGCTGCCGAACGCGCCTGCATCACGTACAGACTCCTCCGCCGCCGTCGGCGCACAAGGTGGGCCTGCGCTCGTCCCGACGGAGCCCGCACGGTACGTGGATGATCCGACATCCGCATCTGCCGCCGTTGGTGCGTGTCGGCCGACCGGCGCTTATCACGGACGGTGATCGGCTTGGCGGGGTCGCGGCTTACGGTCTTGCCGATGGCAGCGCAGTCGACCTTGCCGTAGGGCGTAGGTTGTCCAACTGTGGAACTCCGCGCCGAACTCACTCCACCCGTCGTCTCCAGCACTCGTATCGAACAACTTTGCGCAGCTATCAGCACCATTGAAGAGCTTCTGGAGTCGGGTGCTGACGCAAGTGCGGACATCGCCGCGTTTAACGAGGACACCGGGCACAAGTATGAGCCCTACCACTTCATGACATACTCGTCCTCGCGCAATGTCGAGGATTTCGCGCTGCAAGCGGCCCGGCCGGCGTGGCCGAAGGTCCCGGACGTCAACCGGGATGAGCTGGTCGAGATCGTCCGCCGCATCCAGGCAATGGACAACGATATGGATTACTACCTGCTCGTACTCGAGACCAACACCGTTCGACCTGGAGTCAGCGACCTTATCTACTGGCCGCCTCCCCACCTTGTGGACGCCTCGGCCGAGGCCATCGTCGACGAAGCACTTCGCTACCGGCCTACAGCACTATGAGACGTGAGGGGACGCGCGCTCATGCCGCCGAGCGTGCGCGCTTGCGTGCTGCAGCAGTCACTCGATGTATCGGCGGAGCCGATACATCGAGTGCACGACTTCACCGAAGGGCGGAGAACGCTGAACGCGCCTCAATCCTTCAGGGCCGCGCTCGGTAGACGTAGTGATCGTCTGAGCCCTTGACGAACAGCCGCCAACATTCAATCGGTCCTGACACGTCCGGGAAGATCTGGGCCAGCAGGTCGTCCCCACATTCGAGCCGGACCGCGCCGCCAGCGCCCACTTCGGCCCGGGTGACCGCGTGAGCCGTCCCAGCCAGGACGCTCTCGACGAGAATCGCAGCGATTCGATCAAATTGAGTCGTCCGGGCGTCGAACGCGGCGTTGCGGTCGCCATGACGGTTCACCGGATACCGCATGTCGGCTGTAGCGAGCACGATCTGGTCGCCGCGCATGAGCCGGAACGGGCACTGCACGTGCAGCCGGACCGACTCCGATCCGCGGACGAAGCCCAGCTCCACCATGTCAAGGGTGCGACCCACATCCGTGAACTGGGCCCCCTCAAGCGCCCGGACCGCGGAGCGTAAGGCGTCAATCGCGTACTCGGTCGTCATCGTCTCGTTTCAGGTTGTATGAGCCTCGTTCGCGTCGCAGTCCGCGGCCAACAATGCCGGGGGTAACCGTTCCCCTCGTCTCGCTTCCGTCATGATTCCGCATACCCGGAACTGGCCCCATCGCGCCGCCGTTCTGCCGCGCCGCGTCTGGGGCTCGGTGTCTTCGAATTATGGGCGGCCGCCCGGTGGACGGCCAGCAACGGTCTGCGCTCAGTGTCCGCTTCTGCTGCTGATCGTGCGAGGTGAATCGCGAGCGAACATCGCCCCTTCATCCGGGTCGCCAGACGAACGCGCTTCACTCCGGAAACGCGCGGGTGCCGAAGCCCTACCCATCTCGGAACCATCCGATCGCTGGAGCGTTCATGAAGCCGGCCTCAAGTTCGGACGGCCAACGCTCACGCAGCGCATGCAGATCCTCGGCGCTGGCGCCAGCGGCATCGCACGGTGGCGAATGCAGGCAACCTGGAAGTCCGCACTTGCGAAGGCTCGATGCATAGCCCACGCCTGCATCAGCTGCTCGCGGGAGAGCCGGTGAAGAACGTAGACGCGCGGCTCGAAGTCCCACGTCCCGCCAGCCGCGTCGTTGGTGACCACAACGAACCAGTACTCGCGCCCATCGTGCACGGCGACGCCCGTGATCGGCCCGTCGTACCAGTCGCTGAACCATACCTTCCGAACCTCAGCCAGCTCGGGCAGGCCTGGAAGGGCGGAAACAGCGTGCACGGCCTCGACCATACTGCGCGGAAGCGGCGTCCTCATCTGCCGCAGGGCGCGGTCGTCGCCGTACGTCGATACGCTCGTGGCCGCTGGCGCCGCGATCTTGTCCGCAATCGAGACCGTCAGCTTGAGGCGTCGCCGGGGCGGACGCCGGCTTGGTGCCGGTACTCGAGTGCGTCCATCGCGTGCGGCAGGTTGATCGGCGGATCGGCCGCCCGCATCGCCAGTAGGCCGGGTATGTTGCCGCGACGGATGGCGTCGTCGATCATCCTGTGAGCGGCGGCGGGCAGCTGCTCCCAGGTGGCGGTGGCGACGCACAGACCGCACGGCGTGTTGACCCGCTCAGGAAGGCTCGTCTCGCAACGTACGCCGCAGTGCGGACAGAGCCAGTGCAACATGGTTCCCCGGTCTCGGGCTCTCGCCTTCGATCGCCAAGCGGATAACACGGACTGCCGTTCCGACCGCTTGATCACGCTTCCGCACATGCCGCGATTGGTTCGCTACGGAACGTCATCGGCGGGTGGATCGGTCCTCCACGCACACGCGCGTCGTCTTGGCTTGGAGCGTTTCTTGGGGCTACTGACGTACTAGGCGTGAGCGCGAGAAAGTGCGGTGCCCTCGCGGCTGCGGTCGCCGATGATGGTGGGCGTGGATGACGAGACTGGTGGCTCTGCTGAGCAACAGTTCTACGACGTTGCGGGCCGGTGGGCGACGGACCAACGGTACGGCCCGGTGGAGCTCATCAACGCGGCGTGTCGAGCACTGGTCGACGGGTTGGACTCACCCTCCCTGCGCGAACTTGCCGGAGCTTCGGTCGACGAGTCCTTCCACGACCTCCGACAGCTCCTCGGCGCAGCCCTGGACGAACTGCACTTGCCGGAGCCCGGAACAGTACTGACCGGGTACACCGTCGGGGCGGGCGGATTGTTGCCCCGACCGGCGACCGACACCCTGCGTCTGAAGGTGACCTCGACGCCAGTGGAGGCCAGTGTCGGCTTTCAGGTACAGGTTTACGTCAACGATGTTGAGGTGACCAGCGCTGGGGCTGGACTCGGTATGGACCCGTACGACCTGCTGGTGCCGACCAACCGTCTGATAGCCGTCAATGAACCACGTACCGTTCCGATCGCTCGGTGCAAGTGCGGCGAGTACGGCTGCGGCTCCACTGACGTCACCCTCGTCCGCGACGGCGAACGGGTGCACTGGGACTGGTCGAAAGAAGTACCGATGTGTCGGGGCGTGTCCTTCGCCGCCGATGTCTACGACGCGGAGGTGGCCCGACTAGCTGCTGACCATTCCTGGGAGACTCCTGATCGCGCCGCCGGCCGCCTGATCATGGCGCGTCTGGACGGCGAGCGGCTCCAGTCGGCCGGGCTGCAGGTCAGTTGGGTCGCCAACTATCACCGAAATCCTGAGCTGTTCCGCATCGCGCTCCAGATCGACGACGCGTACCAGGTCTTCGTCGACACTCCGTGGCGTGGCCGCAGCGCTGAGGACCTGGCGCACGAGGTGTGCCAGACGCTCGACGGTCCGCCGTATGGATGGCGCGCGTCATGGCACGCGATCAAGCGCGGTGTTCCCGAGCCCCCCGCGATTGCCGGACCGTCCTGGCATCGATACCGACCGTGACCAGCCCGCCCCAGTGGTGCGCTCACATGCCGCCGTCGTCGGTCCTTCACTGCTGCCCGGCGTTCGGGCGCGGCATCACCCTCTGGCCTCTTTGGCGCCGGCGAGTTCGCGGGCAGCGAGGATGTCCGGGACGTGCGTCTCGGCCCACTGTCGTATGGCGCGCAGCGGAACGAGCAGGGATTCGCCGAGCTCGGTCAGGGCGTATTCGACGTGCGGCGGGTTACCGCCCAGGTCGGTGCGGACGAGTAAGCCGTCGGCCTCCATGGCGCGCAGCGTCTCGGCGAGGGCCTTGGGGGTGATCCCGCGGATATGCGCTTTGAGTTCGGTGAACCGCATCGGCCCGCCCGCCAGTGCGTTGACGACGAACACCGTCCAGCGCGCCCCGATGCGGTGCAGCACGGTGCGACTCGGGCACGTCGCGGCCATGACGTCGTAGGCCTTGCCCATGGGGTCCTCTCGGTAGCGTTGAAGATACCGGTAGCAAATCTATACCGTCACGCTCATGAGTGAGCATCTGAACGGCAAGCGGATCCTGGTCATCGGCGGCGCCCGCGGTATCGGCGCTGAGATCGTCCGGCGCACTGGGCTGGCCGGCGCCGCCCCGGTCGTCGCCGCCCGGTCCGGCTCCGAGGTCCGGATCGACGTCACCGACGAGAGCACCATCGCGCGGGCGGCGGAGTCGCTCGGCGCCTTCGACCACGTGATCTCCACAGCGTCGGCGCACCACGACGTGCCGGTGTCCGACCTGGAACACGACAAGATCCAGGCCGCGTTCGCCGCCAAAGTCGTCGGCCCGCTACTGCTGGCCAAGCACTTCGCCCCACGGATGCCTGCCGGCGGATCGTTCCTGTTCTTCTCCGGCATCGTGGGCTGGCAGCCCAAGCCCGGCACCGTCGTCAAAGGCACGGCGAACGCTGCCCTGGCGGCGCTCGTCACCCATCTGGCCGTCGAACTCGCGCCACGACGCGTCAACGCCATCGCCCCCGGCATCACGGACTCCGGCACCTGGGACCGACTTCCGAACGAGCGTCGCCGCGCCCTGTACGACAGTGCCGCCGCGGCCTCCCTTGCAGGCAGGGTCGGAACCCTCGAGGACGTCACCGACACCGCGCTGTGGCTCCTCGGTGCGGGATGGGTGACGGGTGAGACGGTCCATGTCGACGGCGGCGCCCGCCACCGGTGATTCCACCGCCACCAGCGTCATAGCAGCCACCAACACTGGTTGTCGGACGGCGCACCGTGCCCCGCAGCCACGATCGCATGCTCGCTATGCCGCAGGTCTTGCACGACGGCCCAACCGAAGACCGTCACGTTCCGTGTTGAGACTTGGGTAAGGTCGACGCACCGCGAGGCCGATGAGTGCGCTCTGGGGCGAGTTCCTCGCCAGCTTGACGATCGGAGGCGACTCAATGCCAGACAGGCCCTTGCGTAGAGTGGCCGAGCTCTACGAAGAGCACCGAGAGGCCGTCTTTCCGGGCCGACTGATAGTCGACGAGGCCAACGGTATCGAGATGGTGAGCATCGATTCCAGGGTCTCGGGTTGTGTCCACACGTGGCTGAAAAACCGGGGCCGAATCGACGACGGGAGATGGGACACTCTCGCGGCATGCGAGCAGCTGCTCATCCGCGCGATTCCAGCCCTGGACGGCGATGAGGCGTCCTACTACCAGCGCTTGCTGGCTATGACGGGTCCTGATCCTGGAAGGCCCCGAGGACGCGCAGCCCGAATGACGTCGCGCCGGGCACGGGCGCACGGAGGGCGTCCGGATGCCGGTGATGTCTTTTCAGGATCTCGGCTTGTGCGTCTAAAACCCCACCCAGTCGGACCCCGAACAGCCATGAGTCAGACGCCTTCTCCCATGGACGGCCGCCACAACACGGAGCCGTAACTGCATGATCTTGGCGTCCGCACATCAGCGTAAGACGTTCTGGGTCAAGCTCTTGGTCGGTGCCTCGTCCGTCGTCTGTCCCGGCATAGCGGTAATGGGGTTGGTCCCAGCAGCGTGTAATCGGGTTGGTGAGACAACGGGCGGGGCTGCCCATGATGTGCGTCGAGGTAACCGTGGTTCCTCAATGCCGCGTGGGGCTCGCCCCGACCGGGCTTGACGGGCCGCCTGCTGAGGTTAGGCAGCGATGGGCATCACCGTGCGGGGTTCGGTGCCGTGGGTGGCGATGGCCGGGTCCCAGGCCCGGCCGGTGGTGACGACGGCGTGCAGTTGCCGCAGGATCGCCGCGGCGATCACGGCCTGGGCCTGGGTGACGGTGAGCTTGTTCTGCTCCCGGGTGGTCAGATGGGTGAACCGGGCGGCGTAGACCGGGTTGGCGCGTTGCGCGCCCCAGACAGCTCGCCAGGCGGCCAGCCGTAGCCCGGGGCGTCCTTGTCCGGTCAGTTTCGTGCGGCCTTTGAACGTGCCGGACAGCTTCTCCCGCGGTGCCAGTCCGGCGTGCTTGACCAACGCCCGGGCACTGCGGAACCGGTTCAGGTCGCCGCTTTCGGCCAGGATCGCCGCCACGCCGACCGCCGACAGACCAGGGATCGGCGTCACGAGGTCGGTCAGGCGCAGCTCGTCCAGGACCGCTGTCATCCGCGTCTCGGTGTCCTGCAGCCGGTGCTGGGTCTCGAGCCAGTCGCCGAGCAGCAGCGCAACCCGTTCCAAGGCACCCGCCCGGTGGGCGATCACGCCAGCAGGGTCGGTCAACGCCGTAAACAACAGCCGCACGATCCGCAGACAGAGTCGCTGCTTGCCTCGTCGCACGGCCTCCGCCCGCACCAGCTTCTCGAACCGCACCAAACCCAGGCGTCGGGTCCGCGCCAGGTCTGCTGCATCACGGTCCACCACAATGCGCAACGCCGCAGTCCAGGACGAGGAACGAAACGGCTGCCGCGCGGTCTGCAACACCGCCGGCCACACGCACTCCAGCAGCGCCCGGATCTGCTGGACCTGCCGACTGGCGTCCACCAGCAGCTGCCCACGACGCGCGCCCAGATGCCGCAGCCGGCCCCACGTCTCATCGACTGGTTCGGGAACGTAGCAGCGCAGCTGAGCCGTCAGCCGGGCGATGATCACCGCGTCTTTCTCATCGGTCTTGTCGAAGGTCAGATCCTCACTGCGCCGCGCCCACGACGTCAGCATCGGCTGGACGCACACGAACGGCATCCGCCGCTGCCCGGCCAGCTGACCCAGCACCCGCCAGCGGTGACCGGTCGGTTCGCACGCCACCGTGACCCCGGCGAAGCCGTTGGCGGCGGCCTGCCTGCCCGCCCAGTCCAACGCCGTCCCCAGATCCCACGCATGGCACCGGAACGTTCTACGCGCCAACACCTTCGAGTCATGATCGGTCACCACGACCATCTGCTTGGCGTCCGCCAGATCGATACCGACAATCGCGTTCACAGGCGGAACCAGCATCCGCAACCGAGCCAACCGCGCATTGCGGTTGCGATCACCACGGGACACACCGCTACCGTTACCCACGAACGTCCTCCTCCTGCGATGGGACACCAAGCCCGACAAGCGCA
>NZ_JBEZDS010000106.1:0-11407 GCF_040648435.1 Dactylosporangium sp. NPDC049140 | reverse complement strand
CAGCCGGTCGCGGCGCTGGTTCTCGGTGTGCATCAGCCAGACCAGGTAGCCCAGCGCCGACATCCCCGCGAAGAACCCGGCGAGCAGCTTGTTGTCGTGGGCCATCCAGTTGAACGCGACAGCGAACGCCGCGATCGCCGCCGACAGGATCCGCGAGGCCACCGCGCGCTCACCCAGCCGGCGCCGCACGTCGGCGTTCGCGAGCACGACGATGCCGCCGAGCTCCAGCGCGCCCACCGCCGGGATCGCCCAGATCAGCGGGATGCCGAGCGCCTCGACCGCACCGGACACCTGCCCGGCCAGGGCCACGAGCAGCACCACGAAGTAGAACAGCTGCCGCATGTACGAGGTGTGGCGGATCGTGCGATGCAGATCCGCGTCGGCGTCGGCGATACCGGTGGGGTGCTGGGCCCGCGGGTGGGTTCGGTCGTCGGGTGGGGCGCTCGTCATCGCGTGCTCCGGTTGGTGGGTGCTGGTCGTGGCTTTGCGGCGTGGGGAGCGTGGTGCCGGGAGTCGGTGATGGGCCGTCGGTGGCTGGCCGGATGCGGGGGAGCGGTGCGTGGTCGGTACCGGTGGCGGTGATCGCGTTTGGGATATGGCGGAGGTGTTCGAAGGTGGTGCACAACGTCGGTGGCGTCGACCAGTCTGGTCGGCTGGTGGTCACGCCGGTTCCTGCGTGGTAACCCCGGCGTCGGGTCGATGGTCGGGAGGGTTGGTGCTCGTGAGGTCGCGTTGGAGTTGGGCGGCGAGGGCGATGGTGTCGGGGGAGGGTGGTTCGTCGATGTCGTTGAGGGCGGTGCGGAGCTGGTGCAGGACGGCGCGGATGGCGGCGGTGTCGCCGAGGCGGGCGTAGGCGCGCATGGTGTGCCGGGCGATGTCTTCGTTGATCGGGTCGAGGTCGGTTGCGGCTTGGAGGAGGTCGGCGGCGCCGCGGGGGTTGTCGGCGGCGATGAGGTCGGCGAGGGCGCGCCGGGCGTGGATGCCGTGGCGGCGGAGGTGTTCGCGGGGTTGTTCGATCCAGTCGTAGTCGTGGCCTTGGGCGAGCGGGCCGGTGTGCGCGTCGACGGCTTGCCGGAGGAGGGCGGCCCGGTGGTGCGGGTCGGTGACGGTGCTGGTCTGGCGGAGCAGGTCGATGACCTGCCACAGGTCGAGGTCGAGGAGGTTGGGGTCGAGGTGGTAGCGGCCGCCGGTGTTGATGACGGGTTGGATGGTGGTGTCGGCGGCGGCTTGGCGGATGCGGCGGCGGAGGTCGCCGACTTCGGTGGAGAGGCGTTCGCTGGCGCGGCGGACGGTGGCGGTGGGCCAGAACGCTTCCATGATGTCGGACAGGTCGGCGCCGTTGCGGTGTACGGCGAGGTAGACGAGCAGTTCCCGGGCGTGGTGGCGCAGGCCGGTGATCGGGGCGCCGGTGCGGTCGACGATGGCGGGTTCGCCGAGCAGCCGGATGCGGACGGCGGCCCGTGGTTGGTGGGCTGCTGGTGTGGGCGCCGCCTGCGCCGCGTTCGGGGCCGGGTCGGGGGAGGCCTCGGCGTCGGTGGCTGCGAGCTGGGTGGGGGCGGGT
This sequence comes from Dactylosporangium sp. NPDC049140, assembly GCF_040648435.1. Classification (NCBI taxonomy): domain Bacteria; kingdom Bacillati; phylum Actinomycetota; class Actinomycetes; order Micromonosporales; family Micromonosporaceae; genus Dactylosporangium; species Dactylosporangium sp. NPDC049140. Next base: position 9,846 of record NZ_JBEZDS010000106.1, on the reverse strand, counting down.
CCCTCGAGCGGTGCCTCGCCACCGCCGGACTCAGCAGCGGTGGGCGGCGTCGCAGGGACGCTCGGCGCTGCTCGCGGCGGATTTTGTGGACTATCGGGGCTTGTGGGTGTGGTCGGGGCGGTGGCGCCGGTCGCGGGCGGCGGCTGGGGTGTGGGGGGTTGGCCGGTGTGGGCTTCGCAAAGGACGTCAAGCAGGTGCCGGGTGGTCGGGATGTCGAGGACCGCAAGCTGGTGGCCGTTGCTGGCGTGGCCGTCGGCGTCGACGGTGAGGGTGTCACCGCCGGGTCCGTCGCCGAGCAGGACCGCGCTGATCTGCAGGGCCGCGCCCAGCCGCAGGGTGGTGGCCAGCCGGACCCGGTCGTCGGCCGGTGGGGCGGTCGCCAGGAGCAGGACCGGGGGCATGGGTGGGTGGTACGGGTCGGCGGCGCGCAGGTCGGCCAGGTCGGCGGCGTCGTGGTCGTCGAGGAGCCGCTGCCGCTCGATGAGCAGTGCGTCGATGCGGGTCAGCGCCTCAGACAGGTCGGTGGTGGCCTGCAGCCGCGGGATCTGTCCGGCGTGGACGGCGTCGGCGCCCAGCAGGGTGGTGAGGGTGGCGGTGGGTGCGATGATCTGCCCTTCGGCGTCCGGGTCTGCGGGGGTGCCGGCGGACAGGGTCGCGACGAGCAGGGCCCGGGCGGCTGGTTCGGCGCCGGGCCCGATCAGGCCCAGCCCGCTTCCCGGGACGTCGCCGACGCCGGCCAGGTGAGGGCCGCTGGGCCCCACGGGCGGCAGGGGCGGGCGACTACCGGGATCGACGGCGGTATATACGGCGACGGTCGCCGGTGGTGCGGGCGGCGGGTGGAGCAGGTCCGGGCGCTGATGGCGGAGCGCTCGGTGGATGCGGTGCAGCACCGGCGGCAGCGGACGCAGATCCGGGTGGGTGTAGAGGGGTGCGGCGGTGTCCGGGTTGGCGACGTAGCGGTGGCGGCGGCGCAGCCACACCAGCGCGCCGGCACCAGCCAATGCGGCGGCGAAGGGGACACTGATCCACCCGCCGGGCAGCGTGACGCCGTCGCGGTGCTGGTTGTCGGCGCGTCCGGGCGAGACGGTGCCCGGGGTGGGGGTCGCGCTCGCTACGGCCGCAGGGGGCTGGGGCATCCCGGTCGGCGGTGGGGTGGTGACGGTGGTCGGCGCGGTCGTGGGGGGCGGGGCGGTGGTCACGGTCTCGCCGGAGCCGGTGGTGCCGGTGGTGCCGGTGCTGGTGGTGTCAGTGCCGGTGGCGTGCTGGCGTGGCCCGCGGTCGACGGCGTCGGCGGGCAGGACGAGGTGCCAGCCGGGTTCGATGTGGTCCGGTCCGCGGCGACCGCTGCTGTCGGGCATCAGGTTCGGGTTCAGGCGTTGCAGCTGCGGGTAGCGGTTGAAGTCGCCGAGGTAGCGGGCGCTGATCGCGCCCAGCCAGTCCCCGCGGCGCACCTGGTAGCTGACCTGCTGACCGGTCGCGATGGGCGTCACCGTCGACGCGGTGTCCAGGGTCGAGGCCGGCGTGACCTGCGCAGGGGTAACGATGACGGCGGGGGCCGTGTGCGCCCATCCGGACGGACTCGGGCCGGTCACCGCCGGCGTTGTCGCCGGTGTGCTGCTGGCGGCGGCGAGGGACGGCTGGCCGAGGACCGCGACGATGCCGGCGAGGCTACCGACCAGCCCGCCCAACGCGGTGGGCAGCCGCGGCCGCAACGGCCGGTGCCGCACTGCCGCGCTGACGTCGTGGACGGTGGCGACGACCAGCCACAGCCAGCCGGCCCAGCCGAACCCGACCAGCAGATACAGCATGGTGACCGCGGTGCGCGGCTCGGCGACCACGGCACGCCAGTCGGTCTGCGTCCACAGCAGATCCTGCAGCCACCACAGTACGGCCGGTAGTCCGGCCAGGCCGACTAGGCACGCCGCGAGGCAGCCAAGCGCCTGCAGGGCGGCCGCCGTACGGTGCCGCAGCAGCAACCAGCCCCAGCGGCGACGCCCCCACGGACCGGACGGTCCCCGTCGAACCCCGGCAGGGGCGTAGACGACGTCGGCGGTCCTCATCGCGGCCTGCGTGGACCGGCGACGCCGCGTCCGTCAACAGTCCGTGCACGGTCGCGGTTGGGCGGCGCCGCCGGTCTGGTGCCGGCGGCCGGGTCGGGCGGGGCGTGGCCGCCGAGCTGCGGCTCCTGCTGCTGGCCGGGGCGGGGCCGCGCTGGCGAGCGGCCGGCCGCGGGTTTGGTGGTGGCTGTGCCCGGCCACGGCGCCGCGGCGGCGGTACGGGTGTCGGTGGCGAAGGTTTGCATGGCCATGCACGCTCCGTCGGCAGTGATCGATGCGGATCGTCCCGACCGTAGGCCGCTGGCGGCGGGCTGCAGCCCGCCGCTGCCGTCACAGCAATCACAGGGATAACACCGCAGGTCAGCGGGTATGAGAGTGGTCGGTCCGGCGCCCATGCACACGGGACGGTCGGGTGTGGCGTGAGCGGTGCGACGACCTGCGGATCAGGAACGGGGGTTGGCCCGGTGGGATTGCGATCCCGGTGACGGGACGTGCGTGGCCGCCGCTGGGTGTTCGGGCTCTGGCGACGCCGACGTTGCTGGGAGTTGCCGTCCGGGCGACCTCCCACTGATCTTGCAGATTGTGATGTTGGGGCTACCTGCTGTTGGGGCTGCCGTGCAGAATGCACATGTGGCGATGGTCGTCGATGCGTGGTGTGCCGCCGAGCTCGGCTTGAGCCCGGCGACGGCCGTGCCGGCATGGCCGGACGGCACAGCCACAGCCACAGCACCGCCGGGAGACGGGTGTCCCGGCGACGGCCGCGGCACTCTGGCTGGTCCGGCCGTGCGGCCGCCGCGCACCGGACCCGGTCGTTGCACCGGCTGGCGGTGGCGATGAGGACGCTGTGGCGGCTGCTGCGAGCGGCGGGTGCCGCCGTGGCGCTGCTGGTCGGGCTGACAGTGCTGCCCGCGGTGCTGATCGTCGTGCAGGGTGCGGTGGTGTGGGATTGGCGGGCGATGCTCGGCGACCCGCAGTCGGCGGTGACGCTGCTGGCCCTCGGGTTGGGCGTCGGGTGGCTGCTGTGGGCGGCGCTGCTGGTCACCGTCGTCACCGACACGGTCGCCGCGGTCCGCGGTCTGCGGCGGGTGAGCTGGCTGCCGGTGTCGCTGCAGTCGGCGGTGACCGCCGCGACCGGTGGTGTGCTGCTGGCCGTCCACGCCGCCCGGGGCGGCGGGACCGGCCCGGACATCATCGCCGGCACGCTGCCGGTTGTCGCGGCGGTCGCGGTCGACGCGGACACCGACCAGGTCGGGTCGCCGCCGGCCGGGGCTGCCGCACCCGCGGTGGCGGCCGGGCTGCAGGTGCCGGGCGGCTGGTTGCCGCTGCCGGTCGCCGCCGCGGTCGGCGCCGCGGTGGCGCTGGCCTGGGCGCAGCGGCGACGCGACTACCGGCCCCGGCCGCCAGCCGGGTGGCGCCGCCACGACCCGGACCTGGACCCGCCGGCCGCGCCGCTCCGCCACCTCCTCCATGCGGTGCGCGCCGCCGCTGACGACGGCCTGCCGGATACCAGCGGCCCTCCTGATCCCGGCGACCCGGCCCAGCCGGGTGGCACCGAGCCGACCGCCGACTCCGGCACCGACGCGAACGCTGGTGGGCTGGCGCCGACGGTGCTGGACCTGCTGCCGGCCGGCGACCTGCAGCTGACCGGGCCGGGCCGCCACGACGCCGGGCGGGGCCTCCTCGTGGCGCTCAGCGTCCTGCCCACCGGCCGGCCCCGCATCGTGCCGACCGCCGGGTTCGCCGCTGCGGTCCTCGGCGTGCCCCCCGCCCGCATCGGCAACGGCCCAGCGCCAGCGGCGGCGACCAGCAACGACCAGGGGGCCGCCGCCGGTGTGGTCGTGTTCGCCGGCCCCGAACCCGACGCCGCCGCATCGGTCGACAGCCGACCCGACCGCCCGGTCGGTCCCGGCCCGGGCGCAGCCCAGGCCGTGCGGTGCACGATCCGGGTCGATACGGCACCGATTGCTGGCGTGTGCTGGCACGTCGCCGCCGACGGTTCCGTCCACGCGGTCACCGGGCCGGCGCCGGCCCTCGGCCGGTTGCCGGTCCTGGACCAGCGCACCACCCTCGACATCCTCACCAGCATCGGCGTCGTCACACCCCCAGCGGCCGACACCACCCCGCCGCCGGCCAGCCGACGGCCGGAACACGGCCCGGACAGCCCCGGGACGGCTGGCGTCGACGGGTGGCCGGACCCGCCGCCCGACACCGCCGGGCAGCCCCGCCGGCTGCTCGTCCGCGTCCTGGGCGAGGTCCGGGTCGTGCGGCCGCATCCGGACGGCTCGCACAGCCCGGTCCCGGTCCGGCGCAGCGCCGGCCAGCAGATTCTCGTGCTGCTGGCCCTGCACCGCGACGGCCTCGACGACGGCGCGCTACGCACCGCGATCTGGCCGGACGTGCCCGGCAGCACCGCGCAACCCCGCTACGCCACGACCATGTCCGAACTGCGCCGCGTCCTGCACGACGCCGCCGGCCGGCCTGCCCTCATCCAGGACCCGGGCGGCGGCACCCGACCCCGGCACACCCACCGCCTCGACCCGGCCGCGGTCCAGGTCGACGTGTGGCGCCTGCAGGGCCTCCTCGACGCGGCCGCGAGCACCGACAACCCCCGGTACCGCCGGATGCTGCTCGCGGCGGCGGCGGCCGTCAGCGGTGGCGAGCTCGCCGCCGGCTGGAGCTACCCGTGGCTGCTCGAGGCCCGCGAACGCGTCGCCCGGCACCTGCTCGACGTCGCCGCCCACCTCGCCGACACCGAACCCGACCATCACACCGCACTGCGGGTGCTGCACCAGGCCCTGCACCTGGCCCCGACCAACGAACATCTGCACCGGCGCGTCCTGCAACGCCACGCCGCCGCCGGCGACCGCGACGGCCTGCGCCGCGCCGCCGCGACCCTCGCCGATCACCTCACCGCGCACAACCTGCAGGCCGAGCCGGACACCGTCGCCCTGCTCACCGCCCTGCTCACCGGCCCGCCCGGGCCGCCGGCCGGCGGGGCGGATGTCCGGGCCACGCCCGGTGGAGGCCTGTGAGGGCGCCCGGCCCGGGCCGCTGCTGCATCCCGGCCGGTCCCGGGTCGACGCTCACGCGCCGTGCCGGGCCTGCATGAACGGCGCCGGATGCTGGTCCGTCAGCAGCGTCGCCGCTCTGGCATCCGGCGGGCAGTCCACGGCCATCCCGCCGCCGTGGCGGGATGTGTGCCGCCGCGGTGGCGCCGGTGTGGGTCAGTCAGGTGCCCACTCGAGGCCGCCGGGGCCGGTGGTGATGTGGCCGGTGACGGTGATCGGTTCGGTCGCGTCGACGTCGGTCCAGTCGCGGGGTTCGATGACGTGCATGGTGTAGCGGTAGTGGATGGCGACGCGGCCGGCGACAGCAGTGGTGATGGTGATGGTGCCGTCAGTTCCGGCGGTGAGCTGCAGCTGCGGGTACTGCTGGATCGTCCAGGTCGGGTCGTCGGTGATGGCGTATGTGGGGTTGTGGGTGAACGGGCAGGTGTGGACGCGGGGTCTGGTGGTGCCGGCTTCGGGTTGGAAGTCGTGTTGGGCTGCGCAGGCGTCGATGCGGTCGTGGATGAGCTGGGTGATGGTGTCGCTGATCGGGGTGGGCACGGTCGCGGGGAGGGTGACCGCGGTGGTGCTGCCCGGTGTCCCGGCTGCGGTGGTTGCGGTTGGGGCGACCAACGGGGTTGCGGTGCGGCTGATGGTGTACTGGCCGGGTGGGGCGGTGATGGTGAGCGGGCCGTCGGCGAGCCGGGCGGTCGGGATGTCGGCGGCGGCGACGGTGACCGGGGCGGGTTGCGGCCCGGGGACGGTGAGGGCGATTGCCGGTCGGGTGGTGATGCTCCACGAGCCGCCGATGATGCCGGCGCTCTGGTACTGCAGTGTGACGTGGTCGGTGACCCGTGTCCCGGCGACGTCGTAGGAGACGGTGACGTACGCCTGCCGGCCGGTTTTGGCATCGGATGTTTCGGTCTGTCCGTCGATGGTGACGTGCTCGGGCGGCTGGTAGCCGGCGCGGAGCGCGTCGGGCTGGCAGATGGGGTTGTCGTGGGTGCACACGTCGTAGGCGGTCCAGGCGGTGACGTCGTGGGCGGTGAGCCCGTCGAAGAGGCGTTGGACGAGCTCGCGCGGGTCCGGGCCGGAGGAGCTGCGGTACACCTGCCAGCCGATCGCCGCGATGAGCAGGGTCGCGGCCACCGCAGCGGCCCCGAGGGCGCGGCGCCGGCCCGGCCGCGGTACCGGCCGAGGATCGAGGGAGGTGGTGGGTGCGGTCCCGTCCGGCAGGCGGGGGATGAGGGTCCGTCGGCCGATCGGGATGCGGGTGGCGGTCCGAGATCCGAACGGCACGAGCACGTCGGGGGTGCCGGCGGGCGGCAGCTGGAAGTGGGTGCTGGGCGTTGGTGGTGTCGATGTGCGGTCGCCTGGGGTCTGCGGTCTGCTGGTCACGGGTGTCTCCCGTCAGCCTCCGCGGCGCCTGGCGCTGGTGAGGTCGTTGTCCATCCTGGTGGTGGGGTCAGCAGTCCGGGCCGGAGCAGGACCCGCACGGCGCGGGCCGCCCACCACGCCGCTGCGAGGAGGCAGATGCCGACGGCGACGGCGCCGGAGGTTCGCCACGCCAGGGTCGAGGCGATGAGGACAGCCAGCGGCACGCCCAGCAGCAGCCGATGCCAGGGCCGGGTGACCAGCAGCCACGCCGCCGCGGCGCCGAGGCATAGGCCGCCGAGCCGCCCGACCGGCCCGATGATCGTCTCCCGCACGTTCGGCAGCCACTGGTTGAGCAGCCACGTCAAGGGTTGCAGCAGTTCGGGGCTGCCGGTCTCGTCCAACGCGATCAGCAACGCGCCGACGCCGGCCAAGGTTACGGCGACCGGCGGGAACCGCAGCCAGGCCAGCCACGACCCGTCCGGTGGCTGCGGCCGCCGCCAGATCGCCGCCGCCACCGCGACCAGGGCCGCGGCCGCTGGCAGGATCGGCAGCACCGACCAGCGCAGCAGCGGCCACAGGTCCAGATCGAACAGGCCACCGCCGATGACGGCGTAGAGCGCGGCCACGAACACCCCGCCGGCTGCCGCGCCGGCCAGAGCGATGCCGGTCAGCCGGTGCCGCACCCACGCCGCCGGTGCGTCGTCCGCACCGTCGCCGGACCGGTCGTGGCGGACGGTGGTCGCCAGGAGCATGCCCGCGGCGACGGCCAGCAACGCGAACAGCGACGCGAACGCGAGCCCGCCCCACGAGGCCAGCAGCATGCCCGGTGCCGCGAGTTTCTCCCGCGGCCCGAACCGCTGCGACCCGGCCAGGAACTGGGCAACCAGCAGCACCGACCACGCAGCCGGCACGACGATGGCCGCCACGTCGCGCCAACTGCCGGACAGCGGGGGAGGGCCAGCACCGTCACGATCGGGATCAGGTGCCTGGATGGTGCCGAGGAGGACCGCCAGTTCGGCCTCCGCGACCATCATCGGCTGGACACCCGTCACCGACGCCAGGCTCCGGCCGAGGGCCAGCCGTCCCGCCCCGACCCCTGCCGTACACACCAGGTCAGCCGCACCTGATGGCAGCTCCGCCCCGGCCATCGCTCGGCGCACCACCTCCTCCGCGGCAGCCGCCGGATCGGCGGTGGCCGGAATGTCGGCGGCGACGGTTGCCGCGTCCACCGTGGACAGCAGCGTGAAACTACCGTCGTCGGCACGGCCGACCACGGACGCGGCAACCTCGTCACCGGCCTCACACACCACGACCCGGACGCCGATCGGAAGATCGGCACCACCGGCGAGCAGGTGCCAGCAGACAGCGAGGGGCGCGGGCAGGAACGACACCGTGTGGATGCCGACCCGAACGGCTGCCGCGCGCACCTGCGCCCGCCGCCGCGCCGACCACCCCGCCGGCACGCCCACGGTTCCAGCCACAACGACGGCCCCGTTCCCCCGGGCCTCCTGCATGATCCGGCTGAACGCATCGAGCGCGAAGTCAGCGGCATGGGCACTGGATTGTGGCGGCACTCGCGTTGTGCGCTGGCAGGGATCGTCCGCCGACGGGCGTGCACTGCCCAGGCCGCGAGACGGCCCGGCGCTCGGTACCGTCGTCCAGCCTGAACCATCCAACGCCAAGACCGTCGCAGTGCCATCCGGCCACGCAAGCGCCGCCCGGACCCGGCCCTCGCCGAACTCGACGCCCAAGCGTGTCCCACGGTCCATCGACACAGTTGACATTGTGGAGCACACAAATCGCCTTCGGGTCCCCGCGAATGCGACTTCGTCAGCATTTGATTGGACATGCAACATTCGTGAGTTCCTGCAGTAGGTGGTCGGCCCGCCGGCAGCAGCGACGAGCACGGCGCGAACATAGTTGCGCCTTCTACTGATCAGAAGGTTAGGGGGTCGAGTCCCTTCGGGCGCGCAAAATCGTCAGAGGTCTGAGCTGCGGAAACGCGGTTCAGGCCCTTCGTCTGTCCGGCCTTTGTGGACGGTGGGTGTCACGTGGGTGCTCGCCGCGGACGAATACGTATCCGGAGCCGGTCCACCGCTTACCGTCGGCGACGGTGTCGCGGCGCTGGTTCTGCTGCCAGCGGCGGTGCGCCCGCAGGACCCGGACAGTGTGCTTGTCCAGGGCGACGGAGCGGCGTCCGGCGGGAGTCTTGGGGTCGTTCTCGACGATCTGGTAGCCGGCGGTGGTGCGGTTGCGTTCGACGGTGAGCACAGCCCGGTCGAGGTCGATGTCGGTCCAGCGCAGCCCGCACAGTTCGCCGCGGCGCAGCCCGCGTAGACCGGCGAGCCACCAGAACGCGTACAGGGTGTCGTCGGTGACGGTGGCGACGAACTCGGCGAGCTGGTCGGCGGTCCAGACGCGGCCACGGCCGGGTGAGCGCCGGTCTGTTCCCAGGAGGCGACGCGGGCCTCGGTCCAGACCTTGGCGTGTGGCTGCTGGTAGCCGTGGATCTCGATATGCCGGGCGGGGTTGCAGTCGAGAATGCAGTCTTTGACGGCGAGGTTGAGCGCGGCGCGCAGGGTGGTGGGCAGGTGCTGCATCGCCGACGCCGCCTGGGGCAGGCCTTTGCTGTCCGTGATCGCGGCGATCTTGGCGAAGACGGTGCGCAGAATGCTCGCGTCGAGGTCGGCGAGCGGGTAGCCACCGAGGTGCGTGATCAGGACCAGCGCGACGTCGCGGGTGTAGCGGAACGGGTGGAATGGGTGCGGCTGTCGAGGCAGTGCCGCAGCCATCGCTCGACGGTCCAGCCCTGTGCTGTGCGGTCGGCGGCGGTGCCCGCGAGCCACGCGTCACGGGCCTCCCGGGCGGCGGCCTGGGACGGGTAGCCACCGCGGCGGGCGCGTTCCCGGCGACCGAGCAGGTTGGTCGCTGAGCAGTGGAAGTACCACGAGCCGTGACCTCGCTCGGGCAACTGCGGGCAGCGCTGCTCGAGGCTCTGCCCGGCGATGTCCCGGCATCCGCACCGCGTGAAGATCACACCCTTGTCCGACCGCATGACCGCCGCCTTCCGCTGATTCATCTGCGGTCGGCATGGGGCTAGGGCGTGTCCTGCCGATCATGGGAGCCACATGAGGGCGGCGATCAGGACCAGGGCGGCGCGGTAGAGGCTGGCGCGTTTGGCGTAGCGGGTGGCTAGGTCGCGCCACTGCTTCAACCGGTTGAAGCAGCGTTCCACGACGTTGCGCTGCTTGTAGAGGACTTTGTCGAAGTCTGGTGGTCGTCCGCCGCTGCTGCCCTTCGCGGCGCGGCGGGCGACCTGGTCCCTGCGTTCCGGGATGGTGTGCCGGATCCCTCGACGGTGTAGG
>NZ_JBEZDS010000105.1:0-13246 GCF_040648435.1 Dactylosporangium sp. NPDC049140 | reverse complement strand
GGAGGCCACGAACTTCGCGCAGGGCCACCACGAGGAGTTCGACCAGCCGGGCGTCGTGCACGCCGAGTCGGACGACTACACCAACTACAACCACACCGCGTCCGAGGACGACCACGTCTTCGCCGCCGAGGGCAGCGAGGACTCGCACCAGGCCGAGTTCGGCGAGCTCGACGCCCTGTCGCAGCGTTTCGACGCCGCGTTCGCCGAGGGCACCCAGTACCACGGCGGCGAGGGCCAGTACGGCGTCGCGGCCAACTGATCGCCTCCCCCTGGCCGAAGGCCGGTCACGCATCGCGTGGCCGGCCTTCGCCGTGTCAGCGCTTCATGCCCGCGGCCGACTTCGCGAACGTCGCCTTCGCGGCCTCGACGGTCTTGTCGCGCAGGTCGTTCTTCTCCTTCTGCGTCCAGGGCGCCCCGTCGGCGCGGGTCGCGTAGAAGTACACCTGCAGGCGCACGTTGCTGTCGCGCATGCCCAGCGTGAGGCGGAGCTCCCGGTTCGCGGCGTCGCCGGTGCCCGGGGTCTCGTAGATGATCGCCTCCTCGCCGAAGCCCGGGATCGTCTCGTTCGGCCCGGCGATCTTCGCCGACGCGGCCTCCTGGTTCTGGGTGGTCTGCGCGAGCGAGACGTCGTTGAAGGCGAACACGTTGAACGAGATGCTCGCCGTGCGCTGCTGCTGCGGGTCGGTGATGGCGTGCGAGCGGGTGTACGCGCAGCTGCTCGAGTTCACCGTCGCGTTCGGCGTGCGGACCGCGGACGGCTTGGCGATCTCGCCCTCGAACACGTCGAAGTACACGCTCGCGTCCGACTTCGCGCACTCGTCCTCGGGCACGTTGTCGAGGACGTACTTGCCCGGGCCCTTCTGCGCGTTCGCGGCCCCGGTGTTCGGGCCGCCCGTCGGGCCCTGAGCCTGGCCGTTGTTCTTGTCGCGCAGCAGGTATGTCGCGCCGGCGATGCCGCCGGCGAGCACGACGGCCACGGCGAGCACGATCGCGACGAGCGCCGTGCGGTTCCTCGCCGGCCGGGCCGGGGGCAGGCCGTGCGGCGGGGCTTGCGGCGGCACCATCCGGGGCGGCATGGGGAAGGGCTGTTGCGGGGTCAGCGGCGGGGGCGGGTAGCCCGGGACCGGCGGCGACACCGGGGCCGGGGCGTACGCGGGGGCCGAGACCGGGGTCGCGGTGAACGTGTTCGTCTGCGGGTAGGGGACGCCCGAGGACGGTACCGCCGACACCGGGGCCGTCACGGGGGCGGAGCTGGGCATGCGGTTGACGTACAGCGAACCCTCGGCCACCACCAGTTCGGGCTGCTCGGCCACGACGGGCGCGATGCCGAGGGCCTCGTGCAGCATCGTGGCCACCAGCGGGATGCGGCTGGAGCCGCCGACCAGGAACAGCCCGGCGACCGCGGCCGTGCCGACGCCGGACTCGTTGACCATCGCCCGGGTCATCGAGATCGTCGAGCGCAGCACCGGCCGGGTCAGCCCCTCCAGCTGCTCGCGCCCCAGCGGCACCTCGCGGCCCAGCGCCGGCACCCCGATGACGGTGCCGCTGGCCCGCGACAGCATCTCCTTGGCCGAGCGCACGTCGTCCCACAGCTGCCGCCGCTGGGCCGGGGACGTCCACAGCTCGCCGTACGTGGCCTGCAGGAACGCCACCACGGCGGCGTCGACGTCGAGGCCGCCGACGTCGTTGAGCCCGTCGGAGGCGACCTGCTCGAAGCCGGTCCGGGTGCGCCGCAGCAGCGTGACGTCGCAGGTGCCGGCCCCGAGGTCGTACACCAGCACGCACGCGCCGAGCGGGAGCCCGGCGCCGCGGGTGTGCGCGAAGTACGTGGCCGCCGCCGTCGGCTCGCCGACCAGCTCGATGTTCACGAACCCGGCCTGCCGCGCGGCGTCGGCGAGCATCGCCCGCCGGTTCTGCCCCCAGTTCGCCGGGTGCGTGAGCGCCAGGTCCCGCACCGGCCCGTCGACCCGCGCGGCCTCGCGGGCGACCCGGCTCAGCACCGCGACGATGAGGTCGCGCACGCCGACCTCGGCCCCGCCCAGCAGCACGGCCGTGTCGTCGATCCGACGCTTGGGGTTCGGTTCCAGCCGTTCGGGTGCGCTGCGCGCCAGGTGGGCGGCGTCGCGGCCGGTGTGCAGCTGCCCGTCGGGCCCGAGCAGGACGGCGGAGGACAGCAGCGGCGAGCCGTCGAAGAGCAGCGGCTGGACGCGCGCATCGGGCCGCTGGAGCATCGCGATGGTGGTGGAGGTCCCGAAGTCGACCCCGAGGCGCAGGCGCGCAGCTGTCATGGTCGGCGAGAATAACAGTCGGTCACCTGGCCGATTGCCAGATATCGGCCCCCGCCCGCCCGCAACTGGAGCAACCCCTCCGCCTGCTTGGCCCGACGCAACTACAGATGTAGTCTGGCCGGATGGGAACTCGGCGGGCGCGGCTGCTCGACGCGGCGATCGAGGTCATCGGCGGGGGCGGGATCCGGGCCCTCACCCACCGGGCCGTCGACGCCGCGGCCGGCCTGCCCGCCGGCTCGGCGTCCAACCTCTTCCGCACCCGCGACGCCCTGATCGACGGGGTGGTCGAGCGCTTCGCCGAGCGCGAGCGGGCCAACTGGGAACAGATCGCCACCCAGGTGCGGCCGACCGGCCCGGCCGAGCTCGCCGAGGTGCTGACCCGCTTCGCGCACCAGGCGACGGGTCCGCAGCGGTCGCTGACCCTGGCGCGGTACGCCATCCTCCTCGAGGCCGCCATCCGCCCGGGCCTGCGCGCCCGGCTGCTGGCGACCGGCGCGGAGGTCAACGCCTGGGCCACGGCCTGGATCCGTGCCAGCGGCTCCCGGGATCCGGACCGCGACGCCCCGATCGTCATGAACCACTGGACCGGCATCGTCCTGCACGAGCTGGCCGCTCCCGACCCGGCCTTCGACCCGTCGGCGCAGCTGCGCACCCTGGCCGAGGCCGTCGTCGCGAACGCCGAGGAGGCGCCGCCATGAACACCGACCGGCTGTGGTCCGTCGTGGACTCCCAGTACGCCGCCGTAGCCGACCTCCTGTCGTCGCTGACGCCGGAGGAGTGGCGACGGCCGTCTCTCTGTACACAGTGGACGGTGCGTGAGGTCGCCGCCCACCTGACCCTGCAGCACATGGGCCCGGGCGCGTTCCTGTCCCGCGTGCCGATCGTGCTGCGCGCCCGGGGCAACCTGAACCGCGCGCTGCGCGACATGGCCGTGGTGCAGGCCCGCTCGCGCAGCGATGACGAGCTCGTCGCCCGGCTCCGCGCGTCGATCGGCTCGCGGCGGCCGAATCTGGGCGTCACACGGTACGAAACCCTGACCGACATCCTCGTGCACAGCCAGGACATCGCCATCCCGCTGGGCCGCGACCTGCCCGTGCCGCCCGACGCGGCCGCGGCCGCCGCGACCCGCATGATGACCATGCACTGGCCCCGCCCCTTCCCGATAAAGCAGACCCTGCAGCGGTACTCGCTGAGCGCCACCGACACCGCCTGGCACCTCGGCGCCGGCCCGGCGATCGAGGGCCCGATGCGCGCGCTGCTCCTGCTCGTCTGCGGGCGGCTCGTGGCCCTGGACGACCTGACCGGCGCGGGGGTCCCGTCGCTGCGTGCGGTCTAGGCTCGCCGGTATGCGCCTGGTCTCCCTGCTGCCGTCGGCCACCGAGATCGTGTACGCCCTCGGCCTCGGCGACCACCTCGTCGGCGTCACCTTCGAGTGCGACGAGCCGCCCGCCGCCCGCGCCGAGAAGACCGTCGTCGTCGGCGGCCGCGACACGAAGGACCTGACCCCGGGCGAGATCGACGCCTACGTGCGCGACCAGTTCGCGGCCGGCGCCGACCTGTACACGCTGCACGCCGGCGCCCTCGCCGGCCTGGCCCCCGACCTCATCCTCACGCAGGACCTCTGCCGGGTCTGCGCCCTGCCGTCGGACCACGTCGAGGACGCCCTGGCACACCTCGGCTGCCGCGCCGACGTCCTGTCCCTCGACCCGCACTCGCTGGACGACGTGCTCGCCACCATCGTGACGGTCGGCGCGCGCGCGGGCGTGCCGGCGCGCGCGGCCGACCTGGTCACCGGCCTGCGCTCCCGTCTCGCCGCGGTCGCCCAGCGGGTCGCGGCCCGCCCGCGGCCGCGCGTGCTCGTCGTCGAGTGGGTCGACCCGCCGTTCACCGCCGGCCACTGGGTACCCGACCTGGTCACGGCGGCCGGCGGCGAGGCGGTGGCCGCGCGGCCCGGCCGGCGGTCGGTCGCGGTCGACTGGGCGGACCTGGCCGAGGCCCGCCCGGACATGGTGGTGGTCTCCCCGTGCGGCTACCACCTGGAGGGCGCCGCCGAGCAGGCGGCCCTGGTCGCGCCCCGCTTCCCCGCCGCCCAGGTCTGGGCCATCGACGCCGACGGCCTGGTGGTACGCCCCGGCCCCCGCCTCATCGACGGCGTCGAGGCCCTGGCCGCGGTGCTCCACCCGGACCTGGTACCCCCGCCCCCGCCGGGAACGGTGCGCCGGGTGGCCTGAACCCGCTCAGGAAACCGCCTTGGCCAGCCGCCGGGCCTCGACGACCAGTCGTGACGAGCCCTTGCGCGCGGCGGTCTCCGCCAGCCCGGCAATCTCCACCCGCCCCGGCCCCGCCGCGGCGGTCTCAGCGGCGAGCGTCAACAGATCCGGCGTACCGCGCGGCGGCGGCCCGGCACCGAGCAGCGCCGGCAGCGCGGCCGCCAGCAACCGGAACACGCTGAGCCGAGCCCCGGCGGCGGCCGCATCTCGCAGCGGCGGCACGGCGCGGTTCACCGTGACCGCCCCGGCCGTCGCGAGCAGCCCCAGGTAGCGCCCGGCCGTCTCCGCATCGAAGGCCCCGTCCGCGGCCAGCAACAGCAGAGCGTCGACGGCGGCGAGACGGTCGGCCTCGTGCCGCGCGGCGAGGGCGTACGCGACGGCGATCGGCAGCGCCGGCCCGCCATCGCCGGCGGTCTCGGCCAGCAGCGGCAGGATCCCGGCGCCGCCGCGCTGGTCCATGTCGGCGGTGGCGGCCGCGTCGGCCAGGGCGAACCCGGCGACCAGCCCGCGGTGCCACGGCAGGATACCCGGCCACAGCCGGTGCCAGCCCCCGCTGCCGGTGCCGATCGGCGGCGCGGGAGCACCGAGCAGACCGAACGTCTCACGGCCGGCCGCCGCCTCGGCAACGGCCCGGTCGTCGAGCACCGGCGCCGGACGCGAATCCGTTGCGGCCGAAGCAGTCCCCGGCGCGGCGGGCTCCAGGCTGGGCGGCGCCGTGGTTACCTCGACACGTACGGTCGGGAGGCTGCCGAACCGGTACTGGTCGCGGGGTTTCAGCGGCGGGCGGGCCCACACGTTGACCTGCCACCGCGGGGCCGGGAGGCCGCCGTTGCGCAGCCAGGTCGCCAGGCGCGCGCCGGCCGCGGTGCCCAAGGCCTCGGACCGGGCCGCCGCGGTCGGGTCGGGGCCGGGCGGCAGGCGCAGCATCGCCTGGGCCAGGTCCCACGGCCACGGCTCCCGCTCGCCCCGGGCGGTCAGCCGCGCCACCAGGGTCTCCGTCGTCAGGGCACCGTTGCCCGACTCGGGGGCGCTCAGCAGGCCGCCCGCCGGCAGGTCACCGCCGGCCAGGTGCATGCCGATCTCGGCCAGGCGGGCGCGCAGGAGCCGCTGCGGGGGCGGGATGCGGCGGTCCGGTGGCGCCTCGCCCAGCGACAGGAAGCGGCGCGCGGCGGTGAGCAGGGCGGCCCAGCCGTGACGCTCGGCGTTCGGTGCGGCGGCCTGCGCCGGGTCGGCGGCGGACAGCAGGAGGCGGGTGAAGGCGCCGCACAGGCAGTTCGGGTCCCAGGTGTGCTCGCCCATGCCCTCGCGGTGGCGCTCCATCACCGGGCTGAGGGCGGCGCGGAGGGCCGGGTGGTCGGCGGCGGCAAGACGTACGGTGCCGTCGAGGATCCGCTCCAGGGGCAGCAGCGCGGAGAAGGGGCGGTCGCTGTAGAAGGCGGCGACCTCCTCGGCCAGCTCGTCCGGGCCGGCGATCGGCGGCGGGGCCGGGAGGGGCGGTGGGGTAGGTGGGAGGTCGTCCCCGGAGACGGTGGTGAGCACGGCCGAGGCCGGAGACGCCGGGACAGTTGCCGCGGCGGTGGCGGTCGTGGTCGTGGGAGCCGGGGTGTGCTTGGCGATCAGGGCGGCGGCTCGCTCGCGGAGGTCGATTGCCGGGTGGTCCAGCGCCTCGGTCAGTGTCCGCACGATGTCGGGCTTGCGGGACGGATGGCGGCGGATCAGCGTCTCGAGCCAGGTCAGCTGGGTGCGTACCAGGGTCTTGTCGGGCCGGCGCAGGACGGCCCGGGACGCCTCCAGGACCGCGTCCAGGTCCAGCGTCTCCGCCGTGCGCAGTGCCTTCTGCGCTGCCGTGGCCACGGTGACCTGGGCGTCGGCGAGGAGACGCAGGTAGTCGCCTCCGGCGTTCGTCACCTCCTGTGGTGTCGGGGACAGCGCGGTCAGCAGGGTCAGGTAGGCGCGCGTGGCCGGGAGGCGGTCGCCGCGCAGGAGGCGGGACAAGGTTGCGGTGATCAGGGTCGTACGGTCCAGGCGGCCCTCGGCCGACAGTTCGGCCAGGGCCTCGACCAGGGCCAGCTTGCCACCGGGGCGACCGCGCACCTCCCAGACGAGCAGGCGCTCACCCGCGCCGTCCACCGTGAACACGCGCGGCAGGAGGGCGTCCAGGAACGGGTCGGTGCGGAGCCGCTCGGCGATCGGGGTCGAGCGCAGGCGGCCCTCGCCCGGGTACGACAGGGAGAGCAGCCAGCCGAGCACGAACCAGTCGCCGGGCGGCGGCGCGGCGCCCTCGGCGGTGAACAGCGCGGCGACGAACTCCCAGGACCCGTCCCACAGGTTGTCGCGGCGGCGGTCGGCCAGACGGGCGGCCAGGTCGGGCAGCCACGGCACGCCCCGGGTACGGGCCGTCGCCACGACCGCCGGAGCGCTGGACGGGATGGGGGTGAAGTGGCGCGGCCGGAGGAGCCGGGCGGCAGCCGCGGCCGACGGGGCGGTGCCGACGGTGGCCACGGCCAGGGCGGTGTTGGCCTCGCCGCGGCGGGGCTCCTCGGAGGTGCGCTTGGCGTACGCCTCAAGGGCCTTGAACGCGGCCGCCCGCCCGGGACCGTCCAGCGCCGCCACCGCCTTCGCGAGCTCGGCGGCGCTGCCGTTGCTGATCAGGTTGAGATTGATCATGCCTGTGTCCCGGCCATGGAGCGCGAATGAGCGCGGCGGGCGCCGGCGGCGGTCTTCGCGCGGGGGCTGTGGGTGCGGGCGTGGGCTGGCGGGCGGGAGCGGGCCCCGGCGGCGGTGTGCAGGGAGGAGGCGCGGGCGCCGGCGGCGGTGTGCGGGTGGAAGTCGCGGGCGCTTGTGCGGGCGGCGAGGTCGGGGTTGAGAGTGGGAGCGGGGATGGGGGCGGTCATGTGCTGGCCTGGGCGATGGTGAAGGCCAGGGCGTGTTTGCACGGGCCGCGGTGGCCGCGGTGTTTGCCCCACCAGGGGCAGGTGCACGTCGTGGTGCCGTCCGGGAGCAGGCGGACGCGGTAGGTTTCGTCGCCGCTGCGGACCGTTGCGGACGTGGCGCCGCCCAGGGGCATGGCGCCGCCCGGGGTTACTGCGCCGTCCTGGGTCACGGTGCCGCCCGGGGGCACGGTGCCGCCCGGGGTTACTGCGCCGCCCGGGGTTACTGCGCCGCCCGGGGTTACTGCGCCGCCCGGGGTTACTGCGCCGCCTGGGGGCGCGGCGCCACCCGGGGTTACTGGACCGTCCTGGGCCACGGTGCCGCCCAGGGGCATGGCGCGGCCTGGGGTTACTGCGCTGCCCGGGGGCACGGCGCTGCCCGGGGGCACGGCGCTGCCCGGGGGCATAGCGCTGCCCGCGGGCACGGCGGCGTCCAGGGTCACGGCGCCGGACTCGGCCAGGGCTCGGGCGCTCGTCAGGCGTGGGTTGTCGCGTTCGGCGCGGGCGGCGTCGTAGGGCATTGCGCGGTGGAAGTACGCGGCCTCGGTCACGTCGTAGCCGACGCGGCCCGCGGTGCCGAGCTGGGCCAGGGCGGCACGGACCCGGGGCGGCTCCAGGCCGGCGGCGTCGGCCAGGGCGGCCACGTCGATGGTCGGGTCCCAGGACAGCAGGGCGCCGACCAGCTCGGCGTCGTCGGTGACCTCGTCGGAGGCCAGGGACGTCAGGGCGGCGCCCTCGCCGGAGAAGCCGCGGTGTACCTCGGGCGACAGGGTGAGGGTCAGGCGCAGTGCTTCCGTCTGCAGCTCCCACGCGCTGGCCACGGGCGGGGAGCCGGTCGCGAGTGGGGGGCCGTAGATGCGGAGGCTGGTGGACTGCCGCAGCAATGGTCGTAATGCGGCCAGCCGTCCGGCGCCGGCCAGGCAGACCGCCCCCGGCACCGGGCGTGAGGTCAGGCGCAGTGTGCGGCCGGACGGGACCGCCCACAGGGTCGAGCGGTCGCTCGCGCCGGGCAGGCGGCGCAGGAACGCCGCGGCCTCGGTCGCGGGTAACTCCGCGCGCAGGTCGAAGCCGGCCGACAGCACGTGGACCTCGGCGAAGCCGCGCAGCCAGCGGGCCGGGAGCGGTACCTTCTTCTCCACGACCGTGCCGTCG
Organism: Dactylosporangium sp. NPDC049140; assembly: GCF_040648435.1. Lineage (NCBI taxonomy): Bacteria > Bacillati > Actinomycetota > Actinomycetes > Micromonosporales > Micromonosporaceae > Dactylosporangium > Dactylosporangium sp. NPDC049140. Next base: position 4,606 of record NZ_JBEZDS010000105.1, on the reverse strand, counting down.
AGGGTCTTGGCGGTGAGGGCGTCGGGGCCGACGGACAGGTGCAGCGGGTCGAGGCCGGCGATGCGGGCCAGGGCCTCGCGCAGGGGCGGGTTGACGTCGACGTTTGTGGTGCCGTGGCCGAGGAGCTCGCCGTCGAGGCCGGGCGGGAGGATGTCGAGGCGCGCGTACACGCCGCAGCAGCCGGAGAACGACTCGAACCGCAGCCGGTCGGCGCTGCCGGTGACGACCGGGTCGAGGCTGGCCGGGTCGCGGGGCTGGTGGTAGCGGGTGCGGGCCACGTCGGCGACCGCGAGCAGGCCGGCCGCGGCGGCCGGGGGAGTCGTCAGGTATCCGGCGAAGAAGCGCGGGTTGGCCTCGGGGCCGCCGCTGGTCTGCAGGGCCACGCCGCCCGCGCCGGCGGTCGACGGGGCGAGATACCGGAACTCCTGCACGACGTTCATGTGGCCGAATCTAGCGGTGGGGTACGACAATTTCTGTGATGACCGACTTCGGACTCTGTATGGACAGCCTGGACGGGCTGAGTGTGGGAGACGCCCTTGGGGCGCAGTTCTTTGTTCCCGGTACCACTTGGGAAGACCTTCTCGACGGCACGGCGCCCGCCGGCTCGTGGCCGTGGACCGACGACACCGAGATGGCGAGCGTGCTCGCCGCGGAGCTGGGCCGGCCCGGGGCCGTGGATCAGGACCGGCTCGCGCGCGCCTTCGCGGAGCGGTTCGAGCCGTACCGCGGGTACGGCGGCGGCGCGGTGGTGATCCTGCGCCGCATCCGTGAGGGGGAGCCGTGGCGCGTGGTGACCCGCGACGCGTTCGGCGGGCAGGGCTCGATGGGCAACGGGGCGGCGATGCGGGTCGCGCCGCTCGGGGCGTTCCATGCGGGGGACACGCGTACGGCGGCGCTGGAGGCGATGCGCTCGGCCGAGGTCACGCACGCGCACGCCGAGGGGATTCTCGGTGCGGTGGCCGTGGCGGTCGCGGCGGCCGAGGTGGGGTGGGCGCGGCTGGTACGCCACCGGCCCGAGCCTCGGGAACTGCTGGATGCGGTGGCCGGGTACCTCGTCGACAGCCAGGTCCTCGACGGGCTGCGGCGGGCGCGGGGGCTGCTCGGGGCGAGTGTGGGCGAGGCGGCGTACGAGCTCGGCAACGGCTCGCAGGTGCTCGCGCAGGACACGGTGCCGTTCGCGCTGTGGGTGGCCGCGACGCGACTGGACGACTATCCGGCGGCGATCCGGGCGTGCGTCGAGGCGGGCGGAGACGTCGACACCACGGGCGCGATCGTCGGCGGGGTCGTGGCCGCGTTCACCGGCCGGGGCGGGATTCCGGAGGCGTGGCTGGCGCAGCGGGAGCCGCTGGTGGGAATCGGAAATAAGGCATAAATCCGATAAGTCGCGGCGCGGCGTGCCCGACTTATCGGGGCTCTTCGAACTTGGTGGGGGTTTGACCGCCGGGCGGGGCTCCACTGTGGACCCTGGCTGATAGGTGCCCGTAGCTTTCGTAGATCATGTTGTTGTCGAAGCAAGATGATCACAACAGAAGAGCTACGGGCGTGGTGAACGATACGACGCGGCTGCTGGGCCTCGACGGCCTGGCCGTGGTCGGGGTCGCCGACGACACCGACGGACCGGTGGTGCATCTGGTCACCGCCAATGAGCAGGCACGGCACTGCCCCGACTGCGGCACCTGGGCCCGACGGTCCAAGGGCCGGCGGGTGACCCGGCCGCGTGATCTGCCGGTTGGTGGCCGCCGGCCACGGCTGGTGTGGACCAAGCGTCGCTGGCGCTGTGACGAGGCGGCGTGCCGGCGCCGCTCGTTCACCGAGTCGGTGCCGGCAGTGCCGCCGCGCAAGCGGTTGACCACGCGGGTGCGGGCTGCGGCCGGGGCCGCGGTGGCCGATCAGGGCCGTACGGTGGTCCAGGCGGCCCGCGATCACGACGTGTCCTGGCCGGTCGTCGCGGCGGCGTTCACCGACCATGCCCGGGCGGTGCTGCCAGCCCAGCCCGAACCGGTGCAGGTGTTGGGCATGACGAGGTCCGTCGGGGCCGGCCGAGGTGGGTCCTCGACGAGGCTACCGGTGTCTGGCAGAGCGTCGTGGACCGCTGGCACGTCGGGTTCGTGGACCTGTCCGGCCGGCAGGGCCTGCTCGGACAGGTCGAAGGCTGCACCGCCCAGGCGGTCATCGACTGGCTGGCCGAACGCGATCTAGCCTCGCGCGACGCGGTCCGGTTCGTCGCGATCGACATGTGCACGATCTTCAAGTCGGCGATCCGCCGGGTCCTGCCGCAGGCCACCCTGGTCGTGGACCATTTCCACCTGGTGCAGCTGGCGAACCAGACCCTCACCGAGGTCCGCCGCCGGGTCACCGTCACCCACCGCGGCCGGCGCGGCCGCAAAGGCAACCGCGAGTGGGAACTCCGCAACCGGCTGACCCGCTCGGCTGCTCGGATGTGCGGCGAATACGTCGATGCCCTCCTCGACGAGCTGGCCGGCCTGCCCACAGCGATCGGTACACCAATCACCGCCGCGTGGCACGCCAAGGAGGACCTCCTCGACCTGCTCGCCACCGCCTGCACCCGCCCGGACCGCGAACAGGTCCGCGACCTGCTGTACCGGTTCTACCGCCACTGCGCGGACGCCGGCCTTCCCGAGCTGGAGCGCCTGGCCACGACCGTCCAGACGTGGTGGCCGGAAATCCTGACGTTCCTGCACACCAAGATCACCAACGCCGGCTCGGAAGGCACCAACCGGGTCATCAAGACCCTCGCCCGCGACGCCTACGGCTTCCGCAACCCCGTCAACCAGCGACTACGAACCCGAACCGCCACCACCCGCAAAGCCCGCGGACATCTCGACCACCGCTAACCTCGCAGAGCCTGTATGGGCTTGCCAGGTAGCCAAGCGGCCGGCAGGCTTTCGCCTCGTGTTCGACCCCGAGGTTCTTGATGGTCGGTGGCGGATGGGTGTGATCAAAGTCCGGCGCGCTCGGCCGGTCCCCGTCCCTTCTGACGGGGAGCTGTTCAGCATTGCCGGCTGTACGTGGATCAGCCGGGTTCGACCGTCAGCTCGGTCCAGTGCTCAGCGTCGTCCTCGCTGCGGAACAGCCGGCCATGGTTGGTGGTCAACCAAACCACGCCGTCACCGACTGGTGCGATGTCGTCAACAACCTCCGTGGTGAGCACGGGCGCCAGGGTCGGGTCCGAGGCCACGCCACGCAGGTGCTCCCCGCGCAGCGGCACCGTGTAGTGCCACCACGGTCCGGCCAGGTCGTTGGCCACCCACAGGTTGTGCCCCGAGGCCGCCCAGAACCTACCGTCCTGACCGACGACCGCGAGGTCACGGTCAGTATGCGCCATCGGTAGCCGGTACGGACCGGACCAGGACTGCCCGCCGCCGTGGTAGGCGAATGTACCCGCCCACTTGGGCGGCTCCTGGCCGTGCTCCTTGCTGAATCGTCGGCCCGCCACAGCAGCAGCATCGGCCTCCCCGGACGCACAACCGGGGTTAGCCAGGTCATAGCGGACTTAGGCACGGGCGGAGAAGGCAGCGGCATGCGGCTCCACGTGTCACCACCATCGCCTGTGACCCACAGAATGTCGTTGCGCCGCTCATCGACCGCGACCAGCACCCCGTCTGCCACGGTTGAGAACGCCACCAGGATCACCGGAAGATTCCCCGGAGCCTGCATCGTGGCCCAGGCCGCCCCGCCGTCGCTGGTACGCGCGATGTCTCGCTGCTCGTCGAAGGGACGCGCCGTCAATACCCATAGCTGGCGCGGTGACAGGAAGTGGAACATCCCGGTGAAGTCTCTGGGGCGCGGCGTCGAGCCCAGTGTCCAGGACTCACCGGCGTCCTCGGTACCAGCAAAGATCGGCAAAGGGCCGCTTCCGTCCCCAACCGGCCGCCCGTTGACCTCGCTGGCGTGCTCCCACAACCCCAGCGCAAGCCCGGCCCGCTCGGCGTCGAACGCTGTCAACCTGCCCAGGAGACTGCCCTGCCATGACAGCTGCGTGGTCCACGAAGCCCCCGCGTCGGCCGTGTACAACAGCCGGCGCTCCTCCCGCCGACCGAATAACCCACCGACCATTGCCCAGCCCGCCGTTGGCGTTGCGAACGCCGTCTGGCCAACCTCGAGGCCAGAAACCCATTGCCGCTGCGCGGCAGACACCCGAACCGGTGCAGCGCACAGCGACTGCGGCCGCCACGGCGACACACCCCGCACAGCCTCTACCTCCTCGAAGTGCCTTCCAGGACCCGCCAGACGCGAGCATCCTCAATGTCATCGAACACTACGGTGCAGACCTGGTGGCCGGAGATCCTGGCGTTCATCCATACCGGCATTACCAACGCCGGCTCCGAGGGCACCAACCGGGTCATCAAGACCGTCGCCTGCGACGATTCCGGCTTCCGTAACCCCGTCAACCAGGGGCTCCGAACCCCCTGCGCCACAACCCGACGAGCCCAAGGACACCTCAACCCCCGCTAACTTCGTTGAGCCCTTATCGGGGGACTGTAAAACGAACGGCTCTGGCGCAAAGACGGTGGTGGTCTCGGCGCTCATGCGAGCAGGATTCTGTGTCGTAGCAACGGGAATCCGGCTCTGCCGTACATTTGGC
>NZ_JBEZDS010000104.1:0-13281 GCF_040648435.1 Dactylosporangium sp. NPDC049140 | reverse complement strand
AATCCACGTCGCTCATATCGTTCCCCCCTGGAAAGCCGCTGTCGACAAGAACACTAGGAGCCGGGCCGGAACACCGAATCCCGGAAACGTGCCACCACCAGAGGAGGGCCATCGTGGCCGTATCGGTGCTGTACATGTCGATGTCGCTCGACGGGTTCATCGCCGGGCCCGGGGACGGGCCGGACCATCCGGGCGGGGACGGCTTCATGCGGCTGCACGACTGGTTCGTCAGCCCGCGCGGGGAGTTCGTGCGGCCCGCGGGGGCGGCCGGGGAGGTCGTCGACGAGATGAACGCGTGCGCCGCGATCCTCGTCGGGCGGCGCACCGTCGAGCAGGTCGACCACTGGGGCGGCGAGCACCACATCAAGGGGGTCCGCATCTTCGTGCCCAGTCATCGGCCGCCGGCCCCGGAGGTGGCGGGCTACCCGCTCGTCACGTACGTCCACGACGGCATCGCCGCCGCGATGGCGCAGGCGAAAGAGGCGGCCGGCGAGGGCCGCGTGCTCGTGCACGGCGCCTACACCGCGCGCACGGCGCTGGAGGCCGGCGTCCTCGACGAGCTGCAGATCCACCAGATCCCGGTGCTGTTCGGCGGCGGGCGGCGGCTGTTCGAGGCGCTGGACCGGCGCCTCGAGCTGGAGGTGCTGCGCGTGGTCGACACGGCCGAGGCGACCCACATCCGGTACCGGGTCAAGTACTGAGCGTAGATACGGTTGCCGATATGTCTCGGTGACCGTAACGTCAGCGGGCATGGCTGCCATGCGGGAACCGACGTTGCTCATCCTGACCGCGCTGGCCGAGCGCTCCTTGCACGGCTACGGGCTGATTCAAGAGGTCGGCGCGCTGTCCGGGGGCGAGGTCGTGCTCGGTGCCGGCACGCTCTACGGTGCGCTCGACCGGCTCGCCGAGCAGGACCTGATCGCGGTGGAGCGGGAGGAGGCGGTCGACGGCCGGCTGCGCCGCTACTACCGGCTCACCGACGGCGGAGCGGCCGCGCTGGCGACCGAGGCCGAGCGACTGCGACGGCGCGCGGCGGCCGCGGACGAGCGCCTGCGCCGCCGGGCCAACCCGGGCCCGGTGACCGCATGAGCGCCGCGCTGCCCGGCCGCCCGGGGGCCGGTGACGGTACGGGCGCGGCGCTGCCGGACCGCCACCCCGAGGCCGGCGACGGTCCGGGCGCGGCGCAGGCGGGCCGCCGCCCCGAGGCCGGCGAGAGCATGAACACGGCGCTGCCCCGACGGTACCGACGCCTGCTTCTGGCTTATCCGGCCGCTTATCGCCGCTCCCATGGCACCGAGATCCTCACGACGCTCATGGACGGCGCCGGCCCCGGGCGGCAGCGGCCCACCGCGGGCGAGGTGCACGACATCCTCGTGGGCGGCCTGCGGCAGCGGTTCCGGCTCCCGGCCGGCCGGGTCATGGTCCTCGCCGCCCTGGCGAGCGCGCTGATCGCGGGCGGGCTCGGGGCCGGGCTGGGCTCGCTCGCGGGCTGGGCCGTCGCCGAGGACCCGGGCGACGCTGTCGTCGCCGAGCTGGTCACGCTGGCCGCCGGGGCCCCGGCGGAGCACTACGTCACCCGGCAGCCCGAGGCGTTCGGCCTGAACGCCCAGGCGATCACGTCCGCCCGGACCGCGGGGCCGCCCAGCCTCGCCGCGGCCCGCGCGCGGCTGGAGGCGGCGGGCTGGCGCGTGACGCCCACCGGCTACGACGACACCGTGCTGGCGGCCCGCGGCGGCATCCAGGCGACGGTGTCGGTCGACGGCTACGGCTCCGTCGCGGTGATCGCGACGGGGGTCGCCCCGGCCGTGGCCGGCCCGCTCACGGCGGCCGGGGCGGTGCTCGGGCTGGTCGCGGGCTGGCTGCTCGCGGCCTGGGTCGGGCGCCGGCTGCGCCGGGCGGCGTTCTGGTGGCGCGTGGCCGTCGGCGAGCTCGCGTTGCTCGCGGCGCTGACGCTCGCCTGGCCCACGCTCGGTGCCTGGGCCTACGTGACCCTGCCGGAGTCCCGCGCGCACCTGTTCTACGCCTACGCGGCCTACGAGGTCGACCGTCCCCTGGGCCTGCTCACCGTCGCCGGGCTGGCCCTCGCGGCGCTCGCGGTCGGGCTGTCCGCCGTGATCCAAAAGCAAGCAAGGGTGGCTACGCTGCCCTGATGGCACAGCAGTACGACGTGATCGTGGCCGGCCTCGGGGGCATGGGCAGCTCGGCCGCCTACCACCTGGCCGCCCGCGGGCAGCGGGTGCTCGGCCTGGAGCGGTTCGGCCCGGCCCACGACCAGGGCTCCAGCCACGGCGGCTCGCGGATCACGCGGCAGGCGTACTTCGAGGACCCCGCCTACGTCCCGCTCATCCTGCGCTCCTACGAGCTGTGGGAGCGCCTCGAGCGCGACTCCGGCCGCGACCTGCTCACGCTGACCGGCGGGCTCTTCATGGGCCCGCCGGACTCGCTCACCGTGGAGGGCAGCCGGCGTACCGCCGAGCAGTGGGGCCTGCCGCACGAGATGCTCGACGCGGCCGCGATCCGCCGCCGGTACCCGCAGTTCACCCCGCGCGACGGCGAGGTGGCGCTGTTCGAGCGCAACGCCGGCGTGCTGCGGCCCGAAGCCGCGGTCGAGGCCGGCCTGGCCCTCGCCACCGCCAAGGGCGCCGACCTGCGCTTCCACGAGCCCGTCGAGACCTGGACGGAGGACGGCGGCGGGGTGACCGTCCGGACGGCCCGCGGCACCTACCGCGCGGACGCGCTCGTGCTCTGCCCGGGCGCGTGGGCGCCGGGGCTGCTGCCCGAGCTCGGGGTGCCGCTCGTGGTGGAGCGGCAGGTGCAGTTCTGGTTCGCCCCCGACGGCGACATTGCACGGTTCGGCCCGGACCGGCATCCGATCTTCATCTGGGAGGACCCGCAGAAGCAGCAGGTGTACGGCTTCCCGGCGCTGGACGGCCCCGATGGCGGGCTCAAGTTCGCGTTCTTCCGGCGGGGCGAGGCGACCACGCCGGAGACCATCGACCGCGCCATCCGCGACGAGGAGGTTGTGTTTATCGCGCGGCACCTGGCCGAGCGGGTGCCGGCCGCGGCCGGGAGCTTCCTGCGCGGCAAGACCTGCATGTACACCAACACCCCCGACGAGCACTTCGTGATCGCGCGCCACCCGGACCGGCAGCGGGTCACCGTGGCCTGCGGTTTCTCCGGGCACGGGTTCAAGTTCACGCCCGTCGTCGGAGAGATCCTCGCCGATCTCACGCTGACCGGGGCGACCGCTCACCCGATCGCCCTGTTCGACCCACGGCGAGGGTGGTCGCGCGGGGCCGAATAGCCCGCGGCGCCGGTAGCTTCCATCGAGACAGCGGAAAGTCTCGATGTGGAGGTACCGCATGATCCGATTCCGACAGGCGCTGCTCGCCGTGGCGCTGATGCTCGGGATGGTCGGCACCGTCGCCGTGGCCGCGCCCGCGTCGGCCGCGACGGCCACCGACATCAAGGACCGCCTGGCGGCCGTGCCCGGCCTGACCGTGGTCGCGGAGCAGCCGGTCGCCGCGCCGTACCGCTTCTTCATCCTCAGCATCACCCAGCCGGTCGACCACCTCAACCCCCGGGCCGGCACCTTCCAGCAGCGCTTCACGCTGCTGCACCGGGGCACCGACCGGCCGATGGTGCTGCACACCACCGGCTACAACGTGCCCGAGTACGCGTTCCGCTCCGAGCCGACCCGGCTGGTCGACGGCAACCAGATCTCCGTCGAGCAACGCTTCTTCACCCCGTCGCGCCCGGCGAACCCGAACTGGCCGCAACAGATGACGATCTGGCAGGCGGCCACCGACCACCACCACATCGTGACCGCGCTCAAGCCGATCTACTCGCAGAAGTGGATCTCGACGGGGGCCAGCAAGGGCGGCATGACCTCGGTGTACCACCGCCGCTTCTACCCGAACGACGTGGACGGCACCGTCGCGTACGTCGCGCCTCAGGACGTCGTGAACGACGAGGACTCGGCCTACGACAAGTTCTTCACCAAGGTCGGCACCGCGCAGTGCCGGGCCGCGCTGGACGGCGTGCAGATCGAGGCCTTCCACCGGCGGGCGGAGCTCGTCGCGCGGTACCAGGCCTGGGCGACGGAGAACCAGCGGACCTTCGGCATCGTCGGGGGCGTCGACCGGGCCTTCGAGTTCATGGTCAACGGCACGACGTGGGCCTTCTGGCAGTACAGCCTGGAGAGCGACTGCGCCGACGTGCCCCCGGCCACGGCGTCCAGCGACGACATCTGGAACTGGATCGACCTGATCTACGGCCTGGACTCCAACACCGACCAGGGCATCACGCCCTACATCACGTACTACTTCCAGGCCTCGTACCAGCTGGGCTACCCGGACGTCTCCCAGCCGCACCTCAAGGGCCTGGAGCACTACCGCGGCCAGGACCGGGCCCAGTCCTACATCCCGCGCGAGCTGGTGCCGCGCTTCCAGCCGTTCACCATGCTCGACATCGACATCTGGGTGAAGTTCGCGGGCAGCCGGCTGCTGTTCGTGTACGGCGCCAACGACCCCTGGGGCGCGGAGCCGTTCCGCCTCGGGCCGTTCACCCGCGACTCGCAGTGGTACATGGCGACGGGCGCCAACCACGGCGCGAACATCGCGGCGCTCAAGCCCGACGAGACCGCCAAGGCCACCGCCGCCCTCCTGCGCTGGGCGAACGTGACCCCGCCGGCCGCGTCCTTCGGGGCGTCGGGGACCGCCGGGTACATCCCGGGCCTCGACGACCACAACCTCGCGCTCGACCGCAGGTTCAGCCTGTAGGGACCGATCCGGGACGGTGGCCGGGGCCCGCGGGCCCCGGCCACCGCCGTGTCACGGGATGGTGATGTTGACCGTCACCGTCTTGTTGTTCTTGACCGGGTAGGCCGTGGCCGAGGCGAAGTCCGCGCCCCCGACCCAGCCGTTGCGGCCGTTGTTGGTCGACCAGCGCAGCTTGACCGACTGCTGCGGCGCGAGCAGCGGGATCGAGTACGGCTGCCCGTTGTAGGCCGTCCCGCCGAGCGCGACGGCCTCGCCGGTGACCGCGTTGTACGGGGTCACGGCCCCGTCGACCGGGTGCCCGGCGGCGTCGCGGAGGGTGCCGGCGACGGTCCCGCCGCCGGTGCGCAGCTTGATGTTGGCGGCCACGCTCTTGCCCACGCGCACGGTCACCTTGGTGGCCTCGGGCCGGCTGGGGGCGTTGCCGGACCAGCGCCACTGGTACTCGGCCTTGGCGAACTCCACCGGCCACGCGTACGGACCCAGCCCGGTGAGCACGTAGGTGCCGTCCGCGCCGGTCGAGTGCGGGCAGCCGTCCCCGCCGAACCCGGGCACGATCGGGGTGACCGAGACGCAGGCGTAGGGCACCGGGGCGCCGGTGGCCACGTCGGTCACCTTCCCCCGGATCGAGCCGGCCGCGTCGAGCCGGACCACCGGCACCGTGAGCTGGTCCCCGGCGGCCACCGTGAACCGGGAGGCGGCGTCGCGGTCGCCGGTGCCGCCGGCCGGGCCCACCCACTGCGCGCCGAGGGCGTCGCCGTTCGGGTCGGCGAACACCTGGTAGGCGCCGGGCTCCAGCGGCCCGAGCACGACCGTGCCGGGCACCGGCGACTGCTGCCAGTCGGAGCAGGCGTAGGAGAGCCAGGTCGGGAACGAGTCGCCGACCTTGCCCAGCTGCACGCAGCCCTCGGCCGCGGCGCCGCCCGCGCTCGCGACCATCGGCACGGTGATGCTCGCGCCGAGGGCCATCGCCACGTCGAGGTCGGCGGTCTGGCCGCCGGTGACCGTCGCCGCGGCGTCGGCGACCTCGAAGTGCCGGCGGTCGCCGATGTTGACATTGAAGTGCCACGTGCCCGCGAACACGTCGGTCAGCACCAGCTCGGCGCCGTCGGTGCAGCCGGAGATGTTGGTGTTGAGCAGTGCGTAGGCGCAGAAGCCGGACAGCGGCGCCCCGGAGCCGGCGTCGTGCGCGCGGATGCGCACGGAGCCGGTCGGCCGGAACCGCTCGTCCACCGTGGTCACCTGGCCCTCGGTCACCGCGAAGCGGTCGGCGGACTCGGGGGTGAGCTTGTCGTGCGCGTACTGCGGGACCCACCTCGGCCCGGAGAAGCTGACGAGCCAGTCGCTGCGGACCGGCACGTCGTCGATCCGGTAGCGGCCGTCCGCGCCCGTGGTCGCGTTGTGGGTGCCGCCGATGTACTCCAGGGTGCTCGCGCCGACCGAGACTCCGGCCGCCGGGGTGCCGTCGGCCGCGAGCAGCTGGCCGGCGATCGAGCCGGTCGGGATCAACGTCTCCGGCAGCGGCGTCGTCTGCCCGGCCACGACCGCGATCGGGGCGGCCGAATCGTAGGTGAAGGAGGCGCCGTTCCACTGGTTGATCGACGGGTACCGGTAGAACTGGATCTTGTAGGTGCCCGGCAGCAGTTCGAGCGAGAACGTGCCGTCGGCCGCGGTGTCCGCGACGCCGACCAGGACCTGCTCGTCACCGGCGTAGACGGTGAGGGACGCGGTGGCCGGGGAGCCGTCGCGCTGGTGCAGGGCCCCGGCGATCCGGCCGGACGGCAGCGCCTGGTCGTCGACGACGACCGTGGCCCCGGCGGCGACCGCGAAGTGCTCGGCGGCCTCCCACGCGCGCTGGCGGTGGGCGTACTGGCGGAACTGCGCGCCGGCCGGGACGAACGACACGGTGTAGTCGCCGGCGTCGAGGCCGGAAGCGGTGTAGGCCCCGCCCGCGTCGGTGGTGGTGTTGACGGTCGTCGTGCCGCCGTCGGAGACCTGGACGGAGGCGTTGGCGAGGGGCTGGCCGGAGGAGTCGGTGAGGTGGCCGGTGACCGTGCTCGTCCCGGCCGCGAGGGCCGGGCCGGCGGGCACCGCGATGCCGGCGACGATGACGGCCGTGGCTGCGGCGGACAGCAGCGAACGGCGCAGGGCATGCTGACGCAAACTGCGCTCCCAGGGGTGGTTGGGGTGGCGCATCGATCATTCCCGAGGCGTGACCGCCCGTGGGGCCGGGGGGACGTTCTAGGACTGAGGCTCCAAAACCGGGCGGAGTTGAGCCGGCGGGGTCGCGCGCTTGCTCCACTCGCGCGGGTACCCGACCGAGACCTCCTCGTGCCGGATGCCGTCGTGCCAGATCGTCCGTGGGATGTGCAGGTGGCCGTAGACGACGACCTCGGCGCCGAAGCGGGTGGGCCAGTCGCGCGTGCGGGTCGTGCCGCACCAGAGGGCGAACTCGGGGTACCACAGCACGTCCGTCGGCTCGCGGACCACCGGGAAGTGGTTGACCAGCACCGTCGGCCCGCCGACGGCGGCCAGCCGGGCCTCGGTCAGCTCCAGCCGGGCCGCGCACCAGTCGGCGCGCCCCGCGTAGGGGTCGGGGTGCAGGAGGGCCTCGTCGGTGCCCACGATCCCGGCGGCGTGGGCCATCTCCAGGGCCTGCTCGGTCGAGGTCGCGCCCTTGGGCCAGAACGAGTAGTCGTACAGCACGAAGAGCGGGGCGATCGCGAGGCGGTCCTCCCACATCGCGTACGGGTCCTCGGGCGTCAGCACGCCGAGCTTCCGGCACGCGTCGACCAGCTTCTCGTACCGCGCCACCCCGCGCGCCTGCTCGGGATCGTTCTGCGGCGTCCACAGCTCGTGGTTGCCCGGCGCCCAGATCACCTTCGCGAACCGCTCGCTGAGCGTGCGCAGCGCCCACGTGACGTCGGCGAACCGCTCGGCCACGTCGCCGGCCACGATCAGCCAGTCGTCGGGGTGGGTGGGCCGCATCCGCTCGACGAGCGCGCGGTTTTCGGCGTATCCGACGTGGAGGTCGCTGATGGCCAGCAGTCGCCCGGTCACCGTGGCAGCCTACCGACCGGCTCGTGTAATTCTCAGGGGGCCAGTTCGCGGCCGAGGCGCACGGCGACCGCGGCCGGGTCGACGCCGTGGCCGCGCAGCATCCGGGCGCCGGGGCCCTCGCCCTCCGAGGCGATCGCGAAGAGCAGGTGGGACGAGCCGACGTACCGGTGCCCGAGCTCACCCGCCAGCCGTGACGCCTCGCCCGCGGCGTGGTAGAGGTCGGCGCCGAACGGCGGGTCGCCGCGCCCGGCCCGCCACGCCTTGTCCTCGCGCGGGATCGCGGCCGGGCCGGGCGAGAGGTCCATCGCGAAGTCCTTCACGGCCGGGTAGGCCAGGCCGAGCTCGGCCAGCACCCGGGCGCCCTGGTTCGTGGCGGCGGCGTCGTCGGCGAGCCGGATGCGGGTGATCGCCATCAGGTACTCCAGCGCGCACATGGCCATCACCGCGTGTGCCTGCCCGACCAGCGCGCAGCCGCCCCGCACCGCCTGCTGCACCGCCTCGCCCCGCAGCACCGCCGGGGCGGCCAGCGCCGAGAGCACCGGGTCGCCCTTGCGGGCCGGGCGCAGGAACGCGGTGGCCGAGCTGACCGGGGGCGTGCCGTCGAGCAGGAACTCCTCGTCGGGGCGCAGGTGGAAGCGGCGGATGAACTCGGACCACTCCCCCGGCGAGGCGCACTCCACCAGCAGCGCGCGCAGGAAGAGCCGGAAGCCGATGCAGCGGATCGCGGGCGCCTCGGCGGCCGCCGCGAAGGCCCGGCCGAGCCCGACCCGCACCCGCGGGTCCCACTCCGGCAGCGGGTCGCCGGCCGAGCGGCGCAGGTCGCGCCGGGCCCGCCACTGCGCGAGCCGCAGCGTCGCCTCGACCTCGTCCTCCTGCTCGGCCGGCACCTCCTCACCGGAGGCGCCCCAGCCGGGCAGCATCTGCCAGCGGACCTCGTCGGCGCCGAGCATGCGCAGCATCGCGTCGGCGGCGCGCTCCGCGCTGACACTCGCCTCGTGCGTCTCCCAGGCCCGGCGGACCGCCCAGGACAGCGCCACCTGTACCTCGAGCGACGCGACGGGTTGACCGAAGCTCACCGCGCCACGGTACGCCGTGCGAAACGAAGAACCCCCCGCCGGTCGGGTCGACCGGCGGGGGGAACGTCTGTGCGTTTACGGGGTCAGTTCGCCCACGTTGTAGAAGAAGAACAGCTCCCACGCGCCGACCGCGGTGCGGTTCGCGGTGAGTGGCAGGGCGCCGCCGTTCTCGGCGGTGACGTACCGGCTGTTCGCGTTGGCGAAGTAGCTGGTGATGCCGTCACCGTCGGCCACGACGGTGAACTTCTCCCACGCGCCGACGGCCGTCCGGCTGGCGATGAGCTTGCCGCCGTTGTTGAGGTCGGCGGTGACGAACTTGCCGTTCGCGTGCGAGACGAAGGCGGCGTACCCGCCCGCGTCGACGACGTCGAACTGCTCCCACTGCCCGATCGACATGCGGTTGGCGACCAGCGGCGAGTTGCCTCCGTTGTCCGCCGTGACGTACAGGCCGGCCACGAGGGAGTACAGGAAGACCGTCGTGGCCGGGCCGGCCCGGTCGAACGACTCCCAGATTCCGATCGCGTCGCGGTTGGCGATGAGCTTGCCGCCGTTGTTGAGGTCGGCGGTGACGTACTTGCCGTTGACCGCGGCCTGGAAGCTCACGCTGCCGTCGGCGTTGCTGACGAGCGTGAACTTCTCCCACGCTCCGATGCTCGCCCGGTTGGCGATCAGCGGGGAGGCGCCGCCGTTCTCGGCGGTGATGAACTGGTTGTTCGAGCTGGAGCGCAGCCCGACGTGCACGCCGTCGCCGGCGTCCACGACCGTGATGCCCTCCCAGGCGCCCTTGTTGTAGCGGTTGGCGATCATCGGCTGCGCGCCGGCGCCCTCGGCCGTGACGAACTGGCCGTTGGCGTGCGCCCGCAGACCGAACGAGGTCGGCGCGGCCGGCTCGCCGATGCGCAGCAGCTTGGTGGGCGATCCGGCGCCGGCCGCGTGGACCGTTCCGGCGACGCCCGCCTTGACGATCGCGTCCCGCACCTGGGCCGGGGTCCAGGTCGGGTGCGCCTGCAGCAGCAGGGCCGCGTCACCCGCGACGAGCGGCGTGGCCATGGAGGTGCCGTCGGCGAACGTGGTCTGGGTGTCCTCGCTCGTGGGCGCGTAGTACGCCGACTCGATGCTCACGCCGGGCGCGAACAGGTCGACGCAGGAGCCGGTGTTCGAGAAGGACGCCCGGAAGTCGGTCTCGTCGGTGGCGCCGACGGTGATCGCCTCCGTGACCCGCGCCGGCGACCTGGTGCAGGCGTCGGTGCTCTCGTTGCCGGCGGCGACCGAGTAGGTGATGCCGCTGGCGATCGAAGTCTTGATGACGTCGTCGAGCGCCTGGCTGCCCGGGATGCCGAGGCTCATGTTGACCACCGCCGGCCGGACGGCGTTCTGGGTGACGTAGTTGACGCCGTCGACGAGCTGGTCCGTGGTGGCGCTGCCGTCGCAGGCGACGACCTTCACGGACTCGATCGCCACGCCCTTCGCCACGCCGAACGTCGCACCGGCGATCTCGGCGGCCACGAAGGTGCCGTGCCCGGCGTCGTCCGCCCCGGCCGCGGGCGTGCCACAGGCGTTGACCTGGGCGGGCGTCCAGGTGGTCGAGTAGGACTGCTTGAAGCCGGGGTTGCCGGCGAACTCACGGTGCGCCTGGTTGACGCCCGTGTCGATCACGTACACCGTGATGCCACTGCCCGTGGCGGAGTAGTTGTACGTGTGGTCGAGCGGGTGGAACGCCTGGTCGATCCGGTCGAGGCCCCAGCGGTTCAGGTTCGCGTCCGCCGGATCGGTGTTCTGCGTGGCTTCCGTCACCGTGGCGAGCTTGTTCTGCTCGACGTAGGCGACGTCCGGGTCGGCGGCGAGCTTGCGGGCGTCCGCGTCCGACATGGTGGCGCTGAAGCCGTGCACCGCCTTCGACCAGACCTTGCCGACCTTGCCGTTGTGGGCCTTGGTGAGCGCCCCGGCGCTGGCCGTGACCTGGTCCTGCGTCGCCTTGTTGTTCTTGAGCACGACGAGGTAGCTGTCGGTCAGCGCGCCGAGGCCGCCGGAACGAAACTTCTCCGTGGTGACCTGCGGCTTGGCCTGCGGGTCGGCGCCCTTCGCCTTGGTGAGGGGCTTGTGGGACGGTGGTTTGAGGTTGCTGGCGTCGGCGCCCGTGTTGCCTTGCTTCTCGGGCGCCGCGAACGCCGCCGGAATTCCGGCGGCGACGACGGCCGTGGCGACCGCACCGATGAGCGCGATGCGCGTCATCGAGGTGCGCCTGGGCAGGCGCGATTCAGTCACTTAGCGAACTCCCCGTTGAAGTGGACCCTGATCCGAATGGACAGGGAGGGGTCACAACGGGGCCATGATCCTCAGGGGTCAGGCACCCCGGCTCCATCGATCGGTCAGATTTTTCTGACCGATCAGCGAGTCACCGGGTTGAATGCCGCGATCGCCGTCAGATGTTCGCCGGGGGTTTGCGGATGCGCTCCTTGGCGAGGATCCACAGCGCCTCGACCCCGTCCTTCCACGTGATCTTCTTGCCCTCCTCGCGGGAACGGGCGGCGTAGCTGATCGGCACCTCGAACGGGCGCACCTTGCGGCGCAGCAGCTTGCCGGTGACCTCGGCCTCCATGCCGAAACCCTTCGACTTGACCGCCAGCGAGCGGTACAGCTCGAGCGGCATCAGCTTGAAGCAGGTCTCGAGGTCGGAGAGGTAGCAGTTGTACAGCATGTTCGCGGCGGTGGTGACGGCCTTGTTGCCCATCACGTACCAGAACGAGAAGGAGCTGTGCGAGCCGAAGGTCCGGTTGCCGTAGACGACCTCGGCGCGCCCGTCGAGCACCGGGTCGAGCAGCCGGGGGATGTCGTTCGGGTCGTACTCGAGGTCGGCGTCCAGGATCACCATGTAGTCGCCGCTCGCCTCGGCCACGGCGGTCTTGATCGCCGCGCCCTTGCCCTGGTTGCGCGGGTGGGTGATCGGGCGCAGCCGGCTGTCGTCCGCCGCGGCCAGGATCTGTGCGGTTCCGTCCTTGCTGCCGTCGTCGACGACCACGAGCTCGATCTCGCACGGGTAGTCAACGGCGAGGGCCTGCTTCAATGCGTCAGGCAGCCGCGCCTCTTCGTTGTACACCGGCATCAGGATGGAGAGCTTCACGGGGACTCCAGCGATCGGAAACGAGACTGGCTCACAGTACGCTGCCGGAGCCCCGCGGTCACCCGCCCTGGTCACCCGCCTCGCTCACACCAGTGAGGGCCACCCGCCCGCGGGCCTGCGGGCGGATGGCCGTCGATGCCCGGCTACGGTACGACCACCGCCGACTCACACCCGGTGAACACATCGGGGTTCACCGGCTGCGACACCAGTGTCGACGTGCAGTCATCGGTGCCCGCCCCGCCGTCGATGCTCCCGCCGCCCCGCGCCGTGAGGCTGTCGTTCCCGCCGAGCCCCTGAATCTGGTCGTGGCCGCCGGCGCCGTCGATCGAGTTGGCCCCGGCGTTGCCGATCAGCACGTCGTTCTGCAGCGTGCCGACGAGGTTCTCGACGTCCGCGGCGATCGTGTCGCGCGCCCCGGCCGGCCCGTCGTCCGCGCTGCCGTCGTCGCCGGTGGCGCCGTCGAGGTCGGCCCGGACGGCGAGCCGGTTGGACTGGTCGGCGTAGGAGGCGGTGTCGGAGCCGCCCCCGCCCTGCAGGACGTCGGCCCCGAAGCCCCCGGTGAGCCGGTCGTCGCCGGACCCGCCGGTGAGCCGGTCGTTGCCGTCGTTGCCGGACAGGTCGGCCGGGAACGCGGTGGCGTTGGTGATCACGTCGTCCCCGTCCAGCCCCCGGATGCGCATGCTCATCCACGCCGTGGACGCGCACCGCACCTGGTGCGGGGTGACGAGGGTGCAGCCGGCCCCGGCCGTGAGGGTGGCGGTGGGGTCGGTGACGGTGATGACGCTGCTGTCGCCGGTGACGGTGATCTGGTCGTTGACGCCGATCGGCGCGTCGAAGCGCAGGTTGCCGGTGACGCGCACGACGCCCGGCTTGCAGTCGCCGTAGCACCCGGTGACGGACGCCGACGCCGGCGTGGCGACGGCGAGCGCCGCGACCAGCCCGATGCCGGCGGATCCGGCCCAGAGTCTCCTGCTCATGCTTGTTGCTCCTCCCCAGTACGTCCCGATGCCCGTCGGACATCTACCGGGAAGGCGTTCCACCGGGTTCCGCGACCGTTACATCACGGAGGGCAGGTCCTCCGGGTCGGCGCGGGGCAGCCACGTGAGCGCCTGGCCGAACAGCCGCCGCGTGTCCGCGTCCGGCCCGGCCTGGGCCCGCTCGACGAAGAGCGCCCGGATGGCCTCGTCGTCCCCGAACTGCCGCCCGAGGGCGTGCACGGCGACCCGGCGCACCGACCAGTCGCCGT
>NZ_JBEZDS010000103.1:0-13318 GCF_040648435.1 Dactylosporangium sp. NPDC049140 | reverse complement strand
ACGCCGTGCTCCCGGCCGTGCGGGGTGAGCAGGCGGCGTATGTCATCTATACCTCTGGGTCGACGGGTGTGCCGAAGGGCGTCGTCGTGCCGCACACCGGTGTGCTCAACCTGGCTGTGCAGATCGCGCCGAAGCTGGGCCGTGTGGCGTTGCAGTTCGCGTCGTTCTCGTTCGACGCCGCGGTGATCGATCTGGCTGGTGTGCTGACGGTTGGTGGGACGTTGGTGATGGCGTCGGCGGTGGAGCGTGCGGAGCCGCGGGCGTTGGCGGCGTTGATCCGTTCGGCGGGGGTTACGGCGGCGAGTGTGGTGCCGTCGTTGTTGTCCCAGTTGGATCCGGGTGAGGTGCCTGGGGTTGGGTCGTGGATTGTCGGGTCGGAGCGGGTGAGTGGTGGGTTGGCGCGGTCGTGGTCGGTGGGGGCGCGGGTGTTCAACGCGTACGGCCCGACTGAGGTGTCCGTGCTCGCGACCACGATGGACTGTGCCGCGGATGCGGTGGGGGATCCGCCGATCGGTGGGCCGTTGGGCAATGTGCAGGTGTATGTGCTGGATGCCGTGCTGAACCCTGTCCCGGTTGGTGTGCCGGGGGAGATTTTCATCGGTGGTGTGGGTTTGGCGCGGGGGTATGTGGGTCGCCCGGAGTTGACGGCGGAACGGTTTGTCGCTGGGCCGGGCGGGTCGCGGTTGTATCGGTCTGGGGATGTTGCGCGGTGGCGTGCCGATGGAGTGTTGGAGTTCGTCGGTCGTGCCGACGATCAGGTGAAGGTGCGTGGGTTCCGGGTCGAGCCGGGCGAGGTGGAGGCCACGCTGCGGGCTGCGTCGAGTGTCGCGGATGCGGTGGTGGTGGCCGAGGACGGGCGTCTGGTGGCGTATGTGGTGCCGGCTGATGGTGCGATGTTGGTGGTGGAAGAGCTGCGGGTGTGGGTGGGGGCTCGGCTGCCGGAGTACATGGTGCCGGGAGTCTTTGTTGAGCTGGCGGTCCTGCCGCGGAACCGGAATGGGAAGGTGGATCGGAGCGCGCTGGTCGGGGTGCAGCTGCCGGTTGGAGTGGAGTTTGTGGCGCCGTCCGGGCCCGTGCAGGAGGTGCTCGCCGGGATCTGGACCACGCTGCTCGGGGTTGAGCGGATCGGTGTGCACGATGACTTCTTCTCGCTCGGTGGGCATTCGCTGCTGGCCACGCAGGTGTTGTCTCGCGTGCGGGTCGCGTTCGGGGTCGAGGTGCCCGTCGAGGCGTTGTTCGACGCGCCGACCATCGAAGGGCTGGCGGCGGCCATCGCGGACGCCGCGCCGGGGCTGACCGCGCCGCCGATTGAGACGGTCGGGCGGGACGTGCCGTTGCCGTTGTCGTTTGCACAGCAGCGGCTGTGGTTCCTGGCGCAGCTCGAGCCCGACTCGGTCGAGTACAACATGCCGATCCTGATCCCGGTGCCGGGTCACGTCGATGTGGCCGGGGCATTGCGGCGGCTGGTGGAGCGGCACGAGGTACTGCGGACGCGGCTGGTCGCCGGGGCCGACGGCGTGCCCTATCAGGTGATCGAGCCGGCCGGGCCGGTCGACCTGCCCGTCGTGGACGGGTCGGTCGAGGAGTGGCTCGCCGGGGATGCCCGGGTGCCGTTCGATCTCGCGGCGGCGCCGCCGTTGCGGGCCACGTTGCTGCGCGTCGCGCCCGGGGAGCAGGTGCTGGCGCTGGCGATGCATCACGTGATCGGGGACGAGTGGTCCGACGGCATCCTGCGCCGGGAGCTCGCCGCGCTGTACGACGGGGACGACCTGGCGCCGCTGCCGGTGCAGTACGCGGACTTCGCGGCCTGGCAGCGGCGGTGGCTCACCGGCGACGCGCTCGGCGGGCAGCTGGACTACTGGCGGCGGCGGCTCGACGGGGCGGCGGCGCTCGAACTGCCGACCGACCGGCCGCGGCCCGCGCAGCGCGACACCGCCGGCGACCTCGTGCGGTTCCGGCTCCCGGCCGAGACGGTCGAGGGGCTGCGCGCCGCGGCACGCGGGGCCGGGGCGTCCATGTACATGGCCATGCTCGGGCTCTTCACCGTGCTGCTGCACCGCTGGTCCGGTCAGGATGACATCGTCGTCGGTACGCCGGTCGCCAACCGCAACCGCGCCGAGACCGAGGGCCTGATCGGGTTCTTCGTCAACACGCTCGTGCTGCGCACCAGCGTCGCCGGGGACCCCACGTTCACGGAGCTGCTCGGGCGGGTCCGGGCCGCGAGCCTCGGGGCGTACGCGAACCAGGACGTGCCGTTCGAGCGGCTGGTCGACGAGCTGGTCACGGACCGGGACCGCTCCCGGACGCCGCTGTTCCAGGTGCTGTTCAACTACATGGCGGCCGGGGAGCTCACGGGCGAGCCGGACTCGGGTGTGCCCGGGTCGCCGGTACTGCCGATCAAGTTCGACCTGTCGCTGACGCTCGGCGAGGCCGCCGGCGGCGGGGCCGAGGGTGCGCTGCTGTACAGCACGGCGCTGTGGGACCGGGCGACGATCGAGCGGATGGTCGGCTCGCTGCTCGAGCTCGCCGCGGCCGCCGCCGGGACCGCCGGGCGGCACGTGTCGGAACTGCCCGTGCTCAGCCCGGCCGAGGAGCGGCGCATCACGGCGCGGGCTTGTGCCGGTACACCCGAAATCCCGGTCAATGGTGTGCACGTCTGGATCGCCGAACAGGCCCGGCTGCGCCCCGACGCGACGGCGGTCACGGCCGGCGGCGACGCGCTCACCTACGCCGAGCTGGAGGCGCGGGCGAACCGCCTGGCGCGGCGGCTGGTCGCGGCCGGCGTCGGGCCCGACACGGTCGTCGGGCTGTGCCTGCCCCGCGGCGCCGACATGGCGGTCGCGCCCCTCGCGGTCTGGAAGGCCGGCGGCGCCTACCTGCCGCTGGACCCGGACTACCCGGCGGAGCGGCTGGAGTACATGCTGCGCGACAGCGGCGCCACGGTGCTCGTCGGCGAAGGCCCCGCGTACGCCGGGCTCGAGGTGGTGACCCTCGACGACGCCGTGCTCGCACGGTACGACGACGGGCCGCTGGACCGTGTGCACGACCCGCGCCAGCTCGCGTACGTCATCTACACCTCCGGGTCGACCGGCCGGCCGAAGGGTGTCGCCGTGCCGCACGGCAACCTCGTGCGGCTGCTCACCGCCGCCCGCCGGTGGTTCACGTTCGGCCCGTCGGACGTGTGGACACTGTTCCACTCGTTCGCGTTCGACTTCTCCGTCTGGGAGCTGTGGGGCGCGCTCGCGCACGGCGGCCGGCTCGTCGTGGTGCCGTGGGCGGTGACCCGCGGGCCGGCCGAGTTCCTGCAGCTGGTCTCCGACGAACAGGTCACCGTGCTGAGCCAGACCCCGTCCGCGTTCGCCGCGTTCATGGCCGCCGACGAGCAGCGGCCGGGCCTGCCGCTCGCCCTGCGCTACGTCGTGTTCGGCGGCGAGGCGCTCGACCCGGGCCGCCTGGCGCCCTGGTACGCCGCCCACCCCGGGGTTGGCGCCGAAGGCCTGGGCGGCACGCCGCTGCTGGTCAACATGTACGGCATCACCGAGACGACCGTGCACGTGTCATACCTGGGACTCGACCCGGTCACCGCCGCACAGGCGCACGGCAGCGTCATCGGCGTCGGCCTGCCCGACCTGTCCGTGCACGTGCTCGACCGGTCGCTGCGTCCGGTCCCGGACGGCGTGCCGGGCGAACTGTTCGTCGGCGGCGCCGGGCTCGCCCGCGGCTACGTGGGCCGGGCCGCCCTTACCGCGGAACGGTTCGTGGCCGACCCCCTGGCCGGCGACGGATCGCGGTTGTATCGCACGGGCGACGTCGCCCGCCGGCTCGCCGACGGGGGCCTGGAGTACCTGGGCCGCGCCGACGACCAGGTGAAGATCCGCGGGTTCCGCATCGAGCCCGGCGAGATCGAGGCCGCGCTGCGCGCCCACGAGGGCGTCCGCGACGCGGTCGTGCTCGCCGCCGGCGAGCGGCTGGTCGCGTACGTGGTGCCGGCCGGAGATGAGGTGCCGGCCGTGGCGGAGCTGCGTGCACGGCTCGGAGCACGGCTGCCGGAGTACATGGTTCCGTCGGTTTTCATGGAGGTGACGTCGATGCCGATGAACCGCAACGGCAAGGTGGACCGGGCCGCGCTGCCCGCGCCCGACGGCCGGCAGCTCGCCGCCGGCGGCGACTACACGGCCCCGAACGGGCCCGTGCAGGAGCTGCTCGCCGGCGTCTGGGCCGAGCTGCTCGGCGTCGAACGTGTCGGCGCCGGCGACAACTTCTTCGCCCTCGGCGGGCATTCGCTGCTGGCGACCCAGGTGGCGTCCCGCGTGCGGGCCGTGCTCGGCGCCGAGCTGCCGGTCTCGGCGCTGTTCGACGCGCCGACCCTCGCCGGGCTCGCCGCCGTCGTCGACGGCCTGTCCCGCGGGGCGGCCGCGGCGCCGATCACGCCCGTCGACCGCGACCGGCCGCTGCCGCTGTCGTTCGCCCAGCAGCGGCTGTGGTTCCTGGCCCAGCTCGACCCCGGCTCCGCGGAGTACACCCTGCCGATGCCCATCCGGCTGCGCGGCGACGACCTGTCGCCCGAGGCGATGCGGCGCGCCCTGGAGGCGCTCGTCGCCCGCCACGAGGCGCTGCGCACCCGGCTCGTCGCCGGCGAGGACGGCGTGCCGTACCAGGTCATCGATCCGCCGGCGCCGTTCGAACTGTCCATCGTGGACCTTTCCGGCGACGACGAGCCGTTCGCCGCGGCCGACGAGTGGCTCGCCGCCGACGCGGCGACACCGTTCGACCTCGCCGCCGGGCCGGTGTTCCGGGCCAGCCTGCTGCGCCTCGCGCCCGACGAGCACGTGCTCGCGCTGGCCATGCACCACGTGGCCGGCGACGAGTGGTCGGCGCGCATCCTCGACCGTGACCTCGACGCCTTCTACGACGCGGCGTGCGCGGAGACCGAGCCGGCGCTGCCGCCGCTGCCGGTGCAGTACGCCGACTTCGCCGTCTGGCAGCGTGGCTGGCTCACCGGCGACGTCCTCGACGCACAGCTGGGCTACTGGCGCGAGCGCCTCGCCGGCCTGCCCGAGCTGGACCTGCCGACGGACCGGCCCCGCCGCCCCGTGCGCTCCACCGCCGGGGCGGTCGTCGAGTTCACCGTGCCCGACGACGTCACCGCCGGACTGCGGACATTGTCCCGGTCGGCTGGTGCATCGATGTTCATGACCGTGCTCGGCGCCTTTGAAGTGCTGCTCGGCCGGTACTGCGGGCAGGACGACATCGTCGTCGGCACCCCCGTCGCCGGGCGCAACCGGGCCGAGACCGAGGGGCTCATCGGCTTCTTCGTGAACACGCTCGTGCTGCGCACGGACCTGTCCGGCGACCCGACGTTCACGGAGCTGCTCGCCCGCGTCCGGGCCGGCACGCTCGAGGCGTACGCGAACCAGGACGTGCCGTTCGAGCAGCTCGTCGACGAGCTCGGCGCGGCCCGGGACCGCTCCCGGACCCCGCTGTTCCAGGTGCTGTTCAACTACGCGCGCATCGACGGGGCCGTGCGGGACCAGCGCGAGGAGACGCTGACCGTGCCGGCGATCTACGACCTGACCATGAACATCGGCGAGACCGAGGCGGGGCTGATCGGCTGGGTCGAGTACAGCAGCGAGCTGTTCGACGAGGCCACCGCCCGGCGCCTCATCGGGCACCTCATCACCCTGCTGCGGGCCGCGGCCGAGACGCCGCAGCTGCCCCTGTCGGAGCTGCCGATGATGACCGACGAGGAGCAGGACGGGCTCGACGACTGGGCCGACACGGTCCCGGCGAGCGTGCCGGCCGTGATCGCCGCCGCCGCGGCCGCCACCCCGGACGCCGTCGCCGTGCGGGCCGGCCACGACCGGCTCACGTTTGCGGAGCTGGACGACCGTGCGGCCCGGTTCGCGGGCCGGCTGCGCGACCGGGGCGTCGGCCCCGAGTCGGTCGTCGGCCTGCAGCTGCCGCGCGGCGTGGACCTCGTCGTGGCCATGCTCGGCGTGTGGAAGGCCGGCGGCGCCTACCTGCCGCTGGACCCGGAGTACCCGGCCGAGCGGCTCGAGTACATGATCGCCGACGCCGGCGTCCAGGTCGTGATCGACGCCGTCGACACCGGCGCCGTGCCGTTCACAGCGCCCGTGCACCCGTACCAGGCCGCCTGCGTCATCTACACGTCGGGCTCCACGGGCCGGCCGAAAGGCACGGTCGTACCGCACGATGCGCTCCTCGGCGTCTTCGACGGCTGGGCCGCGTCACACTTCACCGCCGCCGACCGCCTGTCGTGGCTGACGCTGGCCAGCGCCGGCTTCGACGTGTTCACCGGCGACCTGGTGCGCGCCCTCGCCGCCGGCGGCACCCTCGTCATCGGCGACGTCGGCGCCCAGCTCGACACCGCCGCCTGGCACGAGCTGCTCACCACCGCCCGCGTCGAGGCGTTCGAGTCCGCGCCCCGCTACGTCGACGAGCTCGTCGAGCACGTCGAGCGCACCGGACACCCCCTGCCCGACCTGCGGCTCGTCGTCGTCACCACCGACGTGTGGCGGCTCGAGTCCGCCGCCCGGGCCCGGCGCGTCCTCGGCCCGCGCACGCGGATCCTCACCGCCTACGGCGTCACCGAGGCCACCGTCGACTCCACCTACTGCGATCTGACCGACCGCGTCGGCGCGACCGGGCAGGCCCCGATCGGCGGCCCGCTGCCCGGCGTGCGCCTGCACGTGCTGAACCGCAACCTGCGGCCCGTCCCGCTCGGCGTCGCGGGCGAGCTCTACATCGGCGGCGCCGCCCTCACCCGCGGCTACCTCGACCGGCCGGCCCTGACCGGTGAACGGTTCGTCGCGGATCCCTTCACAGCCGATGGATCCCGGTTGTACCGCACGGGCGACCGCGTCCGCCGCATGCGCGGCGGCCTGGAGTTCCTCGGCCGCGCCGACGACCAGCTGAAGGTGCGCGGCTACCGGATCGAGCCCGGCGAGGTCGAGTACACCCTGACCCAGCACCCGGCGATCGACACGGCCGTCGTGGTCGCCGACGAGCTCGACCGGCTCGTGGCCTACCTGATGCCCGCGGTACCGCCGGTCGAGCAGCTGCGGGCCTTCCTCGGCGACCGGCTCCCGGCCCACCTGATCCCGGCCGTGTTCGTCGAGCTCGACGGGCTGCCGCTGACGCCCAACGGCAAGGTCGACCGGGGTGCCCTCGCCGGTCGGCGCGCCCAGGCCGGCAACGAGTTCGTGGCCCCCCGGACCGCCGTCGAGGACCTCCTGGCCGGGATCTGGGGCGAGCTGCTCGGCGTGCCGCGCGTCGGCGTGCACGACGACTTCTTCGCCCTCGGCGGGCACTCGTTGCTGGCCACCCAGGTCGTGTCCCGCGTGCGCCGTACCATCGGGGCGGAGATCCCGGTCGCCGCGGTGTTCGACGCGCCGACCGTCGCCCGGCTCGCCGCCGTCGTCGACGGGCCGCGGCCCGTTACCGTCGCGCCCGCGATCGAGCCGGCTGACCGGACGCAGCCGCTGCCGCTGTCCTTCGCCCAGCAGCGGCTGTGGTTCCTCGACCAGCTCGACCCCGGCTCGGCCGAGTACAACGCCCCCATGCCCGTGCGCTTCCGTGGCCCCCTCGACACCGAGGCCCTGCGCGCCGCCGTCGAGGCGCTCGTCGCCCGGCACGAGGTCCTGCGCACCCGGCTCGTCGCGGGCCCCGATGGTGTACCGCAGCAGGTCGTCGACCCGCCCGCGCCCGTCGCGCTGCCGCTCGTCGACCTCGCCGGCGCCGCCGACCCGCAGGCGGCCGCGGACGCCTGGCTCGACGCCGACGCCGCGACCCCCTTCGACCTCGCCGCCGAGCCGCTGTTCCGGGCCACCCTGCTGCGCCTCGGCCCCGACGAGCACGTGCTGGCCATCGCCATGCACCACGTCGTCGCCGACGAATGGTCCGAGGAGATCCTCGACCGCGAGCTCGACGCCCTCTACGACGCCGCCCGCACCGGCACCGAGCCGCGCCTGGCCCCGCTGCCGGTGCAGTACGCCGACTTCGCCGTCTGGCAGCGGCGGTGGCTCACCGGCGACGTCCTCGGCGGCCAGGTCGGGTACTGGCGCGACCGTCTCGCCGACGCCCCCGTGCTGGAGCTGCCCGCCGACCGGCCGCGGCCCGCGCAGCGCTCCAGCGCCGGCGCGTCCCTCGAGTTCGTGGTCCCGGCCGCCGTCGCCGACGGGCTGCGCGCCGCCTCCCGCGGGGCTGCTGTCTCCATGTTCATGACGGTGTTCGCCGCGTTCAACGTCCTCCTCGGGCGGTACGCCGGCCAGGATGACATCGTCGTCGGCACACCGATCGCCAACCGGAACCGGGCCGAGATCGAGGGCCTCATCGGGTTCTTCGTCAACACGCTGGTCCTGCGGACCGACCTGTCCGGCGACCCCACGTTCGCCGAGCTCCTCGGCCGTGTGCGCGCGGAGACCCTCGCCGGGTTCGCGCACCAGGACGTGCCGTTCGAGCAGCTGGTCGACGAGCTCGGCGTGGCCCGGGACCGTTCCCGGACCCCGCTGTTCCAGGTGCTGTTCAACTACGCCACCGGCAGCGGCGACCTGCCCGCCGCCCGGCCCGGCGCGGTGGCCCTGCCGGCCAAGTTCGACCTGTCGATGACCGTGTTCGAGTTCCCGGCCGGGCTGATCGGCTCCGTGCAGTACAGCACCGCACTGTTCGACGAGGCGCGGATGGCGCGGCTCATCGGCCACTTCCAGCAGCTGCTCGCCGCGGTCTCCGCCGACATCGGCCGCCACGTGTCCGACCTGCCGATCCTCACCGAGCGCGAGCAGGACGAGCTGGCCGGCTGGAACGACACCACCTCCGCGCTGCCCGCCGTGGAGACGGTCGCCGAGCTCATCGCCGACCGGGTCCGGGCCGAACCGGGCGCGGTGGCCGTGCGCTGCGGCGAGGCGACGCTGACGTACGGGGAACTGTGGCGGCGCTCGGCCGACCTCGCCGGGTACCTCCTCGGCGTCGGCGTCGGCACCGAGTCGGTCGTCGGCCTCTGCCTGGGCCGCGGCGTCGACTTCGTGACCGCCGTGCTGGCCGTGTGGCGGGCCGGCGCCGCGTACCTGCCGCTGGACCCCGACTACCCGGCCGAGCGCCTCGCGTTCATGGCCGCCGACGGCGGAGCGTCGGTCGTGCTCGCCCAGCGGGCCGTCGCGGCCGACGTCGGCATGGCCGTCACCTGGCTCGACGACCTCGACCTGCCGGCCCACCCGGGCGAGCTCCCGGCCGTCGGTGGCGCCCAGGCGGCGTACGTCATCTACACCTCCGGCTCGACCGGCGTGCCGAAGGGCGTCGTCGTTGCCCACGCCAGCCTCGTCAACCTCGTCACCGAGCTCGGCCCGGTACTCGGCGCCGAGCGCGCCGTGCTGCAGTTCGCCTCGTTCGGCTTCGACGCCGCCGTGCTGGACCTCGCGGCCGTGCTGTCCTGCGGCGGTACCCTCGTCATCGCCACCGCCGCCGACCGTGCCGAGCCCCGTGCCCTGGCCCGGCTGGTCGACGCGGCCGAGGTGCGCTCGGCGAGCGTCGTGCCGTCCCTGCTGGCCCAGCTCGACCCGGACGAGGTCGCCGGGGTGGACACCTGGGTGCTCGGCGCCGAGCGGCTCAGCGCGCAGCTCGCCGCCCGCTGGGCCGGCCGCGTCCGGCTCGTCAACACCTACGGCCCGACCGAGGCCACGGTCATGGCCACCGTCGGGCCCGCCATCACCGACGCCGAGGCGGCCCCGCCGATCGGCGCCCCGCTGGGCAACGTGCGGGTCCAGGTCCTCGACCGGCACCTCAACCCCGTCCCGGTCGGCGTGCCCGGCGAGGTGTTCATCGGCGGCGTCGGCGTCGCCCGCGGGTACGCCGGCCGCCCGGACCTGACCGCCGAACGGTTCGTGGCCGACCCGGTCGCCGCCGACGGATCGCGGTTGTACCGCTCCGGCGACGTCGCCCGCTGGCGCGCCGACGGGCAGCTGGAGTTCGTGGGCCGGGCGGACACACAGGTGAAGGTGCGCGGGTTCCGGGTCGAGCCCGGCGAGGTCGAGGCCGCCCTGCGCGCCCACGGCGGCATCCGCGACGCGGCCGTCATCGCCGGCGACGGGCGGCTCGTCGCCTATGTCGTGCCGGCCGGGGCCGAGGCGCCGACCGCCGACGTGCTGCGCGGGTGGCTCGGGGGGCGGCTGCCGCAGTACATGGTGCCGTCGGTCTTCGTCGAGCTGACCGCGCTGCCGCTCAACCGCAACGGCAAGCTCGACCGGGGCGCGCTGCCCGCGCCGGACGGGCGGCAGCTCGCCGCCGGGGGAGCGTACGTCGCGCCCGACGGCCCGGTGCAGGAGCTGCTGGCCGGGGTCTGGTCCGAGCTGCTCGGCGTCGAACGCGTCGGCGCGGGCGACGACTTCTTCTCCCTCGGCGGGCACTCGCTGCTCGCGACCCAGCTGGTGTCGCGGATCCGGGCCGTGCTCGGCGTGGAGGTGCCCGTTGCCGCGGTGTTCGACGCGCCGACCGTTGCCGGGCTCGGTTCGCTCCTGTCCACCGACTTGTTGGAGACCGGCGCGCCCGCCATCGGGCTCGCCGATCGGGGCCGGCCGCTGCCGTTGTCGTACGCCCAGCAGCGCCTGTGGTTCCTGGCCCAGCTCGAGCCGGGCTCGGCCGAGTACAACACGCCGCTCGCGATCCACCTGGGCGCCGCCGACCCCGCCGCCGTCGCCCGCGCGCTCACCGCCCTCGTGACGCGGCACGAGACCCTGCGCACCCGGCTCGTCGCCGACGCCGACGGCGTGCCGCACCAGGTCGTGGACGCGCCCGCCCCGTTCGACCTGCCCGTCGTCGACCTCACCGCCGAACCCGACCCGGCCGCCGCGGCCCGCGCCTGGCAGGCCGCCGACGCGCTCGTGCCGTTCGACCTGGCCACCGGCCCGCTGTTCCGGGCCACGCTGCTGCGCCTCGCCCCGGACGAGCACATCCTCGCGGTGGCCACCCACCACGTCGTCAGCGACGAATGGTCCGCCGGCATCCTCCGCGACGAGTTCGACGCCCTCCACGCCGACCCGGGGGCGACGCTGCGCGCGCTGCCGGTGCAGTACGCCGACTTCGCCGCCTGGCAGCGCAACTGGCTCACCGGCGCCGCCCTCGAGCACCGCCTCGCCTACTGGCGCGACCACCTCGCCGGCGCCCCGACCCTGGAGCTGCCCACCGACCACCCCCGGCCGCCGGTCCGCAGCAGCACCGGCGCCGCCCTCGAGTTCGCCATCCCGGCCGAGGTCGCCGACGGCCTGCACGCCGCGTCCGCCGCGGCCGGCGCCACCATGTTCATGACCGTGCTGTCCGCGTTCACGACGCTCCTCGGCCGGTACACGGGCCAGCGTGACATCGTCGTCGGCGCCCCGATCGCGAACCGGAACCGGGCCGAGATCGAGGGCCTCATCGGCTTCTTCGTCAACTCGCTGGTCCTGCGGACCGATCTGTCCGGCGACCCGACATTCGCCGAGCTGCTGGGCCGTGTGCGCACCGAGACCCTTTCCGGGTACGCGCACCAGGACGTCCCGTTCGAACAACTCGTCGACGCGCTCGGCGGGCCGCGCGACCGGTCCCGCACACCGCTGTTCCAGGTGCTGTTCAACTACGCCCGCCTCGACGGCGTCGCGTCCGCGCCGGTCGACGAGCCCGTTCCGGCGCCGGCCATCTACGACCTGGGTCTGGTCGTGACCGAGAGCGGCGGGGGGCTGACGGGCAGCATCGAGTACAGCACCCAGCTTTTCGAGGAATCGACGATCCGCCGGCTCATTCGCCACCTCAACGTGGTGCTGGCCGCGGTCGCCGCGGCGCCCGATGCCCGGCTGTCGAGCCTGCCGATGCTGACGGTGGCCGAGGATCGCGCCCTTCGTGCGTGGAACGCCAACGGTGTGACGGTGCCGTCGGTCGGGGGTGTGCACGAGCTGTTGCCGGCGTCGTCGTCTGCGGTGGCGGTGCGGGCCGGTGATGTGTCGTTGACGTTTGCGGAGTTGGATGCGCGGGCGGCGCGGTTCGCTGGTTGGCTTGCTGCGCAGGGTGTTGGTGCGGAGTCGGTGGTGGGTCTGCAGCTGCCGCGCGGTGTCGATCTGGTTGTGGCGATGCTGGGTGTGTGGAAGGCCGGTGCTGCCTATCTGGCGCTGGATCCGTCGTATCCGGTGGAGCGGCTGGAGTTCATGGTCGCGGATGCCGGCGTGTCGGTTGTGGTCTCTGAGGTCGAGTATGGGGATCCGTTCACGGCGACCGTGCATCCCGCACAGGCGGCTTGTGTCATCTACACATCTGGGTCCACCGGCACGCCGAAAGGCACGGTCGTGCCGCACAGTGCGCTGCTGGGAGTGTTCGCTGGTTGGTCGGCGGCACAGTTCACCGGCCATTCGTGGCTGACGCTGGCCAGCGCCAGTTTTGATGTGTTCACCGGTGATGTGGTGCGCGCCCTCGCCGCCGGGGGCACGCTCGTGATCGGTGATGTCGGCGCTCAGCTCGACACCGCCACGTGGCACGAGTTGCTCACGACGGCCCGGGTCGAGGCGTTCGAGTCCGCGCCGCGGTACGTCGATGAGCTGGTGTCCTATGTCGAGCGGACCGGTCTCGGACTGCCGGATCTGCGCCTGGTGGTGGTGACGACTGATGTGTGGCGGCTCGAGTCGGTGGCCCGGGCGCAGCGGGTGCTCGGGGTTCGTGTGCTCACGGCGTACGGGGTCACGGAGGCTTCCGTTGACTCCACGTTCTGTGAGCTGTTCGACGAGGGGGAGGGGCCGGCGCCGATCGGTGGGCCGTTGCCCGGGGTTGAGTTGCAGGTGCTGGACGCCGTGCTGCGGCCCGTGCCGTTGGGTGTCGCCGGGGAGCTGTTCCTAGGCGGGGTTGGGGTGTCCCGGGGGTATCTGGGTCAGGCCTCGCTGACGGCTTCGCGGTTTGTTGCGGCGCCTGGTGGGTCGCGGTGGTATCGGACCGGGGACCGGGTGCGGCGCACGGCCGCTGGGTTGGAGTTCCTTGGGCGGGCCGACGAGCAGATGAAGGTGCGTGGGTATCGGATTGAGCCTGGTGAGGTCGAGTTCGCGCTGACCCGGCATCCTTCGATCGACGCTGCTGTGGTTGTTGCCGATGATTTGGATCGGTTGGTGGCGTTTGTGGTGCCGGCTGTGCCGCCGGTGGAGGAGCTGCGGGCGTTTGTGGGTTCGCGGTTGCCGTCGTACATGGTCCCGGCGGTGTTTATGGGCTTGGATGTGTTGCCGTTGACGCCGAACGGGAAGGTGGATCGGGGCGCGCTGGCTGGGGTGCGGGCTGAGGTTGACGGGTTTGTGGCGCC